>JAUXFT010000194.1 GCA_030622755.1 Aestuariirhabdus sp. | reverse complement strand
GGCACCGACTTTATCTGCGGTGGCGTCCAGCCCATGAATTAATTGTCTGCCGAGAGGTTTTTCGAAGTCGGCCATCTCGTCCCAGAAATTAGGCTCAGAGCACCCCATACAGCCATGGCCGGCCATCACCGGCCAGCTAGTATGGTGATTAAAGCGCTCGGTTGGGCAGTTGTTATAAGTGTAAGGTCCTTTACAGCCAACCTTATACAAACAGTAACCATTCTTTGCTCCCTGATCGCCGAACGTTTCGACAAACTCGCCTGCATCAAATCGGCCACGCCGGTCGCAGTTATCATGAATCCGGGCACCGTAAGCCCACTTCGGTCGATTGAACATGTCCAGTGCGGGTAGCTTACCGAACATGATGTAATACATGAGGGTACCGACGATATTCTTCTCGCTTGGTGGGCAACCGCCAAGGTTGATCACGGTTTTATTAACCACCTCATGCACCCCCTTCGCACCGGTAGGGTTCGGTGCCGCCGCCTGAACTCCGCCAAAAGAGGCGCAAGTACCGACAGAGATAATCGCTGCAGCACCTTCGGCCGCTTTTTTGACGAGATGCAACCCGGTGTGTCCTTTATTACCGATAGTGAGATAGGCACCGTTATTGGCGGTAGGGACAGCTCCCTCCACGGCTAACAGGTAATTGCCTTTGTAATCCCTAAGCGCATTCTCAAGATTTTGTTCTGCCTGATGGCCTGCTGCGGCCATCAGGGTTTCATGGTACTCAAGAGAAACATGATCAAATATCAGCGAATCGATATTCGGAGTGTCGGCACGGATAAGTGATTCAGAACAGCCTGTGCATTCGGCCAGATGTAACCACACCAACGGGACCCTATCAGCCAACTCAGCCGCCTCTGCAACCAGCATGCTAAAGGGCAGAGGTAGCGCCAGCATGGTGGTAACTGTTGCGGTCCATGTCATAAAATCACGGCGGGAAATATCAAGATCATTCATTCTCTCGGTGAGAGAATTGCTTTGTCGGGGTTTTAGGTTACGGAGCAATTCAAGGCGAGCCTGCCCCTGCTTATATAAAGCTGCATGTGTATCCACGATCACTCCTTTAACTTCGAGTTCAGGAACTATTTGAATTTATTATTTTCACGCATTAACGACCGTATCTCACGAAACAACATTTAAAAATGATTCATGTCAAGCTTTGTGGCGACAGCCATTTAATCGCAGCATGTGTGCGTTCAAGGAGATACTGAAAGCAGGAGAATCTTAAGCCACCCCATAGTGAGTACAACCTTCAAAAGGATTAGTGATTCACAGGTTTTTTAAGATCTTTGGGTCCAAAAGAAATCTTCATAAAAAATAATTGAACCCAAATTCAAAAACCAACCTGTTTCATTACAAAATAGTGATTCAATGTTTTTAACAATAGATTTGACGCCACCAATACGAACCTCGACCCACAGTGATCAGAATTTGTTATCGGGTGGAGTAATGAACGAGAGGGAGTTGTTGATTCGTTTTCGTTAAGTGATCAGTTGCTCCCTGGCAACAGGGACAAGGTTCAGATTAACCCTCCAGGAGTCTGTCGGACTTAGAGTTGCCCTACTGCGAAAAAGCCGGATCGGGTTATTTTCTATGCTCTTTGTTGTTTATTTTGGTATGAAAAGTATATTCATGTAAGTCTGGTTCTTATCAAAGTCATATAGAGCAGCTGCTTTTTTTCTAAATATCTTGGTAAGCTTGCGACGAATCTTACCCGCCGGTTTATGGGCCCAATATCCAGGATCACGATTAGTACCGATTACTTTTACTTCATAAATATCCATCAGAAGATCAAGAAGACCATCAGAGTTAAAGTCTCTACACGCCTCAGGTTCATTCCACTCCATCAATATCAAAGGCTTATGTTTTTTAATGGTATTCATTAAGCCTTTCAGGGCGTATTTTTCATGTCCCTCTACATCTATTTTTATAAAATCAAGTGATGCCAGGTTCTCTTTATTAAAAAATGAATCGCCCGTTATTTTTTTTACCTCAACCATCGTGCCTTTACCCCGCGCCAAAGATATAGAAGATGCTCCTATATTGTGATCGCAAAGATGGATTTCATCAGCCCCCTCTTTATCCGACAAGGCTTTGTTAACCGTTATTACATTTTTTATATCATTTACGGCAACATTGCTTTGCAGAAGGTCATATACAAAATTGATTGGCTCAAAGGAATATACTTTTCCTGCATAGGTGGAAAAATCCAGGGTATGATTCCCTATATTGGCACCTATATCTAAAATTACGGGTTTCGTTATATGACGCAGGTAACCTCTTAGGAAATCAAGAGTGAGCTTCTCGTAAAGCCCCCGACTCTTGATTCTATTGGTCATAAAATCTCCTTTAATACCCCTCATTTTATGACCGTTAACCGTTATAACTTCTTCATAGTCATACTTCATGAAAACCTCTTAGATATGCGCTTTTACTATTTCACGATTGCTTCAATCATTAATTACAAATTATTGAACATCAACAAACCTGCTTACACTCAAAAGTAATTAATTGCATGTAGAACACCTCTGCTCACCCACAACCGACTTTTACGCGGCTAGATTACGCATACGGCACGTTCATTTATAAACTTACAAGCTAAGAGATTAAGGATATTGTAGAGTCACTAGGATAAAAACCTTTTTCTACTCTCTATAGAGTTATTTAGACCGAGAGAAAATCATTCCCCACTACAGTATTTCAATCATTTTGAAAGAATGAAGACAAAATCAAATTACTTACTGCACCTTAAACTCAAACAGATCTATTAGTGAAAACCGAAATTCTGAAAAACCACCGCAAGCTATTACAACTAGACAGGCTTCTCTATCCTTGACCTTAACACTGCCATAATATTATTATTTACTAAATTAGATTTATCTAATACAATTCCAACTCTTTAAAGCAGGATCTCTTTATGAGCAATTCGATGGATCTATCAGCACTGGCAGAAAAGGCAGGCGAGGCTTCAGCACTACTGAGCCAACTTTCCAATCAGAACAGGCTAATGCTGCTATGCACGCTGATCGAAGGCGAGATGTCCGTTGGCGAGCTTAACGAAAAAGTACCGCTAAGCCAGTCGGCTTTATCGCAACACTTATCCAGCCTCCGTAAAGCAGGACTGGTGACTACTCGCAAGGAAGCACAAACAGTCTTTTATCGCCTGCAAGGTGATCATGCCATACGCATCATCGAAGTGTTAAAAGGGCTATTTTGCCCCGAATAATATCTATCAAAGACCTATTTTTTTTGGAGTTTCACCCATGAGTATTCAACAAGTCACCCTCGACCAGATGGCTAACGCCGATGGACATGCCCTTTATCTGGATGTACGCACACCGGCTGAATATGCCTCCGGACACTGGCCCAACAGCATCAATTTGCCACTGTCCGGGTGCACCCCGGAGCGCATTCAGTCCCTTTGTGACGAACTCAAACTAAAAAACGCCACGATTTATCTGATATGTGCCAGTGGTAAACGTAGTCAAATGGCTGCCACACAATTAAATGGTGTTATACCTGTCTGCACGGTTGAAGGCGGCCTTGCTTCCTGTACGACAGATCAACTTCAGAGCACCGCAGGACGAAAAATCATCCCACTGGAACGACAGGTACGCATCGCTGCGGGCTCTCTGGTTCTTGCCGGCGTAGTCATTGGCTTCCTGGTTCACCCTGCTGGATTTGGATTGTCCGGGTTCGTTGGCGCCGGCCTGGTATTTGCCGGCATTACCGATACTTGCGGGATGGGAATACTATTAAGCCGCATGCCGTGGAATCAGGCATAAGCACAAAATCGAAATTAGCTACCTAAGAAGATTTGCAGAGCGAATAATTAAAACAACATGACCGCTTTAAAAAAGGTTGGCGTATGCTGCCAGCCTCTTTTTAACTCTGGTTTTTACTATAGGCTTACAGGGCCGGAGCGCCCTGAAAAACATTATAAGTTGTTGCGAGCAACACTGACACAAAACATAACGCCAGCAGGCAGTCCACTTTCAAACCGGCCATGATAGTAACCGCCATATAACCCCAACAAATAGAACCCCGGCAAATAGAACCCCAAAAAGTATCAGCCATTCTGTTGAGATATCACTTTCCATTGTAACGGCGGCCAACAATGCCGAGAGAAACCTGAGATAGACGGCTTAAAAAACGCCTTGTACGCATCCCTGTCACGATATTGATTTCGAACACATCAACGCTGTCATTTCCAGAACTACGATATTTTTAACATCAGCCTGACAAACTCACGGAGCTGAAAATAAAAACGAAACCAAAAGACGAACCTGATGCAATCAATTCTGGTGCAATGTCTGCAAACATGAAAAGGAAGAGAAAAACATTAGGTGACGATCGTTCTACATCATCACCAGAGTTATCAAAACACGGCAGTGATTTTCCACAGCATCCGACGCCTAACACCCCATTAAATGAGGCGCCTCCACCTCTGCACTCCCTAACTGCATTTTATCCAGCAGATGACGTTGTACCCCAACCCGATAGATTATATGATTCTTTCAGGAATAACGCTCTGGCACACCAGCCTCAACCGGCCAATCTATCGAGTAAAAGGGATCTTTACCCCACACGATACAGGGTATTTTTCTGGACAGGCTCACACATACCATCAGCTCAATACTCTCTTGTTGATTTGATCGTTGGGCAGCAGAAATAAAAGGAAGCGTAAGGCCCTAAGCCTTACACAAGGAGAAATAACCTAATGGCGGATATGCGCTTCATTCCTGGCGAATTTGAGATTGCAGGCGTCTACTTCCCCCCTGTGCTTGTAAATGGCACCCTGGGTGCCATCATGCTGATCGTGACGATCTACTTTATAAGGCGCTATCGGCTCTCCCACTATTTTCTTTACCCACAATTGGTAATGGCTTCGTTATGGGCCATCTACACCGTTCTTTTTAGCTTTTGGGTCATTCCTTCATGACAACAACAGTAAGCAAACAAACCAGAATCATAGCAACCAGCTCGATTGTGCTCGTCGCTGTCATCGCTGTCGTTTATAAATACCTGGATTACATGGCCAACCCCTGGACCCGCAACGGCCAGGTCATGGCTCAGGTGGTCGAAATAACACCTCGCGTGTCCGGCACCATCGTTGATCTGCCAATCATCGATAACCAGTTTGTTAAAACAGGCACTCCGCTGTTCAAGATTGATCCCAGGACCTTTCAGTCAGAGCTGGATTACAAGGAAGCGGAGCTCGACGAGACGATCGACCAAATTGAAGCCCTGGCGGCTCAGATAGATGCGTCAGCAGCAGCGGTTAAACGCACCGAAGCGGACATCGCCTATTACCAACAACAGGTTATCGGAAAGAAAGCACGCTTGAAGGATTATCAGGCGGAATTCAAACGCTACGCCAGGATGCTGTCGAGCGGAGCTACCTCCCGGGAACGACTGGATCAGGCAGAAGCCGATGTAACCGCAGCGCAAGCAAGGCTCGAAGGGGCCCACGCCGAAGTAAGAAAAGCTGAAGCCGCCCACCTGCAAGCGATTGCTGACCTGGCTAAAGACAAGGCCAGACACGGCGCCTTTGGTGACACCAATGCCCGCCTGCGCAGAGCCAAGGCGGCTGTTCACCACGCTCACCTGGAACTCGAATTCACCGACGTGGTAGCACCCGTCGATGGTTACATCACCAATATGAATCTGCGCCTGGGTGACCATGCCACCGCCAACAGCGAGTTAGTGGCACTGATCGATACCAGCACTTACTGGGTCTATGGCTTCTTCAAGGAACAGTATTTACAAAACATGAAGCTCGGCGATCTCGCTATTGTCACCTTGATGGGGCATCAGGACACGCCGATATGGGGTCGCGTTACCGGCAGAGGCTGGGGTGTTTACCAGTCAGATGGCAGTACCGGCGGCGAGGGGCTGCCCAAGATCAGCGCCGCCTACGAATGGATCCGCCAGCCTCAGCGGGTTCCGGTACGCGTTGAACTGGGCACATTGCCAGAAGGTGTCGAATTAATTGTAGGAACATACGCTTCGGTCATGATCCGCACGGGAACCGC
>JAUXFT010000234.1 GCA_030622755.1 Aestuariirhabdus sp. | reverse complement strand
TTATTGGGTTGGTGCACCGGCAAGGTGCACGCAAATTAGCTTAGGGGCTATTTTTGAGCAGAATTTGATAAGTGTGCTGTGGGCAAGGTGGAGGTAGAGGAGGGGATCTCTGTGCCGCTGCTTGGCCCCGTGGATGTGCACGGTAAGCAGCCGATATTTATGTTACCGGGTAATTTAGCCTGCTGGTTTAACGCTCATGCGAGCAGTTTTTTAGCGGATACTGGTCAAATCTAAAACCCGGATTGGTTGGTGCCCCGGGATATTTTTCAAACCCGCGAACAGGTAACCGAAGACCCGCACAGCTGGTGGCAATGGCAACCCAGAACCACGCGCCACAAATGGGATAAGCCGTTTTTGTAAAGCTAACCGGGAGGTTGATCTGCCAGTAAGACCATAGCCTTTACAGCGGTCTTACCTTGAATTTGCGTCCCTTGATCTTGCCATTAATCAAACGACCCAGGGCCGTCTTGGCACTCTGTATACGGATCGCTACGAAGGCTACCCGATCGAGAATGTCGATCTTGCCGACTTCGCCACCATCGATGCCGGCTTCACCGGTCAGGGCACCGAGGATATCACCAGGGCGTACCTTGTCTTTCCGGCCACCGGCGATGCACAGCGTGGTCATCTCGGGCACTAAAGGCACACTGTTCTGGTTCAGGGTATGCAGCTCACCAATGGTCATATGCTGTTTGAAGTAATCTTCTATCGCCTTGATCTTATGACCTTCACGATCACCATACAGGCTCAGGGCGAGTCCCTCTTTGCCGGCGCGGCCAGTACGGCCAATACGGTGTACATAAGTCTCGGCGTTGTGGGGTAGATCGTAATTGACCACTGCTGCCAGGTTATTAATGTCGAGTCCGCGCGCGGCAACATCGGTGGCGACCAGTGTCAGGCAGCTGCCATTGGCAAACTGGATAAGCGCCTGATCACGATCTTTCTGATCCATATCGCCGTGCAGCGCGCTGGCGCTATAACCGCTTTGCCTGAGGTATTCACTGACATCTGCACATTGCTGTTTGGTGTTGCAAAATACCAAACAAGAGCCAGGACGATGATGCCCCAGCAGCTTGAGCAGCGCGGAACTCTTTTCCTTGTTGGAAACCGGGTAGCGCAACTGCTCTATTTGATTGTGGGTGTGTACTGTCTCGACGCTGACTTCCATTGGGTCTTTCTGGAAACGAGTGCTGAGGTCACGAATCTGGTCAGGGTAGGTCGCCGAAAACAGCAGTGTCTGGCGAGCAGGAGGAATGTGTCCGATGATGCCTTCGATCGCATCGATAAAGCCCATGTCGAGCATGCGGTCAGCTTCGTCCAGTACCAGTGTTTTTACCGCATCGAGATGCAATGTGCCTTTACGCAGGTGATCTTCAATACGACCCGGTGTGCCAACAACTACGTGCGCGCCATGTTCCAGCGAGCCAATTTGCGGACCGATAGGCTGGCCGCCGCAGAGGGTGACGATTTTCAGATTTGGCTGAAAGCGCGCCAGACGGCGTAACTCTTTTGCGACCTGGGTGCTCAGTTCGCGCGTCGGACACAGCACCAGCGACTGGACCCGAAACATGACCGGCTTGATGCGCAGTAATAATCCAATACCGAACGCCGCAGTTTTTCCGCTGCCGGTCTTGGCCTGGGCAATAAGATCACGACCTTCCAATGCAAGAGGAATCGCCTGTGCCTGGATAGGGGTCATCTGCTCATACTCTAATTGTTGCAGGGTATCGAGCAACGTCGCAGGCAGGGGCAGCGCAGAGAAGGCGGTATCGGTCACGGTAAGCTCACAGGGGTAATATCGGAAAGGCACTATTGTAGCAGATCGCAACGTGTGGCTGGCGCCAGATGAATGAGGGAATATACCTATATTTGAGATGTACTATTCTTGTAGAAGTGGCTGTAAATATAATGAATAGGTTGGTTTGCTGTTGTTCTTGAAAGAGCAACCGAAAGAGCGGTGGAGTGAGCTGATAAATAAACAGTCGAACCAGCGGTTAAATCAACTGCCATAATATAGATCAGAGTGTTGCTGGGGGGAATAGTCGCAGGCAGTATTGAAACTTTTTGAAGGTGATCTCCAGATGTTAATGACCGTAGCCAGTTACTCTTTTCCTTATGAAGCGCAGATAGCCAGAGCGCGTTTGGAGGTTGATGGTATCCAGGCTTACGTCGCCGATGAGCACACCATCACCATGCAGTGGTTGTATTCCGATGCGCTGGGCGGCGTCAAGGTTCAGGTTAAGCCTCAGGATCTGTCCCGTGCGCGAATGATTCTTGCAGAAGATCTGTCCGCCGATACCATGATCGTCGCGGATGACGAAGCCCCGATCCAAACGATCCGTTGTGATGCCTGCGGAAGTGTTGAACTTGAGCCCTATTCAGTGGGTGTTCGCAGTGCTTTCCTGATGTTCCTCTTTATGCAATTTCCGTTATGGCCTTTTCGTCACAGCATGCGCTGTCGTGATTGCGGTGAAGTGGGGCGTTATACGGAGCCTTCCTAAGGATTAAATAGTTTTCGTTCAGACAGGTATCTAGACAAACCCCTGGAGCCTGTCTGAGCATATCCTTATGTTGGATGTCGTTTTTAAAAGCAGGTCCATCATGGTTCTTAAGGAAAATAAATCACGATCGATTGTGCAGACCCTAAAGCCGGCTTTCTGGTAGAAGGAGAGTTGATGCCCAAAGTCGCCCGTGCCCAGAACCAGTTTTTTGCATCCAGCGCATTCGCAACCGTTCTACGTACAAAAAAGCTTTACCTGTCATGGCTTTGCCATGGAGGATCAGTTCGATGAAAAGCCGATCGTTTCGATACTGATTCAAGCGAAAAACCCAGCTATGTTTCAAGCGGTGACAGCAGCCCATGTGTTCAGTAAATCTTCTGCCTGATGAGCGTTACGGGAGAACTTGCGAATATTAAATTATGCTTTCTAGCCTGATTATCTCCGGACTACTTCAAGTAACAAAAAAATCTGGTATCGTGATGTGGAGTAATGCATGTTCAGTTGACTCACTCCCAGCGAGCCGAGTTGTACTTATAAATTTATTCAAGGAAGTAAAATAAGCCGTTGTTCTGGATTAGAGCTATTCCCACTGGCTGTCCAGTTCGTTAGAGCTTAGATTTATAACTTTAGGAGTTAGTATGAGATCAACGCTTTTAGCTACATTGTGCCTTTGTATTTTTTTAGTGGGGTGTTCATCATCCCCTCCAGTTCGGCAGTTTCCCGGGTCAGACCAGGTGCAAGTAGACGAGGCCGATCCCGGAGAAGATTACGGAATGATTGATAAGATATCCGGCACTGATGGGGCGTTTTGTGGGAATATTGGCTATGAGGGTACTGCAGAAAGAGCATTGATTAAGCTCCAGAACAGAACCTATGAAATAGGTGGCGACTACGCGAAAGTAACCAAAGTGACCAAGCCGCACCAAAGGGGAGATTGTTTTGATAATCTCTACAGAATAGAAGCGATCGCCTATAAGCGAATCCATAATATTCCTGTTCCCGCTGGTGCTGTAGTTGAAGAGAGTCCGGCCACGAGGCTGCGAGATCTAAAAGCATTACTCGATGATGGTATTTTGACTCAGGCTGAATATGAGGAGCAGAAGGCCAGATTGCTTGACAAAGGTCTCTACTAGATAAAGGGGCTTTTTTGGCACAGGAAGTCACCGAGTGGTTCGCTTTTGCCGCTGAAAGAATGGCCTTGAGAGCACCTGACTCGGCGCGTTAACTCCGAGTCAGGTTAAAGACTAAAGCGTTGGATTACCCCGCT
>JAUXFT010000127.1 GCA_030622755.1 Aestuariirhabdus sp. | reverse complement strand
GTGTTATGAAACCACTGATCCTCAGAGTGGTAAGGCGTCACCTTGTTTTTATAGACGTTAGTGTTTTCGTATCTCAGCAATTCCATGTAAACCAATGGAAAGCCGAAGGTATAAACATCCAAGCCCGACAAATAGGCCATTTTTTCAACATGCTCATCAGTCGGTTTTTGTTGGGCTTGGGTCAGCGGAGCTAAAATCAGGGTGCCAGCGGCAATAAATGCGGCTAAGTATTGGCTTATTCTCATATTTATATTCCGAGGTTAGGGGTTTTTACAAATCGAACACTTTTCAATCAACAGCACTATACTACGTATAAATAGGCCATAGTTAGCCTAAAAACCGGTGAAAATATCCATAAAAGACTTAGGCAATGATAATGACTGAGCAACTCCCTCCCTTATATAAAGAACTTCCCGGCGCCGACGTCTCTTTAACCGATGTGCTGAGGGTGTTGGCTAATTTATTTCAGGCTGAAGCTGTCAGTGACTACTGCTACGAGATGGACGGCAATGTGGCCACGGGTCGGATGTGGGGAGAACAGCTGACGGCAGGAATTGAGCTGATATGCTGGGACGGACAACTGCTTAGCCCCCTGCACTACGAAAGATCTGCAGATGCGTCTTCGCCAATGTGGGCCATTCTTCTAACAGATTCACCAACCAACTTAAGAGCTGGTGTAAAAGAAACTCGCAGACGTGATCGCGGCTCGATGGCTTACTTATATAACCACCATCTGGTTCTCAATCATTTGTTTCAAAGCATGGGGTCAATGCGCTCCGTTTTGATCCGTTTAAAACCTTCAGTTTGGGCAGAAGTATTGACTCAACCATCGGCGTCAGTTGAAGTTTTTATTCAATCGAGTGAGCCACAATTTTACGGGCTGCACTTAACTCAGACCCTGCTTACCCACTTTGATTGGTTATTAGACCAAAAACACTTTTCTGAAAATGCTCCCTGGCAATCGTTGATTCACACACTGAATATTTGCAGCGAAATATTCCAATGTTTTGATCAGCGTGATCCACAATATCATAAGGGCCTGCGATCAAAAGATGTTGAACGCCTGTATAACGCGCATAACTTATTGTTGTCCGATTTTCAAGCCCCTCCTAGCCTGGAGAATATATGCAAACAAGTTGGGCTGGGGCGCGACAAATTTCGTCAACTGTTCAAACAAGTATACGATGCCACGCCATATCAATACTTCCAGCAACAGCGCATGGAAGAGGCAAGACGACTGATTATTTCCGGCGAGCATAGCGTCATGGATGCGGGGTATATGGTGGGTTACAGTCACTTGGGGCATTTTGCCCAGGCATTTAAAAAACAGTTTGGCTATTTACCGAAAGAGGCGCGCTTAAAATAGCATTCTTAGCAGTGTTGCCGATGCAGCATTGAGCGACATAAAGGATAGGTAAAAGGAATTGTAGAAAGGAAGGGTAAGAGGCCGGACTCGAACCGGCACGTTATTTCTAACGGACGTGGGTATTATTGAAAGCGAATCCCCTGTGTCTTTTCTTATTTAAGCATCAGTTCCAAATTTCAGGCACAAAAAAGCCCTGCTATGAAGCAAGGCTTTTTTAGATGGTCAGAGGCCGGACTCGAACCCACACATTCTATGCACTCGCAGAGCCTTGTAACTTATTGATATTTAACCAATAAGACTATTCCAATCCGCTGTGGATTGTAGAAAGTGTACTACTTTGCTGTAGGCGGTGCGAATCTCTCTGGATGCTGACAATCTGCATAGAAACAATCGATTTATTCTTCTTCGCGCCACGCTTCATACTGCTGCTGGGTAATGCCGAGTCCGATAATGGCACCGGCATGTAGGCTGCCAAGATCAGTGAGTGCCATGGCGATAAATTTATCGTTTTGCTCGATGGTATTTTCCTGACAGTAGTTGCCGATGTGCTGTTCTATTTCCTTGCCGTGTAAGCCATGTTTGATCACTTGCCCCATAACCTGCTTGCGCTGTTGCCTGTATTGAACGCGGAAGGCGTCAATTTCTCCCAGTGCCGTTTTAGCGGCTTGGTATTGTTCGCAGGAGCGCAGGTAGGCGTAACAAAACAATTCCACCATGGGTGCTACATTGTTTGTCTCATAAATCATCAACATCGCAGCGCTGTAATCGTTTCTCGAAATATCGGTAAAGCTAAGAGGGCATAAGTTTTTTTTGATAAAGGGGATGTTCGAAGTCAGGCGTGCTGTTCGTTTATTAACATCCTCAAAGGCTTGTAAGTAGGACATATGCACTAGAATAAAGAAGCTCTGTTCAAACGGGTCGTCAATTTTTCGTGCTTTGAGCAGCAGCAACTCCAGACACTCTCTGATCAGGTGAGGGTTGTTCAAAGGCCTATAATTTGATTTCCTGATATTAATTTCAATTTTTCGAATGTTGCCGCAGCTTTCAGGATTTGTCAGCAAGTCCTGTGAGAGGAGATTGTGTAAGTTGAAGATGGTAAAAGGGTCGAGCTCTATTTCTTCTGCGTTTTCGACCAAAAACAAGATCGCCTCTTTGTGGTTTATGATCATCACGCTGTCTTCGTGTATCTTACCTTCGGCGGTGATACCTTCTACCACAAGCTTTTCTGTGTCTATGAGGCTGTAGGTGTTGCCCTCTAAGCGACTGGAATTGTAGGACAGGTCAATGAGTAGGCGCTCACATATTTGTTTTGCATAGGTTCCGGCTGCGAGTTTTTTATCGGCTCTTTTACCTGCATCCTCTAGCCGAGCCCTTGCTTCTAATGGGAGATAATGTGTCTCATTAGGGACATATTTGTCTAGATGGGCTCTGTTATAGGACACAATTGCTCTTGAATGGAGGGGGAGATCAAGATATTTCAGTGTTTCCAGGCAATCATTCGAGAATATGGGATGGATATTGTCCTTTTTTGGCTCTATTTCTGTCCCTAATGGAAAGTACTTTGTCGCTCTCCTGTCGCCTTCCTTACGTATTCGACTAGACCCCACTAAAGTAGCTAGCCTACGTTGTAGTGTTTTGTTTTCTATGTCATTAATTAACTTTTTTGATATCTCGCCACGGCTTAAACCTTCTGGATGTTGTGCCAGAATGTCCAGGATGGCTGTTATTATTGATTTTGTTTGTTGTGTCATTTCTGTCTCTTATGTCCTTTAATTAAGATTAGAGACATTTAGGGACAATTTCAAGTGTTTTCTTATGAGTACATGTTCCTGGAATTCAATATCCTTATGTTTTGAGAAAATATCGCCGCTAAATTTGGGGCTGCCCAAGCGTGTAGCACCCCAAAATATTGAGAATTGCGGTGATCTTACGAGCAACATTAGCTGTGGGCTTCCTGAGCCACAACCACCACCACTGTAATTCACGTCTTTAGCCCAGGGTTAGCCCATGTCAGGAACTTCGGTATGTGCACTTAGTCGGCTATCCAATTTAACGAATTGTTAAGCACCTATAGGCTGTAATGATTATGTAAACATAACTTCTGCGATCGTTTGCCAGGCAAGGAGGGGGCAATGAAGATTCCGAATTACATAGACTTGAAAAAGGCGCGTCAGGTTCTGTCTGAAATGGGCATCGAGTTGAATGATCGCCAGATGAAACGGGCGGCAGATCTGGATGCGAAAGGGAAGCGAAAGCTCCCCTTTTTCGTTGACCCTATAGACAAAAAATTGAAGATTGAAAAAGGTACTTTAGTGGAGATATACAGCCGTTGTCAGATCGACGCGGAAAAGAATTCACATGTAAATCCATCCAGCCTAAAGGAAACGTTTGATAAAATCCGGTAGGTAAGATATGGAGAATCATGGCAGATATAAGAAAAAGAACTGGAAAAAAAGGCGTTACTTACCAAGTGGCATGTATTTGTCTTACAGCAAAGACGCAATGAATTTTGTAAATGGTTCGATGTTCTGATGGACGCTTGCGGCTTTCAGTGCTTCCATATATTCGCTACGCCTTTCAACCGGTACGACAACCCATGGGTAGCCGCCGGAGGCAAGCATCAGGTTCATGACAAAACGCCCTATACGGCCATTACCATCTGTATAGGGGTGAATAAATACAAAAATAAAGTGTCCCAGGATAACTCTGACAGCGGGCTCAGTTTCGTTTTTTAGTAATTCGAAAAAGGCAGGCATTAGCTCGCGAACCGCTTCATAGTTTGGCGGAACATGTTGCGACCGGCGAATATACACAGGGTGATTACGATAACCGGCAAGATCGGCCGGTTGAAGAATACCGGCAGTAACGCTTGGGGCAAATAGTTCTCTATACCAATTGCCGTGATCCTTGGCTAATACGTCTCCTGAATTTGCTTCGTCTAGTACTTGTTCCACGCTCTTTTTGACGGCTTGAAAAGCTTGCCAGTATCCTCTGGCTGCAAGGGCATCTCGTTGTTCGCGATCTTCTTTTATCGAATCAGGGTTCCAGCTTCCAGAGCGAACTCTTTCTATTAGTTCAGGGCTGACACGGTAGCCTTCAATGGATAAAGAATGATACGCATCAGTGGCATATACATCATCTAGCTGTTGAATATATTTCTTATTGTCAGTCTCTGTTTCGGGGGGCGATGGAAAATGCTTTAAAATTGGTTCTCGCATAGCTTCCCAGCTCATTCTCAGCCGATTAACGTATGGAGAATTTTCTCTAATACTAAAGGAGAATGGAGTTTTTTCTATGAACGGATCGTTTTCGCTGATGGTGTAACCAGCAGTGGTCATTGTTTGTACAATATCATCGGCAATTTGCTCTCGGCCGATGTTTCGAAAAGCACCGGCTAATCGACCTGCAATTTTACTATGACCGCCAGTCAGTAATCTTGACAGTATATCTGAAGCATCTGTAATCATGGATAATGCTGCACGCATCTCCACAGGTTGAGCTGTAAATTGTCTTTGGAAACTGTTTATTAGCGCAGCGGGTAGGCAGACGATTTGAAGTCTTTGTTTTTCTTCCCGGTCTTGAGCATCAGGTAGTTTTAAGCGCGCATCAAATATGGATGTTCCACAAAGAAGTGATGTCGGATTGTTTCGACCTTTCGGGGACCGAACTAGAAGTTGTCTGGGAACTACCCAGTTTCCCGTGTGGAGGCTTATGGATTGCTCTGGAGATAAACACCAATCCTTGCCAAGCCTTTCATTTAGATAGGATTGGCAAAACCCCCAATAATTGGCATACCATGATGTAGTTTCGCCAGTTGGCACATCAGGTCTTGATGGTATGTACCAGCCCTTCATGACCTCTTGCAAGAATCCATTTTTGAGCAGGCGCTCTCTGTGAGTTCTGGTTATATTTTTGGAGCGGATTGCATAGATATTTTTATCCTGCAATTCGTTTAGGACTTCCAGAGAGCCTGCCAGTTTTTCTTGTGGGTTAGCCATATCAATCTTTCCTGTTTCTCGCTTCTTATGTTATCCCATATTTAGCTTATTGTGCGTTACTGTTTTTAGCTTATTGTGTTGTCCGGCTTTACTGTAGCTCAGCAGTTCAAGTGTTTCGGTGTTTTCCGATAAGAAATATCAAGGCCGTGGTGGCCTTGAATGGAGTGTTCTTTTAATGTTTTTCAGTGATGCCAGAGCATTGCGTCTTTCCGCTGAATCTTCCTCACTTTGTGCCAGTTCGTTGAATATCTGTCTGTAAGTGGCATGTAGCTCACTATCACTACGGGCTGCCAATTCGAATATTGTTAAAAATTTCATTGTTACCTCCTGTGCTGGAGGCCGGTTGAAGCTTGTGGAACTTAAGGCTATGCATCCCCATGGTTTCCTGGGGGACGCAACGTAGAGGAGTAGCGCTCGAATTTTATGAGGCACTTGCCTGACTTATGAATTCATAAGGTAGGTAAGTATGGTTAAAAATAAAAAAGGGCTTACGATTTCTCGTAACCCCTTTTTCTTCAGTGGTACCGGTGGGCGGACTTGAACCGCCACGCCCGCAAAGGCAACGGATTTTGAATCCGTCGTGTATACCAATTTCACCACACCGGCAAAAATTACAACGTACAAATGTAAGTTAAATGTTCAGGCTAGCCGACACTTAAACTTGGTTTTTCTTTGCAAAACTTTGCAAGCGAATAATAAGCACTTAATCCTTATATATCAAACGCTTATATGTAGGCATGGTAAATTTTGAATCCCCTATGTCTACCAATTTCATCACTCTGGCATAATTCTGTGCGCTCACACGCAGTTGTTTCTGCGTGTTCTGAGTCGGTTGCACTAGTGCTGACCGGTCAGGCGGGGCGCAGTATATCAAAGTTGGATGGCAGGTCAATAAGCCGTAAACAGATCATTATAATTACCGTTATCATCACGTAGTGCAGCTGGCATGGCGCCGGGGGAAATTTTTCGGTAAAATCCCCGCCCTTTTTGATCTCTTGATGATCAGCCTAAACCGGATACTCGTCTATACACCATGCAAGTCAGTGATTTTCATTTTGATCTTCCCGAAGAGTTGATCGCCCGTTATCCCAAAACCGATCGTAGCAGCAGTCGTTTGCTGTGCGTGGATGGCGAAACGGGTGAGTTGGCGCATCGCCAGTTTGCTGATCTTGAGCAGCTGCTTTGTCCCGGTGATCTGCTGGTGATGAACAACACCCGGGTGATTCCTGCCAGGTTGTTCGGCCAGAAAGAATCCGGTGGCAAGATAGAGGTGCTGGTTGAGCGGGTGCTGGATACTTATCAGGTGCTGGCGCACGTACGCTCCAGTAAGTCTCCGAAGCCCGGTACCCGCCTGATACTGGAAGGTGAGCTGAAAGCCACCATGGTAGAGCGACAGGACAGTCTGTTTTTGCTGCGCTTTGATGAGCAAACTCCGGTGCTGGAATTGCTTGAGCGCCACGGCCATATGCCTTTGCCTCCTTATATGGAGCGTGAAGATGAGCTGGAAGATCGTGAGCGTTATCAAACGGTCTATGCCCTCCATGAAGGCGCAGTAGCGGCGCCAACCGCTGGATTGCACTTCGATGATGCTCTGCTCGAGCGTCTGGCCAGCAAAGGGGTGGAAACCAGCTTTGTTACCTTGCACGTTGGCGCGGGTACGTTTCAGCCGGTCAGGGTTGAAAGCATCGAAGATCACCATATGCATTCGGAGTATCTGCAGCTGACGCAACAGACCTGCGATGCCGTTAATGCCTGTCGGGCGCGCGGTGGTCGTGTGGTGGCTGTCGGTACGACCAGTGTGCGTTGCCTGGAAACCGCTAGCCGCAGTGGTGAGATACAGCCCTTTGAGGGGGAGACAGATATTTTTATCTACCCCGGTTATGAATTTAAAAGCGTTGACCTGCTGGTGACCAATTTTCACCTGTCAGAGTCTACGTTGTTGATGTTGGTATCGGCATTTTCCGGATACCCGACGATGATGAATGCCTATCAAATGGCGATAGCAGAGCGTTATCGATTCTTTAGTTATGGTGATGCCATGCTGCTCAGCAAGGCACCCGCTGGTTCTGAGCAGGAGTCTTGATGATGAGCAGAGAATGCTTCATGACGTTTGAAAAAATTGCGGATGACGGTCGAGCACGACGTGGTCGATTGACGTTTCCCCGTGGTGTGGTGGAGACACCGGCGTTTATGCCGGTAGGCACCTATGGCACGGTTAAGGGCATGTTGCCTCGTGATATCGAGGAGATTGGTGCGCATATTATTCTGGGTAATACTTTTCACCTGATGTTGCGTCCCGGCACCGAAGTGATTAAAGCGCATGGTGATCTGCACGACTTTAATGGTTGGCAGAAACCGATCCTGACCGATTCCGGCGGCTTCCAGGTGTTCAGTCTGGGTGAGATGCGCAAGATTACCGAAGAGGGTGTTTCTTTTCGCTCGCCAGTAGATGGCGCCAAGGTGTTTTTGAGCCCTGAAGTGTCGATGCAGGTGCAGCGTGATCTGGGCTCCGATATCGTGATGATTTTCGACGAGTGCACACCGTATCCGGCCGATGAGCAGCAAGCTAAAGAGTCTATGGAGTTATCCTTGCGCTGGGCCCGGCGCAGTAAGGACGCCCACGGCGATAATCCCTCGGCGCTGTTTGGCATTATCCAGGGCGGAATGCATCAGAACCTGCGCGAGCAATCCCTGGCCGGACTCAATGAGATCGGTTTTGATGGCTACGCGATTGGCGGACTCTCTGTCGGGGAACCCAAGGATGAGATGATGAAGGTATTGGATGGAGTCACTCCATTAATGCCGCAAGATCGCCCACGTTACCTGATGGGTGTCGGTACGCCTGAAGACATCGTTGAATCTGTGCGCCGCGGAGTCGATATGTTCGACTGTGTGATGCCGACCCGTAACGCCCGCAATGGACATCTGTTTACCTCTAGCGGGGTGGTTCGTATCCGTAACTCCCCGCATAAGCGTGACAGTGGACCACTGGATACCGAGTGTGATTGTTACACCTGTAAGAATTTCAGTCGCGCGTATTTACATCATCTTGATAAGTGCAATGAAATTCTCGGATCCCAGCTCAATACCATCCATAACCTGCGTTATTACCAACATTTGATGGCGGGTTTGCGAGAAGCCATCGAACAGGGTAAATTGGACAACTTTGTAAATATGTTCTACCGCAAGCGGGGGTTGGAAACGCCGCCGCTGGATTGATTTCCTTTTCCGGGCCAGTTGATTCTCGAACGTTGAGGGGGCAGGTCTTTCACAATTTTTAGTTTGGAGAGAGTAATACATGAGTTTTTTTATCAGTGAAGCCGTAGCTGAAGGTGCCGCCGCAGGTGCTGCCGCAGGACCTGGCATGATGGGTCAGTTGTTAATGCTTGGCGGCTTTGTGTTGATTTTCTATTTCATTATCTGGCGTCCGCAGAGCAAGCGCACTAAAGAGCATAAAAATTTGGTTGGCAATATCACCAAGGGTGACGAAGTGGTAACCAATGGCGGTATTCTTGGTAAGGTCACCAAGGTATCCGATGAGTTTATTACCCTGAAAGTATCAGAGAATGTTGAGCTGAACTTTCAAAAGGCGTCTGTTGCTGCTGCGTTGCCTAAGGGCACCATCAAGGCAATCTAGGTCAGGCGCTTTAGCCAGCCTGGTTAGCAACTTACGTTAGGCAACTAACGTCAGGGAAATTAGTCTGGCACTTAGCGTACAGCGATTTAAGAGTGTAGTTATCACTTTGTTCGTGTTCATCGCAGTCTTCCCACGAAGGAGACTGCGTTTTTTTAATGGCATTCAATCAGGGCATACCAATGCTCAATAAATATCCCTTATGGAAGTATCTTGTCATCATCGTTGCGTTGGTGACAGGCGGCATTTATGCGCTGCCAAATTTTTATCCGGACGATTCAGCGATCCAGGTCACCGGCTTAAAAATCTCGCTTAAAGTTGATGAGCGCGTGCTGAAAAAAGCAGAAAAAGCATTAATTGACGCTGATATCCCGGTTAAATCAACTGAGATTGTGGGAAGATCCGCACTGCTGCGTTTGGCCGATCCTGAGCACCAGTTGATTGCCAAAGAAGCGATTCAGCGGGCTATGGGTGATGATTATGTTGTCGCGCTGAATCTGGCACCTACCACACCTGAGTGGCTGAAAGCGTTGGGTGCGGGTCCGATGAAGCTCGGTCTTGATCTTAGTGGTGGTGTTCACTTCTTGCTGGAAGTCGATATGCAGCGAGCGGTGGAAACACGCTTGAAGGTCTACAACAGCGAAATTCGTACACTGCTCCGT
>JAUXFT010000155.1 GCA_030622755.1 Aestuariirhabdus sp. | reverse complement strand
TTCGCTACGTAAGTACCGTCACTATAGGTAAATGACTGGCAAGTAGCTATGGATATTGGCTTTCACAAAATGCCCTTTCAATTGTGTTTCTTACATGCCATAGCTTTTGGACAGGACGATCTGCCGATAATTCCACCTGAACTTCTATCTAATTTAATCTAAACTGCCACTTCAAAAAAAGGGAATCAGGTTTTCTCAAGCCTGATTCCCTTAACGTAAAAAAAACGTATACAGTTTATAAATCGCTCATCTCATTCAGCAGAAAGCTTTTGACAACCCCCTCGGTCGCCGCCCCGTATACATCCGGATGCTCGTTTTGCCTATGGGTTGCCATGGTTTACGGGTTTACGGGTTTACGGGTTTGCCAGTTTTCATAGAACAGGAACAGCGCCGGTTGTCGTTGTCCTGATGCAGATCGTATTGAATGCATACAGGCTCCTTGCGAGTAGGCTCGAGCAAATCAAGTGGCGCTTTTTTTACTTGCTCGATCTTATCCGGGTGCGCTTCAATTTCGGCGACTATCGTTAATCCTAGAAACCCCAGTTGAGTGCGCAAAAGACATGCAGGATATTGGTGTGCATAGTGAAATCGAAAAATTCGTGGTCACCTTATTGGTGATGAGAAGTTTTTCTGTTTTGCCAGGTGCACCAAGAGCTTGCGTGGTCTTGCGTGATCCAACTGGGGTTTCTAGGTTAATGGGCTGCTCACTGATCAAAACCTTCCAATACGATTTTACCAACGGTTTTGCCGCTCTCGATATCGGCATGGGCGCGCTTAAGATTTGCAGCATTAATTACGCCGTAATTTACACCCAGAGTGCTCTTGATATCACCGGCATCGACCAGCTCGGAAACCCGATTCAGCAGATTGCGTTGCTCTTCAATATCATCGGTATTGAACATGGATCGGGTGAACATAAACTCCCAGTGGGTGGATACTGACTTCATCTTTAGAAGCGAGAGATTCAGTGGCACGGCAGGGTCATCAATCAGGGCAAACTTGCCTTGTGGAGCAACAACCTCGGCGATCTCGCTAAAGTGTTCCTGCGTCGCGTTCAGGCTAATGACATGTGAGACATTTTCTATACCAATTCGTTTAAGCTCGCTGCTTAAGGGCTTACGGTGATCAATGACATGATCTGCCCCCATCTCGGTGACCCATGCCTGGCTCTCTGGGCGAGAGGCTGTGCCGATCACCAGTGCATCTGTAAGCTTTGATGCGAGCTGTACCAGAATAGAGCCAACACCCCCTGCCGCACCAATGACCAGAATTTGCTGCTGGGGATTGTTGTTAGATGGAGATGTTGTTTGCTCGAACTCTAAACGATCGAATAACAATTCCCAGGCCGTAATAGCGGTAAGCGGAAAAGCCGCTGCCTGTGCATCGCTCAAAGAAGTTGGTTTGTAGCCGACAATGCGCTCATCGACTAGATGGTATTCGGCATTGGTGCCGGGGCGGGTGAGGTCGCCAGCGTACCAGACTTTGTCGCCTTTCTTGTAAGCGCTAACGCTGTCGCCAATCTCGATAACTTCGCCTACCGCATCCCAGCCGAGAATTTTATGTTCGCCATTTTCTGGTTGAGCTCTCATTCGTACCTTGGTATCTACCGGGTTTACAGAGATAGCGTTGATCTTCACTAACAGGTCATGTCCGCCGGGAGTGGGTTTGGACGTTTCAAATTCAACCAGTGAATCGGTATGACTGATCTCGAGGGATGTCTGGTAACCAATCGCTTTCATGTTCTCTCTCCTTGTTGATTCCTGGTTTTCTCAAATTTGAGTAATTTAGCTCAGCTTGGGTCGGTGACTCTGTCAGTGTTTGTTTTCATCTTTCAGTTAGCTACGTAAGTTGCCTGGGAGACATTGTGCTTCATTTTGCATAGACTAAAAACAGGGTAATCATTTTATTAGTTTAAAAAAATATTTGACAATGAATACTTTAGATTTCAAGCAGGTTACACCTGCGGTGTTGATGTTGAGGGATCTGTTGAGGAAGCGTTGTAATGAGGCGCTGGCCTGAGAGCTGTTTATTCCAGGATGAGTATCTTCTGGTAGTCAGACTGTTGAAACCGCGCGATATTTTCGCTGGGAGATATTAATGGAAACTGTGATGAAAAGAGTTGTTATCGGTAGCGGTTTTTATGATGACGTTGCGGGTTTAACGGTTGTCTGCATTAATAATCGATTGTAAATCTTTGAATATGATTGTTACAAAAGAACATAGAAGCGAATTACTTTACGCTAAAAGCCTGTTGGAAAACCCTGGTGTAGCCGCAAAAATAACAAATTATTTCGGCAAGCCTATAGAACAGGGTTTTGATTTATTGCCAGATAAATGGAATGAGAAGGTAGGGGAGATAACTCGGGCCACATTGTTGAAGTCGGCTGATGCCGCCATTTTTTCAATGAAAGATATTCCAGGTGAAGCTTCATCGAATACCTGGCATAAGCTAGGCGTTGCCGTGAGTGGAGGAGTCGGAGGTTTTTTTGGGTATGCCGGGTTAGCGGCAGAGCTACCTATGTCGACGACAATAATGTTGAGATCAATCGCAGATATCGCAAGAAGTGAAGGTTGTTCCATTAATGAAATGTCAACAAAGCTGGCGTGCCTGGAGGTTTTTGCATTAGGTGGATCGATGGATTCGGATGATGGTACGGAAACAGGCTACTTCGCAATACGTTCGGTTTTAGCGAAATCCGTTGTTGAAGCTGCTGAGCATCTGGCTAAAAAAGGGGTTACAGAAGAGGTTGCTCCGGTTTTAGTTAAATTGATCGCCAAAATAGCTGAAAGGTTTGGCGTACAAATAACTCAGAAAGTTGCGGCACAAGCGATACCTGCAATAGGAGCGGCTGGTGGCGCCATTGTGAATACAATCTTTATTGATCATTTTCAAGATATGGCGCGTGGGCATTTTATCGTTAAGCGGCTTGAGGGTGTGTATGGTGAGGCTTCAGTTAAAAGGTTATATTGCTCGATTTCCGGGTAGGCTTCGACAGTAGATTTCCAAAATAGGCGCATATATGTGGCTGTTCAATTCGTGCGTGATAAGGTGCGTGATAAGGCGCGTGATAGCCTGCAGGCAGTCTGGTATTGGTAACGTTCCAAAACCCCCTTAATGTGGCAAGCCATGCGTATTTAGCCCTATATTCTGCCGGGGCGGCGAGGGGTATAATAATGCTTAATCTCACTGCCTCAGCGCCAACTTCGGGATATTCGTATGACTGATGAGTTCGACAACCAGATCAATTACCAAAATAATCCACTGCACGGTCTGAGTTTAAAGAACCTGTTGATTGAAATAGTCGACCACTATGGTTTTGAAATTCTCTTCGCGTACATGAATATTAATTGTTTTAAGACCAACCCAAGCATCGAATCCAGCGTGAAGTTTCTGAAGAAAACGGACTGGGCGCGGGAAAAGGTAGAAGCCTTCTTTCTTTATCAATATAAAAGTTTGCCTAAAGCCTCTTCCAGTCAGTTTTCATTGCCTCCAAGGGATCGCATTGTTCCAGAAGGTCAAACATCGGGTGAGCCTGCAGAGCTGAGTCTGGAAGATGCAGAGCGATTGCGCGAAGAGCGTGAACAGAAAGCGACTGAATATAATCGCGGTGGCGGTAGTCGTGCGAGAACGGATTCTGGATCCGGTCAGAGCTATGGCGGTCAGAGAACAACACTATATGGCAATCGAGATAGACATAGAACGCGCAGTTCCGAGCATGATTCGCCACGTGCTCAAGAGCCTTCTTCTGGTGCTATCGATCCCTGGGCGAAATCGAGAAACAAGCCTTAACCTCACGACTGTTCGGAACACAGGTTCTATTTCGCAGCCTCATATTTATGGAAAGATTCCGCTATAGCTTCAGCATTTTATTCAGGTATAGATTCAGGTATAGATTCAGCTATTCAGTCAGAGATAGCGATAGTCCGGGGTTATTCAGAACTTTTTTACTCTAACCTTAAGCTTCTGTTTGAAGCTTTTTTGAAATGAGGTTACATGGAAAGAAGCTATGCACGGAAACACCTGTTGCCAAGGAGATATCATGACAAGGTCAACACAAGAAAGTGCTCGCTGTCTGTGTGGAGGCGTTGAAGTACAGGTTGAACATATGAGTATTCATGTTGGTGCCTGTCAATGTGAAATGTGCAGAAAGTGGGGTGGCGGCCCGTACCTGTCGGTTGAGTGTGGGCGTGATGTTTCTTTTGTTGGTGAAGAACTGATCACTGTTTTTAATCATCTGACTGGGCGGAGAGAGGTTTTTGCTCCATCTGTGGTACACATCTTTTTTATAGGCTCAAAGAGACTCAGGAACACATGATCCCCGTTGGTTTGTTCGATGCTGAAGAGAGTTTGGTATTCGATCACCAGATTTTTATCGATAAAAAACCCACGTTCTACAGTTTTTCCAATGCTACAGATAACATGACCGGCGAAGAAGTTTTTGCCAGATTTGTCCCAACCTCTGAGTAAGCTCTCTGTAGCAGGTGTACTTTTTTCGCTTGAGAGCTAATAACATCGTTACGTTTAACATAATCAGGTACGAGCTTGATTATTTTTTTATCTCAGGGAATGGACTAAATAATGAACATAGCAATTCTTACGTTTGAAGGGTTCAACGAACTGGATTCGTTCATTGCGCTGGGTATTTTGAATCGCATGAAAAGTGAAGGCTGGAATATACAAATTACCTGTCCTTCCGAGTCAGTGACCTCCATGAACGGAGTAACCGTTCAAGCCCAGCAACCGCTAGAGTTCGCTAATAGTGCGGATGTCGTGTTGTTTGGTAGCGGTATATACACTCGTGATATAGCTAAAAACAAAATGATACTGGACCGTCTGACTCTGGATCCTTCAAAACAACTGATCGGTGCTCAATGCTCGGGAACATTACTATTGGCGGTGCTGGGGCTATTAAAAGAGTTACCGGCTTGTACAGATTTAACCACTAAACCCTGGGTTATCGATGCCGGAGTTGATGTGTTGAATCAGCCATTTATTGCCAAAGAGAGTATTGCAACGGCGGGTGGTTGTATGTCATCTCAGTATTTGGCGGCATGGGTGATTGCCAAGCTAGCGGGCCGAAGCGCCGCTGAATCGGCCATTTATTACGTAGCACCGGTTGGGGAAAAAGAGGCCACTGTTTCTCACAGTATGTCGATTCTGTCTCCCTATATTTAACAGCTAGAATAAAGACTGGAAGCTTATTCAGTCTGACCCTGATGATGAGAGCATTATTAAAAGGGTTTTCGAAAGTTCTTTTCAGGCCTCTAATTGCATGAACTGATCTGTTTTCATGATATAGGGATTTTTCAAGGACTTTACAGGGATTTACAGGGATTTTATCGGGACTTTAGAGGGACAAAAGCGATGCAGGAAATCATGGACAGTTTGGGTTTAAGCGAGTATCTCCCCGCCATTATGGCCGGTGCGACCAATGTACTTTTTGCGATCGTGATTCTGATCGTTGGTTTTTATATTGCCGGCAAGGTCAATAAAATCATCTGCAACACAGGGGCTGGCCATCCGAAACTGGATGATACCCTGTTCCGGTTTTTGGGTAGTCTGGGCAAGTACATTATTCTTGCGTTTGTTGTCATTGCTGTACTCAATCGCTTTGGCGTGCAGACGGCATCGATCATTGCCTTGCTGGGTGCGGCAGGTCTTGCGGTTGGTTTGGCCCTTCAGGGTGCACTGTCTAATTTGGCAGCTGGCGTGATGCTACTCATGTTCCGACCCTATAAAGTGGGTGACTTTATCGATGTGGCGAACCGTTTTGGTAATGTCAAAGAGATAGATCTGTTCACGACTATTTTACAAACCTTCGATAACCAGCAAATTATTATTCCCAACAGCCAGATCTGGGGCAATCAAATTATTAACCACTCGTACCACAGCGTGCGGGGTGTGGATATGCACTTCGGCGTGGCGTATAAAGAAAACACCGATACCGTGCGAAAAGTAATCAACGCAGTATTAGCGAATCACGATCATATACTCAAAGACCCTGCAGCTTTTGTCGAAGTCGAGACCCTGAACGATAGTTCCGTCGACTTCCTGGTCCGGCCGTTTTGCATGGGTGAGCATTACTTCGATGTGTTGTACTCCGTACCGGAGCAGATTAAAAAGGCGCTGGATGCAGAAGGCATTGAAATACCATTCCCGCATCGTAAGCTGATAATTGAAAAGGAAAGTTAACAATGTAAGCGGCGTGTATTAAAGTTCTTCATTTTTTTATTCGCTGCTTTACTGCTTTTTGCGATGTCTGTGTTCGGTGATAAAAACGAACATTAAAAATTCCACAATCATAAATTGGTTTTCCCATGAATAATTCACAATACTTTTATCGGACGATTGTTTTTACCCGGATAAATCACCAGATCGCACTTGCAGATATCGATCACCCGGAAAATGTAACACCTCTAGAAGAATGGCTTGGTACGGTAATTTCTCTAGCTGATGGGTGTCATTCTATTGAGGAATTAATTGGCTACATGAGTAAGCGATATGCGACACCTCCGCCTAATCTGGAAAAGACCATTTACTCCGTGATTGAGCGACTTATGGACAGCAACCTGATAAAACTGAGCGAACACGCCGTGACCCTGCCCTATTATCTGGCCGCACCAATCGAAGAACTCGATCTGGAAAGAGCCAGAAAGGAGATCCGGAAGGATGGATACAGTATGCATTAAACAAGCTAACGAGTGTGGCCAGTATCACTTCACCATGTGCTGCTGGACGGAGCAGGGTGTGGCATAGTCGCAGTGGGGGCGCTGCTACATTCGTTAGTAATGACATTACAATACAGGCCAATTTAATAGAAATTAATCATGACGAATGCGCTATGAGTTAATGCGGTTTGCTGAATTACTAGCGTATCAAGACAAAAGCATTACAGTAAAAACTCAACTCTTTATACGTGTCAGAGTCTTCGGTTGTAACCACAACATCCGGGCTAATATTTGTAAAAGTTTTGATGTTGATAGGTAACTAAATGGAAGTCAGTTTTTGGTTGGAGAAGTGGGAGAAAAACCACATTGCTTTTCATGAGGGAGATGCGAATGCTCTACTTGTCAGACATGTAGAATCACTCTCTTTAATGGCAGATAGTCGAGTGTTTTTGCCCCTGTGTGGTAAAACCCGGGACATTGCCTGGTTGCTCTCAAAAGGTTATCGGGTGATTGGGGCAGAGTTAAGCCAGTCAGCGATTGAACAGTTGTTTGCAGAGCTTGGTGTGGAGCCTACGGTTTCGAAGTTAGCTGGTTTTAAGCGTTACAGCGCAAATGACATAGACATATTTGTTGGTGATATCTTTGAGCTGTCTGCAGCAATGATAGGCGAAGTCGATGCGGTTTATGACCGAGCCGCTCTGGTGGCATTGCCACTGGAAATGCGTCAACAATACAGCGCTCACTTGTTGACTCTGGTCGATTCAGCCCCGCAGTTACTGATCAGTTTTGAGTACGATCAGAGCTTGCTGCCCGGCCCTCCGTTTTCGGTGAGTGCCAATGAGGTAAAACAGCATTATCAGGAGAGTTACAGTGTGACGTTGTTAGAGAGCATTGATGTGCCTGGTGGCCTGAAAGGTAAGTGCCCGGCAATGGAAAGTATCTGGTTGTTATCAAAATGGGATAGCTAAAAGGACTTACTAAAGGACTTACTAAAGGAATAGTTAAAGGGAATAGCCAGTAGGGAATGGTTAATGGCGATTAGCCAGTCGCCATTATATGAATGAATAACTCATGCAAAACTCAGCGTTGAAAAACCGATTGTCCCATCGCGAAGGTTTCCTTGATGGTGCGGTCGTCACCCAGCGTCATCAATACAAACAACCGCTCCTCAATACTTTTGACATGTTCCATGCGGAAACCCATCAGGGGTGTAGCATTGTAATCCATTACCACAAAATCGGCTTCTTTGCCTGGGGTGAAGCTGCCGATTTTATCGTCCAGCTTGAGCGCCCTTGCTCCACCCAAGGTTGCAAGGTAGAGAGATTTAAAGGGGTTAAGTTTGTGATGCTGTAGTTGCATTAC
>JAUXFT010000059.1 GCA_030622755.1 Aestuariirhabdus sp. | reverse complement strand
TTTTGGATATTCATCAATACGATACCCTTCAAGAAATCCATCCTGCACTTCTTTAAAGGGAACCATAACAACAACTTGCAAGTGAATTCGTTTCTTCCCTAAAAAATCATGAAAATATATATTATAAATTCCGGATTTTTCAGGAGCTTTTGCAGAAAATTTATGATTAAAATATTTTGATTTATAAGATTCGACAGAAGAACCCGTATCTAACTTTTCGACAAACTGCATACTATCGCTAATAATACTCAAATCATCATAATCTGAATAAGTAACGGTTAGTAATTCATTTGGCAACACGAACACGCTCATTAAATCTCGTTTGATGATAATGCCATTTACTTCAATATTTTGCTCCTCTGCCTGAATCAAAAAAGAAGAAAACATGGCCAACAAAAATATAAATAAGCATGAACACTTGCTCATATTGGCGCGTCTAATGCTTTAAGCAACTTTGCATCTCGATTATAAATATCCGGATTAAACTTAATAAGTCGTGCCCCATTAGGTTCAACCGTCCAGTACATCAGCATCACGGACACCGGGTCATTCAAATAAACGCGTTTGCGTTTTTTCTCGTCAATAACCGCCTGAATTTGATCGAGATTCCATTGGCTCTCATCATTCAATAATATTCTAGCCAACTCAAAAGGATTTTTTACCCGAACACAACCCGCACTAAAAGCGCGAGTGCTTTTTGAAAATAATGCTCTTGCAGGTGTATCGTGCAGGTAGATTGCGCGGGAATTCGGAAATATAAACTTGACTTGTCCCAAAGCATTTTTTTCACCCGGCTGCTGTACAACCGTATAAGGAAAGTTATTTCTGTTTAATATTGTCCAGTCCAAAGTTTCAGGATTTACCGAAATACCGCTACGATCGAGCAATATAAAATCATTCTCTTTGATATAACCTGGATTTTTCAAAAAATTATTTAATAACGAACGATTAACAATGCTACGGGGCACCGTCCATGTCGGGTTAAATTCAAGATAAGTAATTTCTGACTGGAAAATAGGCGTTTCGCGATTTATCGCGCCAACCATAATGTCGGTATTCCAGATAAGCTTGCCATCATCGACCACATACAGTTGATAACCGGCGATGTTGACCAATACGAACTTTTTGGTATCTCTGGATCTATTTATCCAGCGGCTACGTTCAAGATTAATTCGTAAAATATTGATTCGATCCTGCCATGACATATTTAATGCACGCCAGGTTCCACCGCCAATTACTCCGTCGGCATCTAAATTATGTAACCTCTGGAATTGCTTTACTGCAGTCGCCAGGCCGTCATCGTACTGATCACCTTGTCCCCCTTCATCGTGCAATAATGTAAGCTGCATTAATCGTTTACGAATAGAATTTACAACAGATTGCGACTCTCCCGGCTTAAGTAATGGATTGTCGTTAATCATTTCAAAAGGATGCTTTGCCTGTAGATCCCGAAAAAAATACAGGCCTCGTCTTAAACGGTTAGTAAGGAGATCATCAGGTTTCAGTTGAATGAATCTATCGAGGAGTCCACCATCATCAGCCAGCAATGAAATTCGATTTATAACTTCATCTTCTTCTATTTCCGCCTCAGTATAGTTCCAACTTGCCTCCATATTTCTGGGATCAACTTTACCCCGCAGCAAATGATAGCCATAGATAAATAACGCATCCGTCATTAACAGTTCAAATTCAGCGTTTCTTCCTGAATTGTCACTTATCAGCTCCGCCTGGAGTTTTCGCAAATAACTATAATGATAATCTTCAGGGTTTAATCCCTCCTCACGAGATCGATTCAATTCATCGAGCATTCGCTCTGCACGCGCAGGATTATCCCAAATAGTTTTAAAACCTCTTCGCCGGTAAAAACGGGTCACTACGGCGTCGACACGAATTTCTTCTTCCAGCCCGGCGAGTTGCCCCTCAGCATCCAGCAGATCAACCAGGTACTCCAGATGGCTTTCACTACTCGCATGTGAAAACCCATTACACAACAGCAACAACAACGAAGCATATAATATCCGTTTCATACACAACCCTATGACTATTAATACGGTAACTACTGAGTTTTCTGACGGCGCTGGATTGAACACAACATACTAAGGCATAGTAACCAGCCTCAGGGAGCTAAGCTCCCTTTTAAATACTTGAGCTGATAGTACTTGCGGGGTCAAAAGAAAGTTTCTACCCACGGGTTATCGGTACGTTTCACAGGATACTTTATCACTCGATGATCTGTAATAGCTGATCTTCAAGCGAACCGTCCTTAAATATATTAGACGCTTCCTGCACCATTTTCTGGTAGGCCGCATCGGTTTCTATTTTCCCCATATTGGCCTCAAACTCCCCAAGATTTTCATGCCTTGAGGTCCAGGCTATCAGCCGGGGATTACCACCTATCTGACGCAGTAGCTGCACCTCAGTGCCATGAGTCTCTTCAATATGTGATGCGAATTTTTTTGCCATCTCCAAACCCGCCAGATCTTTACCTGACTGTATCTCGGCTTTGCGTACAAAAATAATTGTCATGTTGACTCTCCCATATCGCTAATTGACGTAAATAGACCAAGGATTAATTGCTACATTGCAAAATATCCTCACCCGATAAAGTCTAGACAGAAATCGGCCTCCGCATAAATTTCAAAGGACGGGAACAAGCCCATTATTAAGTAGCCTCATGCACAGGATAGCCAGGAAAGCACTCTACATACCTACCCGGAATATTCATTATTTTTGCTGAGCAATGCTCTATCTCGCCTCTTCGGAGGCACCTGATGAAATAAACCCGATAAATAAAAAATATGTTTTTTTCTGATACCTTCACTCAGATAATATTAAACTTTCATAATAGAATTATTTTTATGTCTAACTATTTTAAAAAAAAAGGCACATGGTTTAATATAACGATACGTTCAATCGTAACATCCTGCACCGATCCGCTCCCGGGTGTGCATCGCTTCAAAACATTCGTTGATCACCTTCGACTCGGGATGAGGCAAATGCCTGCAACGGCATTCGTTACCTTGAGATAATGACAGCGGCCGATTCAATGCTTTGCAGATCCACCTGTTGGGCTATCGAATAAGCATTAGCAGCGAAGTAGTTACTCCACAAAATCGTGCTCGATCGAGTCAGGTTTCAGGCCACCAGCCCGCTTAGAAATTTTCGCTTACTGTAGGTTAAAGCTACTTTTCTATTGGCTTGTGAATTTTCTTTAAGGCTTATGTGCACCCAACCGGATGTCGGTTCGTCCTGTCGATAACACTCGAGGATCAGTTGGTCGTAGGCCAGATTTTGTTCCACCCACTGCGCCAGTTCAAAATTGCTAACCCCGTGCAACTCTATATCGACCGCTTCACCCAAACAGTGCTGTGAGTTCGCTGATCCGCCAATCTCCGAATTCAGTCCCGGACTGCGATAACCACTATTGGGCCGAAAGGGAATATCATAATGAGATCTGATCGGCTCAAGCACCTCTTCGCACAGCCGTTTCAGTTTCGGGATAATCTCCGCGGGAGGTAAATTATCAATGCCTTTCCTATCCGCCGTTGCAGAACGGATCAGTTCTCCGAGCGTGAAGTGCGCGGAGATTTTTTGTTTTCTGTCCATAGCCAAACCTATTGAGATAGTTTTTTCGAAACCTGCTTAAGGCATTCAAAACCTGGCAAAGGCACTGGCTGTAAGAAGGCCGAAGAGGTGTTGAGGAGGGTGAGCGCAGATAGCCATCGGGGCCAGGAAGATAAAAACTTCCACAAACAGGCCGGATATATGAGAGCAATGATCTCCTCTTGGCATCAAGGATCAAGGATCAAGGATCAAGGATCAAAAGTCTTGCAAATGGAGTGGGTCCATATATGCCTTAATCATTGCCGCTCAATTCAGTGTAGCCACTGGCAGTTAATTAATGCACTGCGCATTCATTACAGCGCGAAGCTCCTCCCCAAATAATCAACGGCAACCGTCCGGCGCGAGAAAACACTGAGCAGCATGCACTAGCCTATGCTTCGCTTCTCTGCGCTTGCCGCTGTCGCCGTCTTCGGGCAGCCATATTGAGTCCTTCCACCAGCGCCGAGAAACCCATCGCAGCATAGATATAACCTTTTGGCACATGCACCCCGAAACCTTCGGCAATCAACGTCGTTCCAATCAACAACAAAAAGCCCAAAGCTAACATTACAATGGTGGGATTACGGTTGATAAAGTTCGCCAGGGGGTCCGCGGCTAACATCATCACTATGACTGCCACAATGACAGCGATCACCATCACCGGAAGATGCGGCGTCATACCCACCGCAGTCACGATACTGTCGATAGAAAAAACCAGATCGAGCACAAGAATTTGTCCGATCACTGCGCCAAAAGATGCCGCAACAGCCTTGGCCTCGAGCATATCGGGTTCGGGATCCGGGTCAACGTTATGGTGTATCTCCCTGGTGGCTTTCCACACCAAAAACAATCCACCCGAGATCAATATAAGATCGCGCCAGGAAAGGCTTAATTCAAACAACTCAATAACCGGTTCGGTGAGTTGCACAATGATTGCAATGGTACCGAGCAGAGCCAGGCGTAATATCAACGCCAGACTGATGCCGATACGGCGTGCCCGCTTCGCCTGCTCAGGCGGCAGATTATTGGTCACAATCGATATAAACACCAGATTATCGATACCCAGCACTACCTCCATGGCTATCAGTGTGGCTAGTGCCACCCAGATTGCAGGATTCACCGCTAAACTGAGCAAATACTCCATATGTCACATCCCTGTTTTTATAACTATTGGTTTCAGTATGATTTTTTACAGCAGTTGGTTTCAGGGCAATTTTCACCAAAACAACCACTGAAAAAGCACATTAATACCGCTCTAACGACCTGAAAAAGCGATACCCTGTTTATACCTTATAATCGAATTTTTCTAATCTGATTCACTGCACAAATTTTACCTTGCTCCCTTCGCGCAGCTCTTTATTCATCACACTTTTAGCAAGGCCTTCATCCAGAAGCTCATCAGGGCATCAAGGTTTTTGTGCCAAAAATATTGTGTGTCGACTTCCCTTACCAGCACGGGCTCGAACCCTACGAACGGACACTTTGTATCCTGACTTTTTTAACCGGCTGACAAAAGACTCATCGGGAAATGCCGACCAGATAGCCAACATCCCTTTAGCACGAAGAGACTTGTAAATTACACTAAGCCCTGCAACAGAATACAGCCGATGATTGTCGTTTTTAGTGAGTCCTTCAGGGCCGTTATCGACATCGAGTAAAATTGCATCAAAGTTCGGCTGGTTGCCTGTAAACATATCCGCCACATCCGCCACATTAACCCGCGTACGAGTATCCTCTAATGGTCGTCCGGCGCACTCCCCCAATGGCCCTTTATTCCATTCGACAACTTCCGCTATCAACTCTGCCACCGTCACCTGCGCCGACGATGAAACCGCCTTGAGTGCTGCGGCCAGGGTAAAACCCATACCTAAACCACCCACCAGCACCCGGGAATCCTCAAGGGAAGTTATATGGGCACAACCGAGTTCAGAAAGCGCCTCTTCCGATCCATGAACACGACTGTTCATCAGCTCGCCTCGCACACCGGAAAGGCGAATGGAAAACTCCTCGCCTCGTTGTGACAGCTTCAATTGACCGCCGCCGTTCGGAATGTCTGCGCTACCTAATAGTTCCCAGGGAGTCATGGCGTCTCGATAAAGGGGGCTAAACGACAACAATGTTTGCAACGAAAAACACTGTAGCATAAGGGCGCTACAATCTGGTGCTACAAAAACGATTCGGTGTAAGCAAACAATCCCGGTGCACCTCCCGTATGGATGAACAGTATCTTCTGTTCAGCGGTATAAACACCGGTTCGGCACAACTCGATGAGCCCCGCCATGCCCTTGCCGGTATATACTGGATCCAACAAAATCGCTTCATGCTGCGCCGCCAATCGCACCGCTTCTATGGTACCGGAAGTTGGAATACCATAGCCTTCACCAACAAAACCACCATCAGTAAACACTTTTCCAGCAGCCTCTTCAGCATTCATCGACACGCTACGTAGCGTTCGCTGTAGCAGCTCATCGACCAGCTCATGCTGAGCCTCGGTGCTGCGGCTCACGCACACACCCAACACCGGAATATCCACATCACGTGCTATCAATCCAGCCAACAACCCTGCCTGGGTACCACCACTGCCGCTGGCCACGACGATCTGATCAAAGCTGATACCCATTGCACTCGCTTGGTCGATAATCTCATCTGCGCAGCGCATATACCCCAGCGAACCAACTTCGTTAGACCCACCGAGCGGAATCAAATAGGGTCGCTTTCCTTCACGGCTAAGTTCGTTCACCCGAACCTTAGCCTGCTCATACAGATCGGCCCCCTCCCCTATATGATGCAACACTGCGCCACATAGCTGGTCGAGCAGCAGATTACCGTTGTGATAATAATCCCCCTTGGGGGTACCGGGCACATCCTCCAAAATCAACTCGCAGGCCAAGCCGAACTTTGCCGCCGCCGCCGCAGTCTGGCGGGCATGATTCGATTGAATACCTCCGACAGTAACCAGGGTATCGGCTCCTGCCTCAAGCGCTGCCCCAACCAGATACTCCAGCTTGCGAGTCTTGTTCCCTCCCATCGCCAGCCCAGTGCAATCATCTCGCTTGATATACAACTGCGTACCGAGTAATTCACTGAGATTATTCATTGGTTCCAGCGGCGTGGGAGCATGAGTCAAAGTAACGCGAGGAATATTTGAAGGCATTGCCAAGTACCTGTAGCAGGATAGGATTTTCACGGGGTATTCCCTAAGGGTGACCAGTTTTTCAACTGGCCCGACAAAGATCAAATTATTTCACCCACGACAGATCACTTTCTGCCATATCTCTTTCACCATAATAGGGTGTAGTATCTATACTTTAAGGGGTGAATGGGGGCTGATATAGAGAATGAAGCCATTAATCACCCTTTAATAATTTTTTAATCAAGCAAGCAATTTTAGTTAACAAGAAAACAGAGCAGAACTGAATCAGAACGGCATAAGTACTGAGTTATTACCGCAAGCACATTAACGTTAAATACTCTCAAACCAGACCCGAGGTAACCCTAATGGAGATACATCAGGCAAAGTTTGATCTTGGCCAGATCGTCAGTCACAGCAATTCCAATTATCGCGGCGTCATCTATGGCGTCGATCATTGCTTTTCCATGGATGATGAGTGGTACGAAAAAATGGCCACTACTCGCCCCCCCAAAGATCGCCCCTGGTATCAGGTGTTGGTTGATGGCACCGATAAAACCACCTATGTCGCTGAACGTAATCTACAGGGTTGCGACGATCACGAGCAGATATGCCACCCCATGATCGGACAATGTTTTAACCGCTATGACGGCGAACGTTATTACATGCGCGCGACTACCCAGTAGCATCTGCAACCTTACTAGTAAACGATATGCCAGTAACCGCCAACCCCAAATAATGGGCTGAGGTTGCTGGCCTTCCCACCAAGAAACCAACCAAGAAACCATATAAGAAACTAACCACAGGAATGCCAATGAGTGCCATGAAAACCGAGATTGTTCGCGCCCGCATTGAACCGGAGATTAAGCAAGAGGCGGAAGAGGTATTGGAACAGATCGGCATGAGCATGGCAGATGCTATCCGCCTCTTCGTTACCCAGATAGCGCGGCGTAAGGAGTTTCCGGTTGAGCTGAAGGTTACCGGAAATAAATCCGCCGAATAACAGAGGAAGAACGAACGAAAAATTCAGCCGTTTTACAACACCCCCTGACCGGTATTTGTTCGTTGTAGCATGCTATCCACCAGCTGCAACTGGGAAGGGGGCACGCGAAAATAATCGATACCCCGAACCCCATGATCTTCTATCCGGACTGTTTTCCGATGCACCCGGGTTATTCTGCCCTGCACTTTTCGCCCTCGATAATCGAATTCGGCCAGCTGTCCCTGCAGCTGCTCTTTTAACTGCTGTTGGGATATCCCCGTTATTACCGGCATCCGCCACTGAATTTCTTGCGCTGCCCTATTCTCAGAGGTTTCTCCATCCGCCGTTACGCCCTGAGCAAACTCCAGTTGTAACCCCTGCCGGTCAGCCTCAAGCTGCAACACCTGCAAGACACGATCAGCAATCCCGCCTTGATGCATTTGATCGAGAATGCGATAAAAATCAGCGTTATGAATAGAGCCTCGCCGATACCAGCCATTAAGCGATTGCACCAGATGGGCAAATTCATGGCAGCAGGTGTGCGCCATCAACTCTGCATAGCCAAAGTTCCCGCTGAAGTAACCTCGACCAACTAGCTCGCGACCCGTGGTCCAGTTCCGTGCCTGCCGGGCACATCGCTTGCTGGCCACCATCTTACGCCCAAAGGTTAATGTATGTTGCTGTCCTTGCTGGGTGTGATGGGTCGCCTGGCCGCGCCCTACCCGACAGCGTAATTGAATACAGTGATTATTCGCCCGCAACCAGGGCTGGATATGCGGCCACAATACCGTTTCGGTGATATTGACCAACAACGCGGCTATTTGAAAATCATCATTAGGCATAATGCGCCAGCACCTCAAAAGCTTTCCGCACTTCGATAAAACAGCGGCTGTCACCTCCCCGGTCAGGGTGATGCTCGGCCGCCAATCGGCGATACGCCACCTTCACCCGCGAAAGCGACGCACCAGAGTCTAACTGTAACACTTTCAATGCATTGGCTTGCTGATCAATGCCACGGTAACGCTGCCAAAAGCCTGTTAGTAACGGGCCCACCGAATCCTCATCGGCCTCGGTGAAATTGTTCCAGTCCAGATAGTATTCCCTGATCTTGTGCTCGTTAGCGTCATCAGCCAGAACGCTGCTCGAATCGCTTTATGCTTTAGTAGCCAACTCTTATCCTTTACATCTATTACATCTATCTCCTGAAAATTGTTACATCCAACTCCGCTCTACGCCTGCGTGTACCCTAATAGGCGGAGTTCAACATTTTTACTGCGTAGATTGCTGCTGATTTCCGCTTACCTTTCTTATTACCTGACTTTTACAAAGAAAAAAATACCAGCGTTTTCGGCACGGGAGTAAAAAGTGAGGATTAATCGTGAATTGGTATTAACGGATGGAATTCGTAATAACCGCTCTCGATTGATAGTGGTGTTAAAACGCAAGGATCAAATGGCTCACATCAGACACTGATGACGAATAAGATCCTTTTTAAAACAGGGCACTTAAAGCAACACCCCAAATTTCAATAGAGCTTTGGGCAATACGTCATCTAACTGATTAAGATCACCGGCAGACAGTTCAATCAACGACAGCTCATGCTGCTGGTACAGTGCCTGGCGGGCAAGCTTGCGTTTAAGGTAGGCAGGCGTTTTGTCGAAACCCCAGTACTCCAGATACACCTGACCATCAGGTAGATAAAAATCCGCCTCGGCTTCACTGTCGAAAGGCAGGGGGTGACTGGTGCTGTGAACAACACCGTTAAGATACAACCAGTTGTCGATCAACAGCTCCTCTTTACTGCGCAGATGATGGCCATCCAGCGCCAGCCAGTGATCATCAACGCCTCGAGCCTGACCCTCTCCCTGTAGCTGTTCCGCCCGCCGTTGCAATGCGGTCGAGACAAGCAAGGTTTCTGGCCAAGTCACATAAGGAACACCGCTACGCTCATTTTCCTGTTGCTGGCCGCCAAGATTCTGTCCTGCTTCCATTAACTGCCAACCCCTCAAATAGGGACGAATCCAGCCCAGTTCAGCCAGCAGCAAATTGCACATGCGGGCACTGACGCCCAGCTTTCGCCCCAACTGGGTAGCGCTCAACGGAGCCTCAGGCAGCAAGGCAAACACCTGATGATCACTGAGCGACGGCGGCCAGACTATATATTCACCGTACTTCTCACTGCGTGCATAGTGGCCTCCTTCAAATTCACCCTTGGAGGTCAACCGCCACTTATCATCCTGCTTTTCGATCCAGCCTTTTTCGGACAGCAATACAAACAATTCGCGCGGTTCCTTACCAACGGATTTGGCCAAGGCAGTGGTTGAAAGGTGTTTATCGCTGTTAGTGCTCACACGTTACTCTCATTAAAAGCTCTCTCATTGAACGTTTTCTCATTCCAGGCTGTTTCATTCCAATCCCTTTATAGAAAGCTCTCTGATAAGACCAGTGTGCCATTAGCTTTCATTTTGCGCTATCAATGACCACCTACCCATTTCACTTTATCACTAAAAATCCTTCCGAGGCTTTTACAACAATCAAATCGTTTCCTGAAAGTAAACCCGATTAAAACCGCATCAAAGTAACGCACGTAGAATCCTTGCTGCGCCACCAAGTGGCAAAATTCTATAAAGATTTCGCCATATCCCCTGTATCTATGCTGGCATGCAATCTGCAACCTCCATTTCAAACCAGTAATTAAATACAGGAATAAAAGAGAGGAATGAAAGCAAGGAATCCAACACAGAGCATTTCACGCGAAAGGATCTCGCAAACACTAGACCACCTCAACTACAACAGAAATTTCTTGTCGACACTCCAGGAGAAAAACCATAGAACCACAATCGATGCGCTTTCTAAAAACCAGTCAGCATGGAAGGAAATCAGGTTATGGAATTTTACAACCAAAGGGTCATCAAACCGGGTGATCTCAATCCAGCTCATCGCCTGTTTGGCGGCACCTTACTGGCATGAATTGATGAAGAGTCTGCTATCTTCTCCTGTCACCAAATATATCCGAAATTAATTTCGTGAGTTCAGCACAACCGGGGGATGTGGTTGAATTTGGTTTCGAATTGGCGACTCCGGAACCACATCATTAACCGTTAAATGTATCGTTCGTAACAAGGCAACCCAAACAAAATTATTCAGATCGACTGGATCGTTTTCGGCACTATTAATTCCAGAGGCAAACCAACCCCTCACAATTTTCGCAGACCCAGCGCTGCATAATAAGATGCTCTGCGCATATTAAAGCGACTTCGGTCGCCTCTTTTTTAAATTCATACTCAACACATTTTCTCCGGTCTGTGCTACGAAGCAAGGCGCTACTCTTTAAGCTGGGGTTTTCAACCTAAGCCCTTCGAACCTAAGCCCTTCGAACTTACTAAGGCAATCTGGTTTTTAATAGGCAGATTTATACTGCTTGAATTCTATTAATCGCCCCGATGCCTGTATAGTTGAGCCCGTGGCATTCCAGCAATGTCCGTATGAGGGAAATCAATCCTGAAGATATCAATTCAGCAATCAGGGACAGTAATGATTAGTACGATAAAACAACGTGTTTTCCTCGTAGCCACTCTTCTATTTTTGGGAGTTAGTTTAACCGGTTCGGTCAGCGCTAATCCTTTACCACCCCGGGATTCAACAAACGGCTATGTCGGCTCCCATAAGTGCCAAAGCTGCCATACGGATGAGTATCAGCAATGGCAACTTTCCGACCACTCTAAATCGATGCAAACGGCCACATCGGAATTCGTACTCGGCGACTTCTCCGATATCACAGTGACATTTCATGGCGTTACCAGTCGCCTGTACCGCAATGGCGACAGCTTTTTAATCGATACCCAGAATGCCGAAGGACAGCTGATTACCTACCCAATACTGTACACCTTTGGTTTCTATCCATTGCAGCAATATCTGGTCGAGACCGGCAGTGGCCATATTCAAGCCTTGAATATTGCATGGGACAGCAGAGATAAAACCACTGGAGGCCAACGCTGGTTTCACCTGAGAGAGGACCAGGAGATCACTTCGCAAGATCTGTTTTTCTGGTCCCGGCACTTCCAGAACTGGAACAACCGCTGCAGCGATTGTCACTCCACCAACGTTGATCGCAACTACGATCCTAAAACGCACAGCTACAATACGACCTTTGCAGAGATCAATGTTGCCTGCGAAGCCTGCCATGGGCCGGCTCAAAAACATATTGAAATTGTGGCCGCCAATGACCAGCGGCATCTGGATGGTTCTGGAAATACAACAAACCAAAACAGCATCGGCACCAGTGGCTTTACTCAAAAAGCGCAGCCGCCACTTAGCTGGAAATTTACTCCAGGGGAATCCATTGCTCAGCCCCATGGCAAGAAGAATGACGACAACATCAATATGTGCGGCGACTGTCACTCACTGCGCACCCAACTGGTTCCCAAGGCTCAGGGGCACGAGTTCAATGACAGCAGTTTGTTGCAACTGATAACCATGGGTCCCTATTTTGCTGACGGGCAGATTCAGCAAGAGACCTTTGTATTGGGCTCTTTCCTGCAAAGTAAAATGTACGAGCAAGGAGTCACCTGCGCCAATTGTCACAATCCTCACAGCGGTAAAGTATTTTCGGAAAGTAATAAGCTGTGCAGTCAATGCCATAAGCCCGAAGTCTTTGATACCCAGAGCCATCACCACCACCCGCAAAACAGTTCAGGGGCTGCTTGTGTAAATTGCCATATGCCGGAACGCACCTATATGCAGGTTGATGACCGACGCGACCACAGCTTTACCATTCCCCGCCCCGACCTTTCCATCGCGCTGAGCGTGCCTGATGCCTGTACCACCTGTCACGAGAATCGTGAGGTCGACAAGCAGGATGGAAATCTGTCAGAAAAGAGCTTGCCGACAAAAGATGCGCACTGGGCAGCCACTCAACTTGAGCGCTGGGGTGTTATCAACGACCAGCCTCACTGGGCAACACTGAACCATCGGGCATTTCTGACAGACCCCCTGGTAACCCGCGGCATCACCAATATTGCCAAAGCCGATGAACTGCCCGACCTGATACGCGCCAGCTTGCTGCAACAACTCGCACCTTTTCCATCACGGGTCAGCATTACAACCGCTCACCTCAGTATGCAGGACCCCAACCCACTGGTCAGACGCGCTGCTGCCGCATCGCTGCGCAATGCCTCGGCGCAAATTCGATGGCAAGCCCTTCGCCCTTTTTTAAACGATGACAGTCGGTCCGTACGTTTCCAGATAGCGAACACCCTGGCAGATCTGCTTAACCAGTTACCGACTGCGCAACAGCCTGAACTTTCCGGCCTGATTGATGAATATCGTGATTCCCTGCTGGTATCCCGGGACTCGCCGGCGGGACAGCTGTCACTCGCGGAACTCGCCGTGCGCCTGGGTAATTCTCATGCCGCCAAACAACATTATCTGCACGCATTGCTAATCGAACCCAACTATGTGCCCGCCCTGTTGAACCTGGCAGATTACTATCGCCAGGCAGGGCAATCAGCCAAGTCGGAAGAACTGCTTAACAGGGCCCTGACCGTGGCGCCGGACAGTGGGGCTAGCCACTACAGTTATGGATTGATGCTGATCCGTAAAAAAGAGTATCAAAATGCTCTGGGCCACCTGAAAAGTGCGGTGCAGAAGCTAGATGCCTCACCTGGATATGCCTATGCTTACGCGGTAGCACTAGAGCATCAAGGCGAACTTACCCAGGCGATACAGGCGCTGGCTGATGCCAACGACAAATGGCCCAATCAATATGATCTGTTGGTAGCACTGGTTCTTTATTGCGACCAGGCTGGCGATACTACATCAGCCTATGCCTATCTCTCTTCTTTATCGGCGCTGGCTCCCCATGCACCAAAAGTAAGAGAGCTGGTCAACAAGTTTCGTCCAGACTTTTATTCTCCTGTTCCATCTACTACTAACTCTCCTATTTCCTCTCCTATTTCCTCTACTATTTCCTCTACTAAAGGATCGGAACCCGATCAGCCAGACACCAATGCCGAGGCCAGTACGGAAATCGATAAGTAACCTCCCAGCACGATAAGGCTACAGAAAAACAATTTACGAAACGTCTGTTCCGAGAAGCGTTTTCGGATTTGCAGACCAAACATCATGCCCGCAATCGCGGGCAACACACCGATCGTCGAGAGCATTCCCTGCTCAAGGCTCAACAACCCGCTACCTCGCAAGGCGATCGCCAACGCGATAGTGGAAAAACTGAACAGCAATCCCATTGCCTGTACCAGCAGATCCCTTGGCAAGCCAATCGCCTGTAGATACATAACCCCCGGCACCGTAAATACGCCGGTCATACCTGCCAGTACGCCATTTATTGCACCGAGAAAAGCTCCTAGCCAGGATTCATTATTCGACGCAACGTGAAACCCCAGCCCCATCAGGCTGAATATTCCATAACCCAGCAGCAACAAACCGAGTAACGCGGACAGCCATAACAAGTCCACTCGGGTCAGCGCCTGGGCACCAAACCAGACGGTACTTGCCGCCATCACATAAAATGGCCACAGCCGCTTTAGCAGTGAGAGGAAATTACCACCGGTTGCTCCCTGCCACAGGTTGGTCACAAGAGACGGCATTAGCAACAAAGCCATCGCCATGGGCAAATCCAGCGCTACGGTCAGCAAGGCCAGAGCCACCATCGGTAGCCCCATACCGATAATGCCCTTCAGTGTACCGGCAAGCAGGAAAGTTCCCGTTACTATTAGTAAAGTTGAAATATCGTCCATCGCTTTAGACTATCGTGTCCCGTCAGCGAATGCATCGCAGTTATTTTTCATCACTAATTTTCATCACTTAAGAGAAAAGACAGGGATTTCTGCAAAAAAACCAGAGTGCCTGAATATTACGCTAGCCTCTGTTCACGAACGCACCCAAACACTATGTGCCTCTACTTACCTTGGTGCAAATGACCCAAACACTAGCCAACAAATGACAAAAGCTGCATTATCATTTAATAATCATATTTAACAGCAAAGCACTCCTGCACTAAAGCTTCACCTAAATAGTACAGTCTAATTTTTATATTTAACCGTGCAGGAATTCGTCAAATAGCAGGGGACGTTATGAATTCAAAACAATTCATCAACAACATCAAAACCGAGATTGAAAGTCAGGTAGCGTTATATGCAGCAGGCGCAGCGGGCCACTCTCAACTTGGTACCAGGCTCGACAACCTGAAACTGGATTCAGAAACTCATCAACAGGTTATCGCCTTGATAGAAGAGGCGATCAAGGAATCAACTTACAATTTGATCTGTGCATTCGAAGGCTCCGCTGACCTGGCTGGCTCTCAGGAGGAACTTACCATTAGCGATGAACAAGGCAACGTGATTTCCGGGGGAACTTGATGTTCTCTTCTTCGAAAAAATTATGGAGTGAACACTTAACACTTCCAGGTAAGAAGCAATTACCACTTTTCACTTCCAACGGATCACGATAAAAGTATCGGTCTGGACATTACTAAAAATTTCAGAGCTGCTTGCCAAATTGGCTACCACAAAAGCCAAAGTCATTAACTTTATCCGAAAATACAAAACGGGGCCGAAGCCCCGTTACAATTTAGCGTGCGATATTTGACTGACGCTATCAGGAAGCGACTACATCTATTGCAAACCCCTGGACAAGGCGAACGTGAATGCTATCTCCGACGCTCAATCCATCAAAACCTTTGTCTGCCGGATCTGCCTTGGCTGTGGCTTGATTACCATCAGGCATCTGTACGGTTACTTCGCGCGTTTCTTTGTTGATCTCCTTTATCTGAACGGAGACGTCAATGGTGCGAACCAGTTCGGTTCCTGGTTTGCCATCCGTTGACCTGTGGGCCAGGGTTTCGCCACGATCCATCCTGACTTCCTCACCAGTAGCACCCTGATAAATAACCAGAGACTGGTACATGGTGACGTTAGCTTTATCGCCAATATGGATATTTTCGAAATTTGGCACATCAGCAGAGGCAGGGATATTTACAATTTTTCCAGTGGGCATTTTCAATGTCATAATACGAGTATCTTGATTAACACTGATCACTTCGGCGGTTATAACAATTCTGCTATCTACTTCTACACCTAGAGAGGGCCCGGATTGCGCTGTTGTTTCCTGAGCACCGACCACAGGAGGTGTTGCAGATGTTTCGGCGTTAGCGATACTGGAAAACCCAAGCACCAATGCTACAGCTGCCAGACCCGAAACACATTTTGAATACGTTGATTTAATGTCCATTTCTATTCTCCTTAAAATTATAATTTATTAACTTTGTAATGCTTCCCTATATTTTATGCCTCTAAGTTACCGATTTTTCACAACGAATAGAGTCGTGGCTTATGATTAAACTGCTAATCAATAACACCTGGTTAGCTAGTGGTTATTACGTATTATTGGCTACGGATAGCCAGCGATCCTGGCCATCCAAAGTAAGAACAGAGAGGATTGGCATGAAAGGCGGGAAAGGAGAAAGGAGAAAGGAGAAAGGGGAAC
>JAUXFT010000027.1 GCA_030622755.1 Aestuariirhabdus sp. | reverse complement strand
CACAGGGGCTGTCTCTGCGTTTATGATTTTTTATGCAGAGCCGTCGAATGAGTCATCTTGCTTAAGATGGCTCGGCCTCATATAACTCATAGGCTTCAAAGCGACGAGCCACGCTGTTTTCCTGCGCTAAAGTGATGTTGCTTCTGTGCACGATGACTTTGTTGTGAGTATTGACAGCCTGACTCACTAGATCGTTATCAAAACTGCCCAGATAACGAGGTATCCCACTGTTGGGTTCGTAAATAATTCCCGTAACCCCAATTATTTCAGGAATGGCAACCAGGCAGTAGCATCCATGTTCCGCTTCAAATACCCCAGTGAAAGATTCGTTATCAAAGGCTGACATGTAAGCAGCCTGATAAAGAGAAAGATATCGACCTCCATCCATTTGCATCATTGGCAGGGTGGCAACGACACTGTTTTGGGGGTCTTTTTTAAACTGTTTAATGTGTTTTTCTGCGAGATTAAGTTCCCGAAAATGACCGAGGTGGTAAAATATGTGATCTTTTTTGGCCTGTAAGTCTTGTGCGACTACAGCGATATAGCGCCACTTTGGGTTAAATCCTACTTCAGCGACGACGGTTTGGAACTGGTCATCATCATCAGTAAAAAACTGATGCTCAACGTAGAGCTGCTGGCTCTGTCCATCTTTGTCTATTTGCTCAACATGAATCTGATCAATTCCCCAGACTTCTACAGGTGATAGTGACATACAGTATTCCCCTGTTGCAGATGCATATGTCTTCAGAATACATAAAATTCACAGAAGGGGAAGCCCAAAGGTGAAAAAATCCATCTTTCGAGAGGCAACTAACTGATTGTTTTAAAAAAAGAAAATATTCGATTTTAAAGAGGGGGACATTTAATTATATAGTGTCAGTGCTTCGGGTCAAGGCAGTGCTCCAGACTCGCCACTCCTTGTGAAGAGTGGCGAGTCTGGAGCGCATAAAATTTAGTCTGGTTGCGATACTTCCACAATAAGATCGTTGGCCAGAGATTCCAGCTGTTCTGTCAGCTCATCCAGATCAATATTTTGAGGGACCTGTAACACTGCCTGTGCCCGGAACAGTTTGTCGGCGGTGTGTGGGGCCGGAGAGCAACTGGTTGACAGATCTTCTACATTGATGTGTTGTTTGGCGAGAACCTGTGATACCTCTTTGACGATCCCGGGGCGATCATTTCCAACAAGGTTTATGAGCAATGTACGTGTAACCGGAGTGCTTTCGTCAGTGGTTTTTTCCACTATGACTTTTATGTCTTGTTGTTCAAGGGCATAGAGAGCATCACATAGCTTCTGGGCATGGGTCTCGGTAACGCTAATTCGTAAAATACCCGCAAATTTACCGGCCATTTGCGACATACGGCTTTCGAGCCAGTTGCCCTGATTATCGACAACGGTCTGAGCCAGGGATTCCACCAAACCGGGTTTATCGTCAGCTATTACGGAAATTATCAGGTTAGTTGTCACGGTTAGTTTCTCCAGAGTTTAGACATTCAGTATAGGTTGGCCTGCCGCCCTCGCCTAGAGATGATGGTATCAATACAGTAGCCGAGTATAATGCCAAGCTTTTATTATATCTCGCCTGAAGTTCGTTCGTTAAGTGTTCTTTTAACTGTATTTTTCATAATCCTTTTTTTCGCCGGAGCATTGCATGAGCTTAAGAGTATTACGCCTGAGGGCAAAAGCAGATCGTCGCCTGCGTGCCGGGCATTTGTGGATTTACAGTAATGAGGTTGATACCGCTGCAACACCGCTGACACTTTTTGAAGCGGGTGAACAGGTAGTGGTTGAAAATGCTGCCGGCAAATCGATGGGTGTCGCGTACGTTAATCCTAACACGCTGATTTGTGGGCGAATTGTCAGCCGCGATAGTAAATATTCGTTGAACAAATCATTGCTTGTACATCGTATACAGGTTGCGCTCTCGTTGCGTGAGCGGGCATTTTCTGCTCCCTGCTATCGCCTGGTGTATGGCGATAGTGATGGTTTGCCTGGGCTGGTGGTTGATCGATTCAATGGTGTTTTGGTCGTGCAGCTGGCTACAGCAGGGATGGAACGGGTCAAAAATGACATTGTTGAGGCGTTGCTGCAGGTCATTAAACCACGGGCTATTGTGCTAAAAAATAGTGGTCAGTTGAGGCGCCCGGAAGGTCTTGAGGAATACACTGAGGTAGTGGTTGGAGAAGTCGAAGAACCGGTTTTATTGACAGAAAATGGCGTTAAATTCGCGGCACCGGTACTCACCGGACAAAAGACAGGCTGGTTTTATGACCATCGTATGAGTCGTCAGCGCCTTCAGCACTTCTCAAAAGGTCAGCGGGTGCTGGATCTATTCAGTTACATTGGCGGTTGGGGAGTGCAAGCAGCCGCTGCTGGAGCTGAAGATGTATTATGTGTTGACGCCTCTGAGTCGGCTCTTGAATTGGTGCATCATAACGCAGAGCTCAATGGTGTTGGTGAGCGTGTGGCCACCATGAAGGGTGATGCGTTCGCTGCGTTAAAGCAGATGCGACAAGAGCAGATGCAATTTGATGTCATCGTGGTTGATCCCCCGGCGTTTATTAAACGCCGTAAGGATATCAAGCAAGGCGAACAGGCCTATCGTCGTATTAATGAGCAAGCGATGCGTTTGTTATCCAGGGATGGCATCCTGGTTTCTGCCTCCTGTTCGATGCATTTGCAACATGAGAATCTGGTCGATATTCTGCGACTTTCCAGCAGACATCTGGACCGTCAACTGCAAATTATCGAGCAGGGTCATCAAGGTGCAGATCACCCTATACACCCTGCCATCCCCGAAACAGAGTACCTTAAAGCAATATTTTGCCGGGTTTGTCCTACCTGAACAAAATTTAGAGGCAGAGCCTGCTATTTGAATAATGCTGGATATTGTCCGGGGCTTTGTTGTCCAGTTATAGCGTGCATCATGAATAGTGATTCTGCTCAAAGAGTAAAAAATTATGTTCATACTATCTGTTTATACTATGTAGACCCTGAACACATTGTGTGTTTTTCAGGGCCTCGAGTTAGCCTTTAGTCGAAGGTTTGTTGGTTTTTTTGTGGGGCGGTTGCAATATTGCAGCTGATGCTGTTTGATATTTTTTATGCTATCAATCACATTTGCTGGATTGGTTTAAATTAGCTAAGTTCGCTACTTTTATAGAACAATAATTTATCGCTTAAGCGTGGCAAGGATTCGATGTCGGATATAAATAACAAGTACGTCAGTTTTCAAGATGTGCAAAAAACATATGACGGTGAAATTCTTGTAGTTAAAGGGTTTAACCTGGATATCGGGAAAGGCGAATTTGTCACCATGCTTGGCCCCTCAGGGTCTGGCAAGACGACCTGCCTGATGATGTTGGCGGGTTTTGAAACCCCAACCCAGGGCGAAATTTTTATTAACGGCACAGCAGTTAATCGAATTGCTCCACATAAGCGCAATATTGGCATGATGTTCCAGAATTATGCGCTGTTTCCTCATATGACCATCGCTGAAAATCTCGCGTATCCGTTGCAAGTCAGGAGGATGGGGCGTTCCGAGGTCGAAGAAAAAGTGAAGCGAGCATTGGACATGGTTGAACTGGGCGGATTCGAAAGCCGCCGACCCAAGCAGTTGTCCGGTGGACAGCAGCAGCGGGTGGCGTTGGCTCGGGCGTTGGTATTTGAGCCTAGTCTGGTATTGATGGATGAACCGCTGGGAGCGCTCGATAAACAACTGCGTGAGCAGATGCAGTATGAGATCAAACATATCCATGCACGGCTTGGCGTGACTGTGGTGTATGTGACCCACGATCAGAGTGAAGCCTTGACTATGTCTGATCGTATTGCAGTGTTCAATAATGGAGTTGTTCAGCAACTGGATACTCCGCAAGGATTATACGAAAAACCGGTTAATAGTTTTGTGGCTGACTTTATCGGTGAAAATAACGTGCTCCATGGCAAAATAGAAAGTGAAGAAAATGGCATATGCTCGCTTAACGTTAATGGTGAAAAAATTAAAGCCACAGCGGTTACTCAGGCTCCTGCGGGGACACAGGTAATGATGTCGATACGTCCCGAACGGGTGGTTCTTGGTAGTCACCATGAGGGAATCGACAACAGTTTTGTCGGCAGCGTAAAAGAGTGTATATATCACGGAGACCATATCCGTGTAAGAGTCAGTTTACTTGGTCAGGATCAGTTTATTCTTAAGCTTCCCAACAGCGCAGCCACTGGTGGTGTGTCGGTGGGAGATTCTGTGCAAGTAGCCTGGTCATCGGGTGATGCTCGAGCTTTGGATATCGTCGAATATTAAAGCGCACAATATTTAAGGGTTCGTTAGGCAGGAGTTCAGAAATAACGAACGTTAATTACGAAAGAGTTGAGTGAAAGAGTTGAGTAGTGAATTGAGTAAGAAAGTGAATAGAAAAATAATCAGGTAGTAAACTAGGTGTGAGCCCTGAGTGGCGTAGCACAATAATAAATAAAACATAGATGGAGTTGGTTATGAAAATAAAAACACTGGTCGCACAATTACCTCTCGCGGTTGCTGTTGCTGCGGCATCTACGGGAGTTTCCGCTGAGAGTCTGACGGTTGTTTCCTGGGGTGGAGCCTATACAGAAAGTCAGGTGGAGGCGTATCACAAGCCCTACACCGCTGAGACAGGAACAAAGATTATTTCTGAGAATTACAGTGGAGGCGTTGCCGAAATCAAGGCTCAGGTAGAAGCAGGGAACGTAACCTGGGACGTTATTGATCTTGAGAAGGCCGATGTTATCCGTGCCTGTGATGAAGGCTTGCTGGTTGAGATTGATCCTGCTGATCTGCCTGACGGAGATGACGGTGCTTCAGCCGTAGATGACTTCGTTCCAGGTGGTCTCGAAGACTGTGGTGTTGCCAACATTGTATGGGCCAAGATTGTTGCTTATGACGAGAGTCAGTTTTCAGGTAACAAGCCAAGTAAAATGGTCGATTTCTTTAATACCAAAGATTTCCCCGGAAAGCGTGGTTTGAAGAAAACGCCTAAAGTGAATCTGGAACGCGCCCTGATTGCTGATGGTGTTCCTGGTGGAAAGGTGTATGAAGTTTTGTCTACCCCTGAAGGCGTAGATCGTGCCTTTGCCAAGCTGGAAGAGATCAAGGAACAAGTGGTGTGGTGGGAAGCAGGATCACAGCCAGTGCAGTTGTTGGCCGACGGTGAGGTCAGTATGACCACCGCCTACAATGGCCGTATTTATAATGCCGCGGCTGTTGAAGGAAAGCCTTTTACCATCATCTGGGATCATCAGTTTGCTGAACTGGATTTCTTTGGCATCGTTAAGGGAACCAAGAAGCTCGACGAGTCAATGAAGTTCCTGAAGTATGCAACTGACACCAAGCGTCTGGCTGATCAAACCAACTACATCTCTTACGCACCCGCTCGTAAGTCATCTATTGCACTGGTGACTGACAAGATGATGCCTCATATGGCAACTGCGCCCGAGAATTTTGGTAACGCAGTTCCCGTTGATCATGCCTGGTGGGCTGACAATCAGGATGAGTTGAATGAGCGTTTCAACGCATGGCTGAATAAGTAATCCTGGCAGTTCACGGGGGCGAATGATTCGCCCCCGTTTTTCATTCGTAATATCGAGAATTTTATGAGTACTAGCGTCCCGACGGCCGACAACATGCAGGTCAATGATCCGCAGCTGAAAGGCAAGCTAAAAAAAGCAGAACGATTTTTAAAAATTCGTGCGTTGTTGTTGGTAGCGCCACTGGTACTGTTTGTCCTTTTCACCTTTGTTTTTCCGCTTACCGAGATGCTCTATCGCAGTATCCATAACCCGATTCTGGTCGATAATATGCCGCAGGCGGCCGCCTTGATTCGAGAGTGGGGCCAAGTTGAGCTACCTGGAGAAGATATCTTTTCTGAGGTAGGGAAGGCGCTAGTCATCGCGCGGGAACAAAAAACCATTGGCCGAATCGGCAACCGGCTTAACTCCGAACATAGTGGAATGCGCAGCTTGACGACAAAATCGGCGCGCAAACTGGGTAAATACACTGGCGATGATTACAAAACCTACATGTTGGGTTTGGATAAACGCTGGGGTGAGATGGAAACCTGGAGCGCTTTCAAAGTGCTAAGCAGTGAGTATACGATGACTCACTATCTGGCGGCATTTGACATGCAATACAACGCCAAGGGGGAGATAGTTCCTCAACCTGAAGATCGTCAGATCTACATAGATATGTTGCTCAAGACCCTCAAACTATCATTGATGGTCACCGTATTCTGCGTCATTCTGGGCTACCCATTAGCCTATTTGTTGTCTGTTTTACCATCCAGCAAAAGTAATTTGCTGATGATATTGGTGCTGCTCCCTTTTTGGACCTCCTTGTTGGTCCGGACCAGTGCCTGGATAGTCATGCTTCAGAGCAAGGGGGTGGTAAACAGCCTCTTATTGTATTTGGGCATCATTAGTGAACCGCTGGATATGATGTATAACCAGATCGGTACCGTGGTGGCCATGACCCATATTTTGCTGCCGTTTTTGATTTTGCCGACCTACAGTGTGATGAAAAGCATCTCTCCGGTGTATATGCATGCGGCACGTTCGCTGGGTGCAACCCCGGCGCATGCTTTTATCAAGGTTTATTTTCCGCAGAGTCTTCCCGGCCTGAGCGCTGGCGCCATTCTGGTGTTTATCCTGTCTATTGGTTACTACATAACACCGGCATTGGTCGGTGGTCGAACCGGTCAAATGATCAGTAACCTGATTGCTTATCATATGCAGACTTCATTGAATTGGGGGCTGGGTGCCGCGTTGGCAGGCAGTCTGTTGATAGTCGTATTGGTGCTGTATGGCATTTATAACCGTCTGGTTGGTGCCAGCCAGTTGAAGTTGGGGTGATAAAATGAGTTTGCCGGTTCATGCTGACGCGTTGGAACGATTCACCTACTACGGAGTACGATTCTTCTGCGCTTTAGTGCTGCTATTTCTGATCGTGCCGATCCTGATTATTATGCCGCTGTCGTTTAATGCCGAACCATTTTTCACCTTCACTGAGGGGATGCTAAAGCTTGATGCTGAGGCTTATTCCCTGCGCTGGTACCAGAATATCTGGGATAGCCAGGAATGGCGTCTGTCGATTAAAAACAGTTTAATTATTGGCTCTTGCGCTACTGTGCTGGCGATGACCCTGGGTACTGTTGCGGCTCTGGGGTTGAGTCAGCGCCATATGCCTTTCAAGGGTGCGATCATGGGTTTATTGATTTCACCAATGATCGTGCCATTGATCATATCGGCTGCCAGCATGTACTTCTTCTTTACCAAGGTGAACCTTGCCCAAACCTATCTTGGGGTGATTATGGCGCATGCGGTACTGGGTATCCCTTTTGTCATCATTACAGTGACGGCAACTCTGGTCGGTTTTGATGAAAACCTGACCAAGGCATCGGCTAGTCTCGGGGCAAATCCGCGTTACACTTTCTTCAAAGTAACCTTTCCGTTGATTCGTCCTGGTGTCATATCAGGAGCGTTGTTTGCCTTTGCTACCTCCTTCGATGAAGTGGTGGTGGTGCTGTTCATCGCGGGTACCGAGCAGCGCACCATTCCTCGCGAAATGTGGTCGGGTATGCGTGAGCAGTTAAGTCCTACGATACTGGCGGTCGCGACCCTGCTGATAGTATTTTCGACCTTGCTCTTATTGACTGTGGAGTTGCTCCGCAGGCGCAGTGATCGTATTCGCGGAGTAGTTGAGTAGCTTTTTTGCGAGTGCTGTATTCAGAGCCTGTAACTCTAGATTTAACTTTTCAAAGGCGCTGTCTGAAATGACATTTTCTGTGTCTGCAGGTTTGAGTTGCTCTGCGCTGTTAATGGCAGATATCAGTAATTCGCCTGGTTGTTCATCCCGTTGTTTTTTTAGATCGCCTTCTTGATGCTGGGCTTTATCTGTAAGTACTTCATTTATTGGCACTTTATCTGCGAGGGCACCCTTTTTAAACACTTTGTTTTTAAATAATAGTGCAGTGGCTTTGAGTGGTTGAACAGCACGTTGGTGCCAGCTTTGGCTTAAAGGATAGTCCTGGTATTGCTCACGAATGTCATTAAATTCTGTTCGTATATCTTCGATGCGTTTGTGTAGCCCACCAAGAAGTAGTTTGTGCTGCTGCTTAAGGGTTAGTTTTGCAAGGCTTTGCGGGTATACCGCCAGTTGCGGATCCAGTTGCCCCATCAATGACTTAAGGTCGTTCAGGTAAATGCTACTGCTAACTTGCAGGTAAGCACGTCGTCTTAACTTAGCGTTGACCTGTTCTTCTTCAGGCGTTGTTTCTTCCGCAGAGTCCGGGGTGAAATCCTCGGCTGATCTTTCACCGTGACTGCCAAACAACAGGACTTCGATGACATACAGTCCCACGCTGGCTTCGTTGGGGGCCGTGAGTTGGTGTTGATCAAGTAACTCTTGTCGGGTGATTTCGGGTGCGGGGCTATTAATGATTCCGCTGTAAGGATAGTCAGGTAAGCTGTCAACGAAACCGGCACTGACAGGCCAGCTGCCAATGCGCTCATAGAGAGGAAAAGGGTCTGTATTCAGTGGCTGGTCGAGGGGGCCACCGTTGGGTCGATACAGGGAACAGCTTAGCCAGCTGTTCTGGGCGGAAAGCCACATTTGCTGTGCATTGGTAAGATGATTTGGGTCAGTTTGCTTGAGCAGTTGTTCGATGGTTGTGTCGAGTTTTCTGGCATCTATTAGTGCTGAAGCGCATTGGCTACGGGCTTGTTTCAGGTAATGGTTGACATAGGATGAAAGTTCTACCGCTGATTTGTTTGAGACTCTTTGGTTCGGGGCGGCCGAATCTTTACCAGTTGAGCTTTCGAGAGTAGAGCTTTCGGGAGTTGAAGTATCGCAAGCAGCAAGCAAAAAAAACGTTATCAGAGTCGGTAAAAGCTGTTTCATACGTTGTCTCGTAGGCTGGTGATCGACCAATTGCGCGCAGCGGCTATGGTACGCAGTTTGTCATCCGCATCCACGGCAACCGGGTTATCTACCAGTTCGAGCAGGGGTAAGTCGTTACAGGAATCGCTATAGAAATAGCTGCCGGCAAGATCTCTGCCAGTAGCCGCTAACCACTCCTGCAAGCGGATAACTTTTCCGTGCTGAAAACAGGGGGTCCCGTTGACTCCACCCGTGTAGCGATTGTTGATAATTTCAGGATCCGTCGCCAGCAGATCATCAATTCCGAGCCGAGCACCAATGGGGGCGGTTACGAAACGGTTGGTGGCAGTAATGATCAGTAGAAAATCTCCCTGCGAGCGATGTTGCTGAAGGAGTGTGAGGGCTTTAGGCAGTATTATGGGTTCAATTTTTTGCGCCATGAATAGGGCGTGCAGCTCAGTTAGCTGATCCATATTGTGTTGGCTAAGGGGCCTCAGGGCAAAACTCAGAAATTCATGAATATCCAGCGTACCTTGCTGGTAGTGCTCATAAAAGCGATCATTGGCTTGCTGGTAGCTGGCCGCATCAACAATGCCCTGTTCTACCAGAAACTCTCCCCACGCATGATCACTGTCACCACCAAGCAGGGTGTTATCGAGATCGAAGATAGCTAGCGCCACGATATACCTCAAAATTGGTGGTGGGTTACGGAGCGGTATAATAGAGCCTTTTATCGCATTATACAGGAGGTATTGCATCTTGTTTGCTGAGTGTGCGGCAATTGTGGAACAATGGAGGACTACTACCCATTAAACTTTTCTCTTGAGGGATACCCACACTGTGATAGATGCGGATGGTTTCAGGTCCAATGTCGGCATTGTTATCGCAAATAGTGCGGGTCAGGTGTTGTGGGCTAAACGCATCGGTCAGGATGCCTGGCAGTTTCCTCAGGGAGGGATAAATGATAACGAAACCGCTGAGCAGGCACTCTATCGGGAGTTAACCGAAGAGGTTGGTTTAGCCGAGCAAGATGTACGAATAATTGCTTGCACTCGCGGGTGGCTTCGTTATCGCTTGCCCAAGCGATTGGTAAGGCGTCATTCACATCCGATTTGTGTCGGGCAAAAGCAGAAATGGTTTTTATTACAATTGACCAGTGATGAAGAACGGGTGGTGGTCGACAGGCATCACTCGCCGGAATTCGATTATTGGCGTTGGGTGAGTTACTGGTATCCGTTGGGACAAGTGGTTTCATTTAAGCGTGATGTTTATCGGCGAGCATTGAAGGAATTAGCGCCGAAATTGGCCCAGTTAGGGTCAGACGGCGGCACTTAGGATCGCCGCATAACGTTTTATTGAAGAGGGAATTTCAATCTATGCTCAACATCTTGCGCAGAATTGTCCAGAAAGTAAATGCCGCCAAAACCTTACAGGTGGCACTGGAAATTATTGTGCAAGAAGTTCGAGTCGCAATGAAGACCGAGGTCTGCTCGGTATTTTTATTTGATGATGATGAGAACAGTTACACCTTAATGGCGAGTGAGGGCCTGAACCAGTCAGCCATCGGTATGAAGCTGTTACGATCGGAAGGTCTGGTTGGCCAGGTCGGCCTGCGTGAAGAGCCTATAAACCTTGAGGATGCAGCATCCCACCCAAAGTATCGTTACCTGAAAGAGTCTGGTGAGGAACGCTTTCACGCTTTTCTTGGTGTACCCATTATTCACCATCGTGCCATTCTCGGAGTGTTGGTTGTTCAGCAGCAGGAAGTACGCTTCTTCGATGAGACCGAAGAGTCATTCCTGATCACCATATCGGCTCAGTTGGCCGGCATCATCGCTCATGCAGAAGCATCGGGCTCACTGTCCAGGCAGGAAACCGGCAGTGCGACTAAAGACACCCGCTTTACCGGTGTCGCTGGTGCTCCCGGGGTGGCTATTGGTGAAGCGGTCGTTATCTCACCTCCGGCCTACTTACGCTCTGTTCCAGACCGCGATGCTGACGATATTGATGTTGAATTGCAGCACCTTGATCGTGCCCTGAAAGCCGTGCGTAAGGATATGCGAGAAACGTCAAACAAGCTCGCACCGAGTTTGCCCCGGGAAGAGATGGCGTTATTCGATGTGTATCTGAGTATGCTGGATGATTCGGCAATCGGTGCAGAAGTGCGTGCGGTTATCAGGGAAGGGCAATGGGCACAGGGTGCTTTACGACAGGTTATCGAGGAACATGTTAAAAACTTCGAGATGATGGAAGACGTGTATTTGCGCGAGCGTGCGGTTGATGTGCGGGATCTTGGTCGTCGAGTCCTGGCTTATCTGCAGGAGCAGGATAAGAGGGACGTCGTTTATCCCGATAACAGCGTTCTCCTGAGTGAGGAGCTGACCCCCGCCATGCTGGGTGAGATTCCTCGCGACAAGCTGGTTGGGCTGGTCTCTGTGAAAGGCTCTGGTAACTCTCATGTGGCAATTCTTGCTCGTGCGATGGGCGTGCCTACGGTTATGGGGGCCGTTGATTTACCCTTTACCCGGCTTAATGCACGAGAAGTCATCATCGATGGAAATCTGGGGCGTGTCTATCCATTGCCTTCGCCAGAGCTGCGTGGCTACTACCAGGAGGTAGTGGATCAGGAGAAGCAGTTTGTTGCCGGGTTGGATGTGCTGCGTGACAAGCCCTGTATCACAAAGGACCAGACACGGGTTTCATTATGGGTGAATACTGGCCTCATGACCGATGTAGCGCGGTCACTGGATCGCGGCGCGGAAGGGGTTGGTCTCTATCGTACTGAAGTACACTTCATGATTCGTGAGCGTTTTCCCAGCGAGAGTGAGCAGCAGAAGATCTATAGAGAGCAGCTTCAGGCTTTTGCACCGAATCCAGTCACCATGCGTACACTGGATATCGGCGGTGATAAGGCCCTGAGTTATTTCCCAATCCAGGAAGATAACCCATTTCTTGGATGGCGAGGCATCCGGGTGACGCTGGATCACCCGGAAATATTCCTGGTGCAGGTACGAGCCATGCTCAAGGCCAGCGAAGGATTAAATAACCTTCGTATAATGTTACCCATGGTGAGCAACGTGGCTGAAGTGGAGGAGGCTCTGCACTTGATTCACAGAGCCCACGGTGAGGTGGTGAGTGAAGGTTTCGACGTAAAGCTGCCGCCCATAGGGGTGATGATTGAGGTGCCTGCAGCCATCTATCTGGTGAAAGAGTTTGCGCGCCGGGTCGATTTTTTATCCGTGGGCAGCAATGATTTGACCCAATATTTACTGGCAGTGGATCGTAATAATCCCCGTGTAGCTGAGCTTTACCATTCCTTTCATCCGGCCGTGCTGGCTGCCCTTCAATCCATTGTTCGTGATTGTAAGGCGGAGGGCGCTGCGATCAGTATTTGTGGTGAAATGGCCGGAGATCCTGCCGCAGCCATATTGCTGCTAGCAATGGGTTATGAAGTGCTATCGATGAACGCAACCAACTTACCAAAAATAAAATGGGCGTTGCGCAATGTGAGTACGCGTTGGGCAAAAGGGCTGCTTGATGAAGTGATGACGATGGATGACGCTTATGTTATCCAAAGCTGTATTGAGCTGGCGATGCGTAAAGCGGGTCTATCGAAAGTCATGGTCGGTACCAGAGCTGGCGCAAAGTAGCTCACCAGGGAATGGCTGAAGAATAATTCACAAGGTGGATCTGGCATGGAGCCGTTGTTAGTGGAGGGAAGCAGGGATCGAACCCGATCCAGACTCTGGTTGGTGTGGGGTGTGGGCATCTGCTTGCTGGCCCTGGTGTTGTCCCTGGCCTGGAGTCGCTATCAGGTGCAAGGGGATATGCTGCTGGCGGACCAGTTGCATGCAGTGGAACCCGTAGCCGACTTTCTTGCCGCCGATACCGAGCGTTTACTCTACGGTACGCTCCAGCTTTTTTATGCTGTCGAGGTAATGATCGAGCAAGTAGATCCCTCTGAATCTCAATCTTCAAAAATGCAATACAACCTGCTTCAGCTGAGGCAGGGGCAAAGTTACCTGGATGCCTTGATGGTATTGAATGCTGAGGGTCAAGTCGTTCATTGGAGTCGTGAAACCAAAGCACCGGTTATTCCGCAGCAAGATTTCATGAAGTTCTATATAAGTCAGGGAGGAGATGATTTGCAGGTTGGCCCTCCGCAACTCTCACCTATTGATGGTGAGAGTTGGGTATTTCCCATTTATCGAGCATTGCGTTCGGAAGATGGTGCGTTCCAGGGGATGGTTGTCGCTTTAGTAAATTTACCGCGATTTGTTGCCCGCTATGATGGTATTGAGTTACCTGCAGGTGCGTTGCTCGCATTAGCTGCCAGTGACGGCATGATCTATTTCCAGCTACCAGGATCTGATAAGCATTACGGTGAGCAGGGGCGTTTACCTGAAGCAGCCAGGCAGCAGGAGAATTTTCCCCACAGCTTCAGCATGACGGATCCCGAATCGGATAATCGTCTGTTGGTGGCAACATCGAAAGTTGGTGATCACAGATTGTGGGCTGCGATGGCGCTTTCTCGCGATAGTGTCTTGAGCGGTTGGCGAGGAGAGTTACCCTGGGTTGTGATGTTGCTATTGCTGTTCAGTGTGCTGTTTGTGGGCGGTATGGTTCTGATCAGTTATCAGTTACGTGCCGGTGCCCGCAGTCGTTCGGTGTTGGCTTTACAGGCATCGACCGACGTGCTGACTGGTAGCTACAATCGCCGATATCTAGACGTTATTGCCAGAGAGCAGCAGCGAGATAGAGAGCAAGACCTTCTGTGTTGTGTCTGTGTTATGGATATTGACCTGTTTAAGGAGATTAATGACCAGTATGGCCATGTTTGTGGGGATGAAGTGTTAAAGCGAGTTGCTATGGCGTTGCGGGATGCTTGTCGGGATTCAGATATTTTAATTCGTTTTGGCGGTGATGAGTTTGTGCTGGTGCTGCCGCAGACGGCTATCGGTGGTGCCCATGTGATGGCCGAGAAATGCCGTATCGCCGTGGCAAAGCTGGTTATGTTTGGCGGTGGACGCAGGTTCAAGTTGTCCGGTAGTTTCGGCGTATCGCAATGGGTGTCGGGAGAGGAACTTGATGTGGCGCTTCGCCGTGCAGATGCCGCACTCTATGAAGCGAAGAAAAAAGGCAGAGATCGCGTCGAAATTAAAGAAGCGCTGCTCACCATTGACGAACGCGCCCCGTATCCAGGTGAATAAAACCCTGTTTCGGATAATATCCCACGCCGCCAGAGCGCAGGCTGACTGCTGCTTTTCTCACATCTTTCAGAGTGCTGCCAGGGAGCACTACATCAACGGCTCGCGCCTGGGTGTGTAAGCTGCCGTCCGCCGCATTAAAGCCTTGTTCCCGAAGGTGTTGGTTAGTGGCCACCGTTCGATAGGCGGATACCACCTCAATCTGATGGTGGTTATCGAGTTTGTACTGCAATCGATGCAGAGCATCCAGCAAACGGGGGTCTGTCGCCTTGCTTTGGTCGTTGTGGAAATCTCTCAGCAAATAACTGAAAGCATCCAGGCTCTCCTGGATATAGTTGCCATGTTCCCAAAAAATTTCATTCAGCTCTTCACCGGTCTGGTGGTTGCGAAGGTTCAGCCGTCGTGGTGGAGCGGCATGCAATGCAGCAAATGCTGTATGGGCGCTTGCTGGAACGGCAGTCCAGGAGGCTACAGCGGTGGCTGCTTTTAAAAAATGTCGACGATTCATTTCGGGAAATAGCTTCAGTTGGTTATGTGGCAAAAGGCGGGGATTATGCCGAGGTACGTGCCACAGGTACAGCTTTGCTCGTCCTATATTTCAAATTATTCTTGTTGGTGGTTTTTTAATAGAAGAGATCAGAATATGAGTTAAATGATCAGGTTCTGGGATTAACAGTTACATTGTCCGGGTTAAGTGCGTGTAAGGGTTAAGAATGCGTGGAATAAAGATCGTGTGGGAAGTGCTTTATGAACGAAATGCTCGGGTAAAAAAAGTAGGGCTAATCGGTGTGCTCGCAGGTATCGTGCGTCCATGGAGTGCTGAAGTTGACTTGTTGATGGTTGGCTTTCAGGGATTTCCCAAAGGGTCCGAAGTGCCGCTCTTGCAAGCTGGCCGTACCGTTGGATTCAATAATCAAGCTGCTGCAAGTACGGGTGCCGTATTGCTCGCTCTGGATAAAGCAACTTCCCAGCATGCGTTCCCATTCGATGCCGATGCCTGTGTCGGGTAACGCCTCATCGTCGGGTTGTTGGCGGTTAGTGAGCAGTGTTTGTAACTGGGTGTGATTGTGCGCCTCAGCAAGGTCTTGCTTGGCTTTTTGCAGTTTTGGCCAGGGGGTGTTTAGTAAGTGATTGCTTAATCCGTAGAGTCCGGCTCTTAATTTTAGAATCTCTCCCGCGCGATTGGAAAAATAATATAGGCCCTGGGAATCCCCGAGGATAAGGCTAAAGCCTGCGAATTCATCTGCACGCTGTGATAGTGCCCTAAGATAGCTTTTGGCGCTCTGCTCTCCAATAAGGAAATCAGCGGTCAGCCGTCCTCGTGAATGCAGTGCAGGAACAGGAGATATTTCACGGTAATTGGTGACGGCCGCAAACTGGCCCGACGCACTAAGCCCCATCCATGTTCCACCCATTTCCAGATCTCTACCCGCCAGAACCGTTGGGGCATCTTTCCAGCGGTGGGCGGGTTGGCTTGGACGACGATAAAACTCGTCGCGGTTGGCAGCCAACCTGAAAGGTTGCTCACTGTGAGGTTGGTAATCAAAAACAATCAAGCACACGATAGTTTACTCATTTTGTTCGGCTTTTGTTCAGTTTCTATTCAGTAAGGCTTAGTAAATTTGTACGCAAGTCTGTGCAGCACAGATTGATTACGGGATAATGCCTGCTCTCAGCCGAGCTGGTATTAGCTCATAGTGACCTTTCTACCTTAAGGCGAAGCAAGGAACAACTATCGTGATAGTTTACCCAAATATTGATCCGGTGGCTTTGGCCCTGGGGCCCCTGAAAATACATTGGTATGGCTTGATGTATCTGGTGGGTTTTGCTGGTGGCTGGTGGCTGGGACAGTGGCGGGCCAAACGTTCTAATGGGGTGTGGCAGCCTGAGCAGGTCGGTGACCTGCTGTTTTATATTGCCATGGGGGTCATTCTAGGGGGCCGCTGTGGTTATGTGCTGTTTTATAATTTCGATTATTTTCTGCAGAACCCGCTCTGGTTATTTCATATCTGGGAAGGCGGCATGTCGTTCCATGGTGGCTTGTTGGGCGTGTTACTGGCAATGGTGTGGTATGGCAAAAAAATCGGGAAGAGTTTTTTTCAGGTTACCGATTTCATCGCGCCGTTGATTCCGCTTGGTTTGGCAACCGGGCGTATTGGTAATTTTATTGGCGGAGAGTTGTGGGGGCGAGCGAGTGACGTGTCCTGGGCGATGGTGTTTCCTCGGGACCCGTTGCAACTGGCAAGGCATCCTTCGCAGCTGTACCAGTTCGCGCTGGAAGGGGTGGCGCTGTTCGTGATTCTCTGGTGGTTCTCGTCTCGTCCCCGGCCGCGAATGGCGGTGTCGGGAGTGTTTCTGGTTGGTTATGGTAGCTTCCGTATTTTGGCGGAGTTTTTCCGAGAGCCGGATGCGCATTTGGGTTTCGTTGCTTTGGATTGGCTCACCATGGGTCAAATGTTGTCGTTACCGATGGTGCTGTTTGGATTGTTTTTGGTTCAACAAGGCTACCATCGATACGGGTTGGTGGATGGAGTGAACCTGGACGATCGGGATTTCCTGCAAAAGTTTAAGGAGTCTCAAGAATCAACTGCCGGTAGAAACAAGAAAGCCGCAAACAAGAAAATGACTTAAAAGACGCGTGGTTAAAAGAAATGCTCGGCAAGAAATCACCACAGGTTTAACGGTTAGATTTAACCAACAGGTTCCAGGGGGCAAGGTGTCGAAGATTATAGATGGTAAGAAGTTATCCAAAGAAATCCTGCAGCAAGTCGCGGTCGAAGTCACTGAATTAACAGAGCGAGGTGGTATCGCCCCTTGCCTGGCCGTCGTACTGGTTGGTGAAGACCCGGCAAGTCAGCTGTATGTACGTAATAAAATACGCTGCTGTAACGAAGCCGGTATTCGTTCTGTTGAGCATCGTTTATCGTCGGATGTCAGCCAGCCTGAACTCAATGCACTGGTAGATGAATTGAATAACGATGCAACGGTACAGGGTATTTTGGTGCAACTTCCGCTACCGGGTCACCTTGATGAGTCTGCGATAATTGAAGCGATTAACCCCTCTAAAGATGTCGATGGTTTCCATCTTTTAAATGTTGGTTTGCTCTCGACGGGCCAGCCGGGTTTGGTACCTTGTACCCCGACCGGTTGCATGATTATGCTGGAGAAGGTGCTTGGTGATCTGAGCGGGAAACATGCCGTGGTGATTGGTCGATCAAACATAGTGGGCAAACCGATGGCGGCGTTACTACTGCAGGCGAGCTGTACGGTGACGATTGTACATTCGCGCACCCGGGATATTGCCGCACTGTGCCGTCAGGCAGATATCGTTGTGGCGGCTGTGGGGCAGCCGGGTCTGGTGAAAGCGGATTGGATAAAGCCAGGCGCTGCCGTTATTGATGTTGGTATCAATGCGATTGAGGTTACCGAAGCTGATGGCAGCGTGGTCAGAAAACTGGTGGGTGATGTGGATTTCGCCGCAGTAGAACCCGTAGCGGGTTATATTACACCGGTCCCCGGTGGTGTAGGACCAATGACAATCGCCTGCCTGATGAAGAACACATTGAGCGCGGCGCGTGCTCAGTCAACGACCGTTCAATGAATAAGGTAGCCATGAGCCAGTCGATTAACGCGGTAGTATGTTTTTGTTAGTAGTATGGCGACCCGCATTCTGTCGCTAGCAAAACAAAATGTGTCTGCTTAAGATATCCTTTTGCGTGATATTTCTTGCAACCTGCAAGTTTGGTTTTTCTGCTGACACCTAAAGGTCAGGTTATGATGTGAGTTCTTTCATCGGGTTAATCGTCGGTGAGACTCATCAATACAATTATTTTAATCGGGTAACACAGTGAAGCAATATTTAGGGTTGTGTCAGCGAATTATTGACTCCGGACATTGGGTGGTTAACGAGCGGACGGGTAAGCGTTGTCTTACGGCCATTAATGCTGATCTTGAGTATGATGTTGCAGGCAATCAATTGCCTCTGATCACTACGCGCAAAAGCTATTGGAAAGCGGCGGTAGCCGAGTTGCTGGGGTACCTGAAGGGTTATGATAATGCCGCAGATTTTCGCGCGTTAGGAACCAAAACATGGGACGCTAACGCGAATGAGAATGAAGCCTGGTTGAATAATCCGCACCGCAAAGGGACTGATGATATGGGGCGGGTCTACGGGGTGCAGGGTCGCAGCTGGCAGAAGCCAGATGGCGGTTTTATCGATCAACTGCGTAAGATTGTTGATGATTTATCCAGAGGAATTGATGACCGAGGAGAGATCCTCAGTTTTTACAATCCCGGTGAATTCCACATGGGATGTTTGCGACCCTGTATGCATACCCATACTTTTTCATTGCTGGATGACAAACTGTACTTAACGTCCTGCCAGCGTTCTTGCGACGTGCCGCTTGGGTTGAATTTTAATCAGGTGCAGGTGTTCGTCTTGCTTAAACTGATGGCGCAGATTACAGGTCATAAACCTGGTGTTGCTTATCATAAAATTGTTAATGCTCATATCTATGAAGACCAGCTTGAACTGATGCGTGATGTGCAGTTAAAGCGAGCCCCGTTTGAGTCTCCACAACTGCACATTAATCCTGAGATTAAAACGCTGGATGATATCGAAAAATGGGTCACCATGGATGACTTCGAAGTGAGCAATTATCAGTGCCACGAACCGATTCAATACCCCTTTTCTGTTTGACAGCGTTTGATGACGTTTACTGCCAAGTGATTCACTATCGTTAATAGTCTCTCGCAAGGATCGTGAGTAGGAAGCCTCTTTTCGCATCTGACTGTTTAAGATAGTCTCTATTGTTGAGTTGTCTGTGCAATAAGACCTGATGGATACGGCCATAAATAAATGACACATAATTCTTCTAACCCTCATCCAAGGGTATCGCTACGTAATATCAGTAAGCGGTTTCCCGGTGTGCTGGCCAACGATCAGGTGAATCTTGATATTTCACCCGGTGAGATACATGCGCTGCTGGGCGAGAACGGTGCGGGTAAAAGCACCCTGATGAAGATGATCTATGGCGTAATGATGCCCGATGAAGGGCGCATTGCCTGGGATGGTTTACCGGTTGAAATCAAGGAACCTGCCGCTGCCCGCAAATTGGGAATAGGGATGGTGTTTCAGCACTTTTCACTGTTTGAAACCTTAACCGTGGCAGAAAATATTGCGCTCTGTCTTGATGCTCATGAAGCGAGAGATATGACAGCGCTGTCAGCAAGAATTCGCGATGTGTCTTTGAAATACAGTATGGCCCTGGAACCGGATCGTCTGGTACATACATTGTCTATTGGTGAGCGTCAACGAGTGGAAATTGTGCGTTGCCTGATTCAGGACATTCGTTTACTGATCCTCGATGAGCCGACGTCGGTACTGACTCCACAAGAGGTCGAGGGACTGTTTGCCACCTTGCGCCAGTTAGCGGCGGAAGGTTGCAGTATTCTGTTTATCAGTCATAAGTTGAATGAAGTGAAGGCGTTATGCCATAACGCTACTATCTTGCGAGGCGGCCGGGTGACTGGCCAATGTGTGCCTGGCAATGAAACTGCTCAGGGTATTGCCCGGATGATGGTCGGGGATGATACGCCGGTTACAGCGACTCATGAGCGTACCCGGGGTGGTGAAGAGTACCTTAAAATATGCAACCTCAGCCTGACCTCCAGAGACCCCTTTGGCACTTCACTGAAAGATATTAATCTGGGTGTCCGAGCGGGTGAAATTGTCGGTATCGCCGGTGTTGCCGGTAATGGTCAGGAGGAGTTGCTAGCCGCTCTGAGCGGAGAAACTCTGGAAACTCACCGTGAAGCTATCCGGTTACCACATGGTTATATCGCACATATGTATCCTGGAGAGCGTCGCAATGAGGGGCTTGCGTTCGTTCCGGAGGAGCGCCTTGGTCGTGGTGCGGTACCTGACATGAGTCTGGAAGAGAACGGACTTCTCACTGCCGCGGGCGCAGGGCTGGTTAAAAACGGCTGGGTGAACTGGCGTAAGACTCGTGAATTCGCCGAGCAGATAGTGAGCCAGTTTAATGTGAAATGTGCCGGGATCCACGCTCCGGCGAAAAGCCTTTCCGGTGGTAATCTGCAGAAATTTATAATGGGTCGGGAGATTTTACAAACACCGACGTTGCTGATCGCTTCTCATCCCACCTGGGGGGTGGATATTGGCGCGGCCGTTGCGATTCATAAAGAACTCATCAAGTTACGTAACAGCGGCGCCGCCATACTGCTGGTGTCGGAAGACCTTGACGAACTGTTCGAGATTACGGATCGGATCTGTGCTCTTTGTCATGGACGCCTGTCGCCTGTGGCAGATACCGCTTCGGTCAGCTTGCAGCAAGTAGGCAGTTGGATGGCTGGCCACTTCGATGTTGATGAAGACGTGCAGGGGGGGTGAGCAATGCTTGTTAATGTCGAACGGCGCGCGCAGGGATCCCGCACCATGGCATATATGTCTCCGGTGTTGGCGATGGTGCTTACCTTGTTCACCGGAGCCTTGCTGTTCTGGATACAGGAGCAGAATCCGTTGCAAGGCTTATACACCTTTTTCATTTTGCCGGTTGCCGATCTCTATGGATTATCAGAGCTGGGCGTAAAGGCCGCACCTATTTTGCTGTGCGCCGCGGGCCTGGCGGTGTGCTTTCGCGCGAATGTCTGGAATATTGGCGCTGAAGGTCAATTGTTGATGGGGGCGCTGTTCGGTAGCTGGGTAGCCTTGCAGTTTCTGGAATCGACCAGTGGCTGGGCAATGCCGTTGGTGTTGTTGTCTGGCGCCCTGGGGGGTATGTGCTGGGCAGCGATTCCTGCGATCTTGAAAAATCACTTTAATACCAATGAAATCCTGACCACGATCATGCTCAATTATGTTGCCCTGAATCTGTTGTTGTTCGGAGTGCACGGGCCGCTAAAAGATCCTGATGGTTTCAACTTTCCGGAATCAGCATTGTTCTCTGAAGCAACCACCTTGCCGGTATTGATAGAGGGCTATCGTTTGCATCTGGGAGCGCTTTTGGCTTTGCTCGCGGTGGTGGCTGTCTGGGTAGTTCTCAGTCGTACTTTTATCGGTTTCCAGATTCGCGTGCTGGGAATGGACAGCAGCGCTGCCCATTACGCAGGGTTTCGTGAGAAAAAACTGGTGCTTTTGGTGCTGCTATTTTGTGGAGCCATGGCTGGCCTGGCGGGAGTATCGGAAGTGACGGGCCCTATCGGACAGCTTGTGCCGACGGTTTCTCCGGGTTATGGCTATTCGGCAATTATCGTCGCCTTTCTTGGAAGACTGCACCCGGTGGGCATTGTGTTGGCAAGTCTGCTGATGGCGCTGGTCTATATGGGGAGTGAAATGGGTCAGATCCAGATGGGGCTGCCATTGGCTTTAGGCGGCCTGTTTCAGGGCGTACTGCTCTTTTACCTGTTGGCTTGTGATTTTCTGATTATGTATCGCATTCGGTGGCAAGGCTTTGCATCCAATGTTGCGACGAATGAGGCCTGATCGATGGATATCGACCTGATTACCAATATTCTATTTGCCATGGTGCGAACTGGCACACCTCTGTTACTGGTCGCGATGGGAGAGTTGATTTGTGAAAAATCCGGCGTTCTCAATCTGGGGCAGGAAGGTATGATGTTGATGGGTGCAATGGCAGGGTTTGCGGTCGCCTTTGTGAGTGGTGATCTGTGGTTCGGCGTTTTGGCGGGTATTCTGACCGGAATGTTGATGTCGCTATTGTTCGGATTTCTAGCACTAAACCTTAATGCCAATCAGGTGGCCAGTGGTTTGGCGCTGACTATTTTCGGCGCGGGCCTGAGCGCGTATCTTGGCGGTGATTTTGTCGGTAAGCCGCTCACCGGAATGGAGGCATGGGTGATTCCCGGGCTGAGCTCTATCCCACTGATTGGTAAAGCACTGTTTGCGCAGGACCCGCTGGTGTATTTGTCATTTGTCATGTTTGGCGTGGTTTTCTTTTTCGTGTATCACAGTCGCCCGGGATTGATTCTCAAGGCGGTTGGTGAGGCTCCCGAGTCAGCGGTTGCCGTAGGCCTTTCGGTGATCAGGGTTCGCTATCTGGCCGTATTGTTTGGTGGCGCGATGGCGGGTCTGGGAGGCGCCTATTTGTCGCTCGCGTACACACCTTTGTGGTCCGATAATATGACCGCAGGAAGGGGCTGGATCGCGCTGGCTCTGGTGGTGTTTGCCAGTTGGCGAGTAGGTCGATTGTTACTCGGCGCATACTTGTTTGGAGCTGCCAGTATCATGCATTTGGTGATGCAGGGGTTAGGTGTGTCAGTCTCTTCGAACCTGTTGGCGACACTGCCTTACTTGGCAACCATTGTAGTTCTGGTACTGTTATCGAGTAACCAGGCGCGCATTAAGTTATTTGCCCCCATGTCGTTGGGAAAGCCGTTTCATAAAACACAATAACAGCCCGTTCAATCGCGGCGAGATAAATATAAACTTTGTTCCTTCAAGGAGATTTTAAAAATGACACGATTGTCCCCGGCGCGCCTGCTTAATGGCGCTGCAACCCTGCTGCTGAGTGCGGCTGTATCGACGGCTGCGTTTGCTGCTGATCCTCTAAAAATTGGTTTTGTGTATGTTGGTCCTGTCGGCGATGCCGGTTGGACCTTTGAACATGATGCTGGCCGTAAAGAGATGGAAGAGGCGCTCGCCGGAAAGGTGGAAACTTCTTACGTTGAGAGCGTGAGTGAAGGTGCTGACTCCCAGCGAGTCATTCGCCAGTTGGCGCAACAGGGACATGACCTGATCTTTACTACCAGCTTTGGTTACATGAACCCGACCTTGAAAGTTGCCAGGGCTTTCCCAAAAACGTCCTTCATGCATGCAACGGGTTACAAGCGCAGCAAGAATGTTGGCACCTATTCGGCTCGTTTCTATGAAGGCCGTTATTTGACGGGTGTTATAGCGGGGCAGATGACTAAAACCAATACTATCGGCTATGTTGCTGCTTTCCCGATTCCGGAAGTTGTTCAGGGTATCAACGCATTTACTCTGGGTTTACACAGTGTTAACCCGCAAGCCAAAGTTAAAGTGATATGGATTAACAGCTGGTACGATCCTGCTAAAGAGCGTGAGGCTGCAGAAGCTCTGATCGCCCAGGGTGCAGATATTATTAATCAACATACAGACTCTCCGGCGCCTGTCCAGGCTGCACAGGAGAAAGGGGTATATGCTTTCGGTTATGACTCCGATATGACAGCCTTTGGTCCTGATGCACACCTGACCGGTAGCGTTGTTCACTGGGGTGGTTTTTACACCCAGACAGCCAGGGCGGTGATGGACGGAAGCTGGAAGGCGGACGATACCTGGGGCGGCATGGCAGTCGATATGGTGAAGATGGCTCCTTACAATAAGGCGATCCCACAAACTGTTATCGATCAGGTTGAAGCTATTAAAGCTAAAATTATCGATGGTAGCTTCCATCCATTCCAGGGTCCTATCAAGGATCAGCAGGGAGAGCTCAAGGTTGCTGATGGCACAACCATGAGTGATGGTGAGATTCTTTCTTTCAACTGGTATGTAGAAGGAGTGCAAGGCGAACTGCCAAAATAATTCCAGACATCATAAAAAAGCCCGCGTTTATCGCGGGCTTTTTTATGATGTTGTTGATTTGAGTGTTTTTAAATGTGTTGTGAAAAACGGACAAAGACGCAGTGGGAGCTGCCAGGGTTAAATGATGGGTAACTGGGCCCAATATATAAACAGCCAAGGGCATCAATATTGACTACTCTGGCAACAGCACAAAATAAGTGAGGCAACGATGAGGATAGCGGTTTTTTGTGGTTCAGCGATGGGTGTTGATCCTGACTATGAAGCGTCGGCCAGGGCACTTGCAACATCAATGGCTGCCGCCGGGCATGAGTTGGTGTTTGGTGGTGGGCGCGTCGGGCTAATGGGCGTGGTGGCTGATTCTGCTCTGGCTGCAGGAGGCAAGGTTATCGGCGTGATGCCCCAGGCACTTCGTGATCGTGAGATACAACATACCGGTTTGAGTGAATTGTATGTGGTTGAAGATATGCATCAGCGAAAGGCCAAGATGGCGGAACTGGCAGATGGTTTCGTGGCCTTGCCTGGAGGAGTCGGAACCCTGGAAGAAATTTTTGAAGCCTGGGCCTGGGCGCAACTGGGTTATCACAATAAACCTTGCGCGTTCTTTAACGTAAAGGGGTATTTTGATCAATTGCTGGCGTTTGTGAATACCATGGTATCGCAGCAGTTTTTGGCAGCGTCACATCAGCAGATGCTGATCATCTCTGAAGAGATAAAAACGCTGGTTCAGGAGATTGAAGACTATAGTGCTCCCCCGAATAAATGGGAGTAATTAGAGTCATTGGACAGGGTATAAACCGGATTTATTGATTGTTATTCATAACTTCTGCAATGCACACATTCGTAGCTACTACCCGATGAGAGCTGTTTACTGCGCGTAATTATAATTATCACTGCGCTATGGAGAGCCATTTGCTGAAAGCTCAATACGATCAACGATGACCTGACCCGGTTGCTTCTACCCAGGTAATCGCTTTTTATAAACCGTAATTTAAAATGGGGAAGTCGTTGCCAAAGTACTGCCAACCTCGATAAATATTCGGGGATATAATTAGCCAGACCGGTGAGGGCGGGATGTGAGTGAGATTTCGTTCGGCCAGGCAGTCAAGTTGCCGTATATGGAAAAGTTAGATGGTGGCGGGTGCTGCATCCGTTATCCATTAAAGCTGATTTACAACTGTTGGCGATGATGGCGGCAAATCCCGCGCCAGCCTGATTGGTACTGAATGAATTTGTTGATCTTCAGCCTGACGATTGGATCAATCAAGCCGTTACAGCCGCAGCAAGTGAGGAGCGTGATGGCAAAATTTTGATCGTGTCTTCTACTTCCAGATCCTGATTTGGGTTTGACGATCACTTGAAATCAGGAAAAATCCAGTAACTTGAATATATGGTTGTCTGGTGTGATAGAAATACTTTATTGCCAGTTCCTCATTAATCGGTGTTAATACCGTTTGAATGATTCAGTGAGATTTCAGCGTGATTGGGAATTTTTGACTATTGTCTATTACAGGCGATGACAATAAGTGAATATTCGTCATTAAAAAATAAGAGTTACAGGTTATACAGCAAAGGGAATTGTGCCTCATGGAGCTTAAAATACCGCCACCGGTTTATTTGTTGATATTTGGCGCAGCGATGTGGTGGTTGGCAGATGCGCTGCCAATTCTGTCCTGGGAGCCCGGGCTAAGTCTGTCGCTAGGTTGGGCTCTGGCAGGTTGCGGCGTTTTGATTGATTTAAGTGCTTTGTGGCGATTTATTCAGGCGAAAACCACCATTAATCCGCATCGCCCCATGGAAGCTAATGCCCTGGTAGTGGAAGGTATGTACCGCTTTACTCGCAATCCGATGTATTTGGGAATGTTACTATTGCTGTGCGGTTGGGCTTTGGTATTGGCCAGTTTATCTTCGTTTTTGTTGGTGCCACTGTTCGTCGTTTTGCTGACTCAGGTTCAGATTAAACCGGAAGAAATAGCATTGGTGCAGCTGTTTGGCGATGAGTATCAGGAGTATCAAAAAAACGTGCGCCGCTGGTTGTGAAAGCAATCGGGATATTTATTCAGGAATACACAGACCACTCACTACCAGCTTTAAGAAAAAAAATTCAGGGCTGCAGTTCCGCCAGGCGCTGCTGGCCAATTAATTGCTCGACAGTAACCAGCTGAATACCGAGTTCCCCTAAGGAGGGCAGGCGTTGTTCTAACAGGTCGAGCGTTTCCGAATAGGGGTGGCCAATAAGTACGGCCGAACCGAATTTTTTGGCAAATAGAATTCCCTGGTCAAATGATGAGGCAATTTTTTTGGGGTCACGATCGTGATCCAAAAATATAGTTCGACCTAAATGCGGCACACCGGATTCACGGGCAGCCTCAAGCGCAACGGAGCTGGCGCTAGTACGGCTATCAAGGAAAAATAGCCGTTGTTCCTTCAGTACACCCATGGTCCAGGCCATCTGCTGAGGTTGCTCTGTCATCAAGCTACCCATGTGATTATTGATACCGCTGATATTTGGCAGGCTGTCGATCGATCGTTGCAGTTGCCGGGTAAACTGCTGTTGATTCATATCTAACGTAAGAGCGCCGGGACCAAGGGGTAACTGCTTATGGTTCTCCATCGGGGCGTGGAGCAAAACTTCCTTCCCTTTCTGATGTGCTGATTTGGCGAGCTGCTGAGCATGGGGAGTAAATGGCAGGATTGCCATGGACACTTTGCCAGGAAGAAGTACGCTCCGCTCACCGCTTTGTTGGTTATTACCGAGGTCATCAATAATAATCACAATTTTTGGTGACCTGGGGAGATTCAGTAGAGGCTCCGCGGTGGGGGCGGGTTCTTGCGGAGCTACAGGGTAAACATGTTCTACGTAGGGTAGAGGGTTCAGCTTAAGCCACTTTAATAACTGTAGGTGGCGATTTTTTACGGTGGTGGGAAGGGGTTTGCTCGTGTCGCTGGTTGCGATGACGGTGTTGGCCATTACCGTCATCGAAATCCAGCTCAGCAGCGTAGCCGCCAGTAGCACTAACCCCTTTCCAGTGGTGATCATTGTGTGACTGATTCCTTCTGTTTTGTATCAGCTTCGCTATCAGTCTCTGTATCAGTCTCGCTATCAGCCAAAGTATCACCAACAGGTTCGGTGTGACGCTGACTGATGTGCAACCCTTTTAGCAGGTTGAGTGCCTGGAATAACTGGTAATCGGATTGAGCCAGATTACTT
>JAUXFT010000124.1 GCA_030622755.1 Aestuariirhabdus sp. | reverse complement strand
CCCCAACGATCCGGCTCGCCTAGCCGCTCCAGGCCGTCCATGGCCTCGCGGCATTCGAACATCCCTGTTCATCAAAATACACCCCCGCTGTACTTGCCGCTGTGCGGTTCCCTCCAAGAAGCTGTGATTACTCAGGTCGTGCAGATTCGCATCCTGCTCAACTGCACTCAATTGGCCGTCCATGGCCGACTTTTTATCGCAAGTAAGCGGACATGTTAAATTATTGATATTTATAGGTTACTGTAAAAAGCCTCAGGAAATAGGAGCCAAGCTGAAAAACCGCCATGGCTCTCTATTTCAGAAGACGGTTTCAAGGTAAATCTGGTAAGATTTTGATAATATAAAAATATTTCGCCGTTGGCTGTGGTTTGCTTTCAGATGTTAGTGAGCCAAAGTGATATAAGGCCATAGGCTCTTGAATAAGCTGTTATGCAAAACCAAAAATCAAACATTGAAGATATTATGAAACGAATACTAGGATTTTCTCTGATGGTAATATTGATACTCCCAGTATCAGCATTTGGCGAAGGTTATAAGTCAAAATATGTGGGAGAGGAGCATAGAAAAATAAAAAGCCTATCTCCAGATGACATCAGTGAATTGAAAAATGGCGGGGGCTGGGGTTTAGCAAAAGCCGCAGAGCTAAATGGCGTTCCCGGGCCAGCACATACCCTTGAAATGGAGGGAAAAATAAATCTTACTTATGAGCAAAAACAGGAAGTTCAGAAAATTTATGATGACATGAAAGTCAAGGCCGTTGCACTTGGAGAACAGTTAATCAGTCTTGAAGAGAAGCTAAATATCGGTTTTTCAGATAAAACTATAAATCAAAAATTATTAGAAAAGTCTATAGAAGAAATTGCCCAAGTTAGAGCAAAACTCAGGATTGTTCATTTATCAACTCACCTGCAAACCCAAAACATACTTACAAATAAACAACTAATATTGTACAACAAATTAAGAGGTTACTCTGAGAACCCTTGCCAGAACATTCCTGAAGGACATAACGCAGAAGTGTGGAAAAAACACAACGGATGTAAATAAATGCATGACAAGGCAATTTCACTCGGGCAGCAAAAATCGCCGTTCGTTCCTCGCACTACTTTTTGCTGCCGGTGATTTGCGGCGTTAGTCCACTATGTAAAGTATATGTGTTTGTGCAAAACCTATGAAAAATTGATTCTAAAATAATGTCATTGTCCAGGAGCTGATATGTCAGATGCACAGAGTAATGAAAAACAAGAAGTAACAATTGTTGATATAAAGATGCCGTTTATGTCTATTGTCATTTTCCTGGTCAAACTTGCAATCGCTTCAATTCCAGCCTTTATCATTTTATCGGTTATTTTTATGATTTTAGGAGCAATATTTGGAGGCGTTTTCCATGGCACGGGAATGGGGCGTTATTAGCTTTAATTCAGCAGTATTGAACTAACAAGTGCAAGCAATCACACTTTAGTCTTGTCGCGGTTTTTGCAAAAATAAAAATACACAAAAACAGCACCAATCCCAAGTGCCGTTGTTGCAGGCGTTATGCACTCAGTAGTAATCTCAAAAGGTAGAGTAATGAAAGTTAATCGTATTGGGCATAGATATTTTGATTCAGAAAGTGGAAAAACTATTGACGTTTGGTTCCCTCGATCTTCGAAAGAATTGAAAAGAAGTTGCCTGGCAGAAAAAGTAGGCATAATTAAGAGCGACTTCATTAGTATTGAAATTGAGACTTTAGACTTGCCGCCAAAATCAACTGAAGAGGCCTACTTGCGCTTGCATTTATTGTCCGAGCGTGCCGTCAAGCCAAATGAGCAAAATTTGGATGGGCTATTTACATTACTTGCAAATGTAGCTTGGACTTCAGCAGGGCCAGTTTTACCTACAAAAGTAGATGCGTTGCGGGAGCTTATTACAGAAGAAAATCACCATTTGGTTATCACATCCATCGATAAATTTCCGAGAATGACAGATTATGTAATTCCAGAGGATGTGAGAATCGGAGATGCCGACAGAGTCAGGCTAGGCGCACATCTAGCACCTGGAACAACCGTCATGCATGAAGGATTCGTTAATTTTAATGCAGGTACTCTTGGTGTATCTATGATTGAAGGAAGAGTAACACCGGGTGTGGTTGTAGGGAAAAATTCTGATGTTGGTGCAGGAGCATCCATTATGGGAACACTTTCCGGTGGTGGTAAGCAAGTCAATTCAATAGGGGAGAGAAGCTTGGTGGGTGCGAATGCCGGCATTGGTATATCGCTTGGTAATGAATGTATTGTTGAGGCAGGATTGTATGTTACAGCTGGCACTAAGGTTAAAATGCCGGATGGTAAAGTGTTGCCTGCAAGGGAGCTATCCGGGCAGTCTGGTTTACTCTATCGAAGGAATAGTCAAACGGGTGCAGTAGAAGCTATTCATACAGATTCCTCACGGTGGGGTGGGCTAAATGATAGTTTGCATAGCAATGTTTAAGGCTGTGCATAACAATCGCATCAACGTCGACGCTCATACCTCGCGGCGTTAGGTGCAACCAAATTGATCACCGGAGAATAATAAATAGATTTCTCAATTTCAGAAACTAAATCCCTCTTTTCTGCAATCACAGATCTATATAAGAAAGGAGCTACGCTTGAGGCTGAGCAAAAACTGATTACTCTCAAGGAAGCATTCCTGGAGCTTAAAGCCGAGAATCTAGAATTAAAAATTGAGCCACAAGGCGTTAGGGAGTCACAACAAGATATAGAATCTCTCGTATACGAAGCGCCTTTTTACTTTCTCCAAAATGGAGATGAAAAAGATGGGCCATTTTGCCAAAAGTGCTACGGCTCAGATAATAAAAAGGTGCGTCTAATTGGTGTGGATTCAGTATTTGGTTCGCATAACTGTAAGGTATGTGGTCAAACATATAGCAATCCAACACGTAACCAGTATTAAGCAACTGACAAGGCAATCAAGCGGGACAAATTAAAGCGTAGCTTCGCCACAATTTGCCCCTTCTTGAGACGTTATACAAAATACAGATTATGAAAACCAAAAACATATTCAAAGAAATCCCTGAAGATCTGGAACTGGAACACTTTCTTGATCTTGCCCGTACTGATGACATTGCGATTGAAAGAATCGTATCAAAGGGCCATAAATCTCCCGAGCATGGTTGGTATGATCAGGATAAGGCGGAATGGGTCATACTTTTGAAAGGCGAAGCGGAGCTGGAATTCGAGAATGGAAAAACCGTTAAATTAGCTGCCGGAGATTATCTGTCTATTCCTGCTCATCGGAAACATCGTGTTAGCTGGACGAGTTCTATTGTGGAATGTGTTTGGTTGGCGGTTCACTACAAAGAGAGCTCTTCTTGAAGGAAATTCTTGAAGGAAATTCTTGAAGGAAATTCTTGAAGGAGCTTCTTCATAGCGCTTTGTCATGACAATCTCTCATGGCACTTCTTCAAAAAAAGCCTATGCAGACGACCTATTAAGCGTTGCTTCTATGAGCGTGTTAGTCAGAGACGTTCTCCCCACCATACTCAAATCACAACAACCCATCAAACCGCTTCACCAACTCTGCCAACGCGTCTCCATCCAAATATTCAACCGCGCTGTTATCTCGCACCTCTCCTGCGACAATCAAAACGGTTCGTGGATAACCGTGGCCGCCGAAACTTTCGGTGATCTTTTCATGAGCAGAAGAAATAAACTCGCCTTTATGCACTTGTACTTTCAGATTATAAAAACTTAACCCTATCGCCTGCAGGCGTTGTACGAACGCCGGCAAGTGTGGACGTTGTTCTTCGGTGCAGTCGGGGCACCAGTCGGCGATGATGTTGACGACCAGGTTTTCGCGATTGATGATGCGTTGTTGCAGGTCGGAAACGCTTACTTCATTGATGGCTTCATTGATTACTTCGGTCACGGGAAAATTCTCTTCTCAGGTTTTCAATCAGTAAATAAATAATTAAATGGAAAACTAACAACTGCTCAGGAGCTGCACGATAGCATGGAGCAACCGGCACGTTCACGTGCCCATTCGGGGCGGCGTTGGGTGTATTGCTCTTTGCCGGCTTGTTCCTGATAGGGGTTACGCAATAATTCAAGCAATGCATTCACTTCAGAAAAATTCCCCTGCTCTGCTTTGTCGATGGCTTGCTGCGCTAAATAATTGCGCAGTACGTAACAGGGGTTCACTGCATCCATCGCGGCTTTGCGTTCAGCATCTGAGCCGTCCTGTTGCTGGACTCGTTTCTGGTAATCACGCAGCCACTTTGTGATCTGTTGAACCAGCGGCGGCGTTAGTTCTTCCGGTTTATAAAATGCCTCATGAATGGGTGCCATAAGCTCTTCATTACTAACAACCTCATCACTTTGCGCTGTTTCTCCATCCCCTGAACACTCTTCATCTACTGAATAATCTTTATTTCCTGAGCACTCTTTATCTACTAAATAATCTTTATTTCCTGAACACTCTTTATCCACTGAACAGTGAAGATTCGCCAGCCCTCGATAGAACAATGTCATGTCGGTTTCGGTGAGCTGCAGCATATCCTGTAAACGAACCAGCAGGGTTTCATCCGTATCAAAGCGATACTCATCGAACCCGAGTTTTTGCGCCATCATCTGTTGCCATTGCTGTTGATAGCTTTCAGCGTATTCATCAAGCACTGCCTGTAAAGATGAGACATCCTCAAACAAACTGCTGATCGCGTTGGCCAGCTGATATAGATTCCAGTGGGCTATCTGAGCTTGTTGTCCATAACGATAACGGCGCTGGCCAGCATCGGTGGTGTTCGGTGTCCAGTTCGGATCAAAACCTTCCAACCAGCCATAAGGCCCATAGTCGATGGTCAGCCCCAACACGGAAAGGTTATCGGTGTTCATCACGCCATGAACAAAGCCGACTCGCATCCAATGCACCATCAGGGTTGCCGTGCGCTGGCAGACTTCACGAAACCAGCGCAAATAACAATCAACATCGGGCTCACCCAACTCGGGGAAATCACGACGAATAGTGAAATCCAGCAACTGTCGCAAGATATCATGTTCCTGGCGTGCCGCATGGATCTGGAAACTGCCAAAGCGGGTAAACGAAGGCGCTACGCGACACACTACGGCGCCGGGCTCCATCTTCGGATTTCCATCGTAGAACATATCCCGCATCACCTGCTCACCGGTAGTGACCAGACTCAACGCGCGGGTCGTTGGTACGCCGAGATGATACATCGCTTCTGAACAGAGGAATTCGCGCACCGATGAACGCAATACCGCCAGACCATCCGCCGTACGTGAATAGGGCGTTGGACCTGCGCCTTTCAGTTGCAGGGTAAAGTGTTCGCCATTTTCATTAACGACCTCACTCAGGTTGATGGCACGACCATCACCCAACTGCCCTGCCCAGTTGCCAAATTGATGACCGCCGTAACAGTTGGCCCAGGGATTCATGCCCGCCAGCAAACTATTACCGGAAAACAGCTGAACGAACTCATCGCTTTCACACTGCGCTGGCGATAGCCCTATCTGCTCAGCCACCTCGAACGCATACGCCACCAACTTCGGAGCTGCGACAGGGGTGGGATCGACATGAGAATAACAGGCACCAGAAACCTGACGGCGTGAATTACTGTCCAGCGGATCGGCGGGCAGCGCGCTCAGGTAAGCATCATCAAGTTGCAAGCTGGATGCTATAGAGCCTTCAGCGGATAAGGAGCCTTCAGCGGATAAAGAGCCAACTGCGAGTAAAGAGCCTTCAGCCGATAAAGTGCCCTCAGCTATGGAAGAACCTTCAGCGAGTAAAGAGCCTTCAGCAGGTAAGGAGCCTTCGGCGAGTAAAGAGCCTTCAGCGGGTAAAGAGCTACCATCTTCTGGGGAGTTCATAATATCAGTCTCTTTCATCTCCCTGGTGGAGATGATGTGTCAGGTTTAAATCTTATCTATTTCGTTAGATGCCACTGGATCAAAGAGATTCAATCACAGGCTTCATGTTCAGTTTAATCGCCTGTTTAATCGCCGAAAGAGATGGATTACACAATACGCCTGATCACAGACAAACAATAGAAGGGTATACACACGGTAGAAGAATCCGGGCCTGCTTCACCGTCAAAAAACGTGGCTCAACAAACTATTTATAATCCAGCCGATCAATATCGTGTTTTTTCATCTTGTCATACAGCGTTTTACGCGCCATACCCAGCACCACCATCGTCTCCTTGATGCTGCCTTTATTCTGGATCAGGGCATCCTGAATCAGGGTGCGCTCGTACAGGTCAACGCGCTCGAACAATGTTCGCCGGCTTTGAATCTCATCCGTTTGCGGCTGCTCTCCCGGTGTCAGGTTTGCTTCATCACCCAGCAGCACATAACGCTCCGCTAAATTGCGCAATTCCCTGACATTGCCCGGCCAATCGTGTTGCAGCAGTTTATGCATGCGCTCACCACCCAGCGGAATAATCTCCTGCTGGTAACGCGCCGAGGCGATCAGGGAAAAGTGTTCAAATAACAGTGGCACATCATCGATACGATCCCTTAGGGGAGGAATATCGATGGTGACAATATTCAGGCGATAAAACAGGTCACTGCGAAATTCGCCCTGATCACTCAGCTCTTTGAGATCCACTTTAGTGGCGGCAACAATACGTAAATCCAGAGGAATCAGGTTGTTTGAACCCAGGCGTTCCACCATCCGTTCTTCGATAACCCGCAGTAATTTAACCTGCACCGCCATCGGCATACTTTCTATTTCATCGAGAAACAGTGTGCCGCCATTAGCGTATTCAAACTTACCGACACGGGATTTTTCTGCGCCGGTAAAGGCACCGGCCTCGTGACCAAAGAGTTCACTTTCGATCAGGTTTTCCGGAACGGCGCCACAGTTAATCGCGACAAAATTTTTCTCCCGGCGATTACTGTGCTCGTGCAGATAACGCGCGACCAACTCTTTGCCCGTTCCGGTTTCTCCATTGAGCAAAATATCCGTTGGCGCATCCAGCACCTGGTGAATAACGCGGCGAAGATTACGAATAGCCTGAGTATTGCCCAAAATCCGTGGACCCGGCGCACTTTGTGCTTCGACTTCGCGGCGCAGATTGCGGTTCTCCAGCGTCAGGTTACGCTTTTCCAGCGCACGCTTGACCACATCCACCAGCAGATCAGATGAAAACGGTTTTTCGATGAAATCATAAGCGCCATCGCGGATCGCAGACACCGCCATTGAGATATCACCATGACCGGTCACCAGAATGACGGGTAGATCAGGATCTATATCACGCACCCGTTTTAATAATTCAATACCATCGATGCCTGGCATGTTGATGTCGCTGACGATAACTCCGGGCCAGTCATCTACCAGCTGGGCCAGCACCTCTTTGGCCGCAGCAAAACTGGTGACCTCATAATCTTCCAGCTCAAGCGTTTGCTGAACAGCAACGCGGATATGATGCTCGTCATCAATAAAAAACACCGGGCCACGTAGCTCCGGTTTTTGCGATTCGCTCATGCTATCTGATCACCTTCTTGTGCCTGGCTCTGCTGTAATTCGATTCTGAAAATCGCACCACCTTGCGAGTGATTTTCTGCGCGCATTCTGCCCTGCATGGACTCTATAATACGGTGGGAGATGGACAATCCCAGGCCAAGTCCCTGAGTGACATCCTTGGTGGTAAAAAACGGTTCGAAAATTTTCTCGATTAGCGCTTCATCGATGCCTTTACCGGAATCATGTACGGTAATCACCACTTTATCATCGAGTTTGGAAATGGACACCGTCAGCTGCTTGGTATCAAAACCATCCATCGCGTGCAGTGCGTTAGAAAGCAGGTTAATTAACACCTGCTCAAGGCGCACCATATCCCCGAGTACATAGAGATCAAGCTCAGAGCCCTGAACGCTCCACTGGACTCGTTGCTGGCGCAGTTGCGGGGCAATAATATTCAGCGCCGCATTGAGACAGGCATTAACGGATACCGATACCAGGGTGCCTGAACTCTTGCGTGCGAACACCTTGAACTGGGCGACAATTTTACTCATGTGTTCGGTCAGCGAAACTATTTCTGCAAGGTTGGCGCTGGTATTGACCTCCCGCCCTCGCTGCAAAAACTTCTGCGCGTTTTCCGCGTAGCTTCTAATCGCCGCCAGCGGCTGGTTCAGCTCATGATTGATGCCCGCAGACATTTGCCCCATGACCGCGAGCTTGGCCGCCTGAATCAACTCATCCTGAGTCTGGCGCAGCATCTGTTCGGTACGTTGACGCTCTTCGACCTCTGCCAATAATTGTTGATTGGTTTTCGACAGATCAGCGGTTCGACTAATGACCCTGCTCTCCAGCAGATCATGAGCCTGGCGCAAGTTACGAATGTAACGTATCCGCTCGATAAGAAATAGCAATAACAAGGCGACGATGACAAACAGTGCAGCGGTAATGATAACCGTGGTCAACACCTGGTTACGAACCGGCTCGGTGACACTCAACAGATGCACCTGCCAGCCAGCATCCTCCATCATCAGACTGTTGACCAAATAACTCCTGGGACGTCGCTGCTCGTCAATCACCAGTATGCGCGCTGGAGAATCCTTTAAGGCTTCCGGCAATAATCCCGCTCGGGCATTGAGGGTTCCCAGGGCGTGATCACCGTAGCGACGCTCAAGTCGAACACGCTGCTGATCTACCGGACCTAATGGCTGCATCGAGTGATACAACCATTGGGGATTGGTGGAGATAAACACGACTCCCTGCGGATCCGTCACGACCAGATCCGGCTGCCCGGGCAATCGAGTACTATTCCATTGCAATTCAACATCACTGAGACTGATCTTGATAACGATCACCCCGATAATATCTTCGGCGTCGGTGATCGGGTAAGAGAAGTAATATCCCCGTCTCTGAGACGACAAGCCCAGCGCGTAATAGCGACCTCGCCTGCCTTCCATCGCTTGTGTGTAGTAGGGGCGAAAATTGTAGTTGTTGCCAATAAAAGTCGTGGGCAGATGCCAGTTACTGGCAGCAACGGTGGTACCCAGGCTGTCCAGAAGATAAATATCCGACGTGTTGCTGACCTCGTTCATCTTCTGCAGATACAGATTCAACTGCTGGGAAACCTGCTCATCGCGTTTGTCTTGCAGAAAGTCCCGTAATAAGGGGTTAGTTGATAACAACTCTGGAATAAATTCATAGCGGCTCAGCGTGACGCCCAGGGAATTGGCATAGCGGTTGAGTTCTGCGACGCCGCTCTCCTGCAGTTGATCAAAGGCCACCTGACGGGACAGGGAGCCACTGACCCATACCAACAGCACCAGTAGCAGGAGCAATCCGCCGATCATCAGGGCACTGCGGCGATGTATAAAAGCAATCAGATCTGGCACTGGGCTCTCGGTCAGCAGGTAATGTTTATTTTTCGTTCATATATTGATTTATGTATTGGATCATACCTTCATTCAGGGATACGTTCATATATTGAGTCATACGTCCATTCATTGACTGGGTAATAATATCACCATGATACAGGGGCTTTTACAAACCTCATAAAGACCACATAACAACCACATAACAACTATAAACGCCACTAAAGTCGATTGTTCACCTCGCCTCCCCTAGCCTACCATGGTGGTTTAGCCCAAGATTTAATAACACTGACATTACGCATTCAAGGGTACTCACTTGGCCATCATCCACGGCTTACACTTCCACAACCTGCGGGGTGATATCCTTGGCGGCATTACTGCTGCCATTGTTGCCTTACCGCTGGCGTTAGCCTTTGGGGTATCTTCTGGCGCCGGACCGATCGCTGGCCTCTACGGCGCGATTGCGGTTGGCTTTTTTGCT
>JAUXFT010000042.1 GCA_030622755.1 Aestuariirhabdus sp. | reverse complement strand
TTTAATGAAGGGAGAAATTAAGTCTGTATGCCGATGTGGTTGTGATAAAAAATTCAGGAAAATTGTTTGTTTTTGCTTCATAAAATTCTACGTCTAGCAGGTTTACGTTTGAAGAATTCCTCTCAAGTGTTTTGAATGTAGGATGAAAAGATGAGGAAAGTAAACTAATTTGATGTGTAACTTTTAGGCTGAAATGAAGTGCATTTATAAAAAGATAATCATAAATTTTATAAGGTGTACTCATTTGTTGGTGGTTGGAAGGTGACCTACCTTTACCCAAATGATGGTTTCTACTTCGACATAAGGATTATGTTGGCTCAAGTGTGGGCTACGAATCCAGCTCCCGGCGCTATAGCGACCATGTTCGTCACAGAATTCACCGCTAATTACAAAAATTTCTTCTCCGCCAAAGTGGCGATGTGGTTGAAAATGTTCTCCGGCGGGCCATTTAACCAACGCTACCTGTTCATTTCCGAAGTTATGTAGAGGCATCACTTGCAGGCCGCCTTGACCCGGGAGCCACTGGGTACGATGAGTATCAATGCAAAACTGTGCTGTGTCTTCAGGCATGAACTGATGCAGTTTCACGAAAAGCACACAGCCTTCAGGACTAAAAGGTATGTGGGAGCTGCCTGGAGGATTGCGAAAATAACTTCCCGGTCCATATTCGCCATGTTCATCGCAAAAGGTTCCTTCCAGTACTAAAATCTCTTCACCAAAAGGGTGACTATGCGATGAAAAATGCGATTCTGCTTCGTAACGCACCAGACTGGTGGCATGTCCACCCTCAGCTTCTTCCCTGGCCAAAGGCTTTCTCCATACTCCGGGCATAGGACTGACTTGCCAGGGTTGCTTATTGGTGTCGATAACTACTTGTCTATCGAAATCCATGTTGAGCATAGGATCCTTCTCCGAAGGGTGCGAGCAATTTCATAGGGAGTGCTTATTGTCAGATATTATTGAGCAGTAAACAGTTAACTGATAGAGCGTTAGCGCTCAATTTTACCAATGATAATTTCCCAATACATTTTCCAGTCCCCCATAAAGCTGTAAAACGGATATTTGAAGGTTGCTGGCTTGTTGTGCTCAAAGAAGAAGTGTCCGGTCCAGGCAAAACCGTAACCCAGTAACAAGCTCAACAATAGATACCAGAAGTTTCCGGTGACAAACAGGCTCGCCAAACATAATAGTGAAAGCGTAGAGCCGACAAAGTGCAATCTGCGGCAGATCAGATTAGAGTGTTCGGCCAGGTAAAATGGGTAAAAATCAGCAAAAGATGCAAATTTCTGATCGGTGGGTTGCCCGTACTCCGTGTTATCGCTACTCATTATATTCTCCAGGACTTACTGTTGGTCTTCGGGTTCTATATAGCAAAAAGGCCATAGATCGACCTTGGATAGATTTATAGATTGCATTACATCAATAGCTAAACGCTCACTAATAGAAATATAGAGTATTCATCAATTCTGCATGAACTTGTTCAGCTTGTCTCCGGGGAATTGACAGGTAGATAGTTTGTGCTGTTGGTAGGTTACCTGTCGAAAATTTTCACCCTTGACTATAGTTGAAAGGTTACAAAACGGTTTTCATTTTGGATGACTCCTTGTGCGGTGGTTATTGTTCCAGAGTTTTGTAGGGCTATGTGGTTATGGTTTTTCAATTTGCGGATATAGAGATTGATACTCAGCGCTATGAGATGCGTAGAGGTGACAAACTGGTTCCGGTTGAGCCGTTGGTATTCGATCTGTTAGTTCACTTTGCAAGTCACCCGGATCAGTTGTTTAGCTACGATGAATTAATTGGCACAGTTTGGGCTGGTCGCTGCGTTGCTGATTCAACGGTTGCCAGTGCGATTAAAAACGCCAGAAAGGTGCTGGGTGACAGTGGAAATACTCAGTCTTATATCAAAACCGTCCACGGTCGAGGATTTCGTTTTAATTGTACGCCACAATGCATTAAGGAGGGTGAGATTGTAGAGAACCATGCTGAAGTCGCAGTTGAGCTCACCCCGCAACAAAAACTTAACAGCGCGGTCGAATCTATAGCGCAGCAGCAGGACGAAAATGGTCAATCGCAAAATGAAAATGTTGCTACCCCTTCGTTATTGATCATACCGTTTAATAAAGTGCGTGGTCATGTAGAACTGGATGAATATGTATCCGGGATGGTTGCAGAGCTGGAGACTGTACTCACCAGGGTTCCTTTACTAGAGCTTCGTTCATTTATAGCTATGGGCGAAGATAGAAATTCTTCGGATTCTCAGCATTCAATTGGAAAACTCGCTGGAGTGAATTATGCGTTGGAGGGGAGTGCTCAGGTAATTGATGATTGTTTAAGGCTAAATATTCATCTTACAGATGTCGCTACGGGTTATCGATTATGGGCTGAGCTTTTTGAATCAACCCTGGACCCGAATGGCATGCCAATAAAGGCGATGACAAATTTAATTATTGCAAAACTGGAACCACAGCTGGTCAAGGCAATGCTATTGGCTACGCAGTCTGACCGGGGGGAACCAAGCGCCCGATCCCTCTATATCGAAGCGAGTGGGATATTAGCCTTGAAAGGGTGGCATCAGGAAACTTTTAGTGAGGCCATTGATCTACTGCGCAAAAGTGTAGCCCTTGATAATAATTTCTCACTGGCAAATGGCTACCTGGCATTTGTGTTGGCATTAGGGCATCGGTTCGACTTGGTGGTAAATCCCGAAGCGGTTAAAGAAGAAGCAGTGGCAGCGGCAGAGCGTGCGTTGCGCCTGGATAATATGGATTCAACGGTGCTTGGTTACGCAGGCTGTGCGTTGGCAGACCTAAACTATATTTCCCGCGCAAAGCCTATTTTACAAAACGCGGTAGAACTAGCACCGGCCAATGCTCAGGCATGGGCCTCTTTAGGGGCGGTATGTCTGCTGGAAAATGAGACTGACAAGGCGGTTGAATACTTACTGAAAAGCATAAAAATTAGCCCGATGGATAGCCGGTTATCGGTTTGGGGAGCGGTTCTGGCATGGGCATTGTTTCTTTGTGGAGATGTGAAGGGAGCGCTAGAGCAAGCAGAGTTAGCTTGCCAGAGGGATGATCGAACCTATTACCCAAGAATCGTTCTAGCCGCTCTCTATCTGGTTCAGGGTTCCCTGATAAAAGCTCGTGAGTCCATGAGCGAAGCGTATCGCATCAAGCCGGACCTGAATCCGCAATTGATTAAAAGCTTTGTAGGTTCGGAGTTGGCAACAGAATTACCCAAGTTGGTGGCAAAATAATCAACTTAATCAATAGGCTAACTTATTGATTTATATGCATAACTAACCCTCCCCCTCGAATTCCCCGGAATATCACCCGATTTCTCCCAGGTAAGCAGTGCTATGCGGCGTTACCCTGTATTGCGATTCGTTAACAGGATCGATTGAGCATGATGAAGCTCATGAGCAAACGCAGTGAGATGAAAGTGACGTTATCGCTAAAAGGTATTACTTTGATAAATATACAATTTGACAATTATCGAACTAAGGTATAGTTTTACAGTTGTCGAAGTGTTGAACAGTAAGAAAATAATCCAAGGAGGATTAACATGAACCGCAGGAACATTATTCACACCGTGTTTTTCATGACCTACGCAGGACTTAACGTAGGGCTCTACCAGTTATCCAGCCACATCGAATTCAGTGTTGTAGGACAATTTGTGCTGGCACCGTTGGTGATCATTGTTGGTGCTTCAGTTCTTTATGCAATGGACCAGTTTCTGGTTTCTGTAATAAGCCCCGCTAATGAAACGGTTAGCGATGAGGTGATGGCTAGCCAGCAAGCAGTTGACCGGGCAGTGAAGACTGACGAACGTCCACTCTGGGAAGGTGCCATCGCTGAGCGTCGAGTTCAATCAGAGAAGCTTGCGCAAGGGCGTAAAGATCGTCGTCGACCCGCTTTTATTTCTCCGTTAGCGACGGGCATCTGATGAATGGCAAGCGACAGGTGACAGCGACAGGCAAGGCGTTTACTATGCAATCTGAAGTTTCTGAGGAGATTGTTTTGAGAAAACAACAGCTTGCCAAGGCGTTTAAGGCGCTGTCGAATGAAAATCGTCTGGCTATTTATCTTGAAATATTACGTCACCGAGAAGGTGTGTTGAAACCGGATGATGTCTGCGGGTGTATGCTTGCAGACATCATTCACGCATTAAAAATTGGTGCACCTACAATCTCTCACCACATGAAAGAGCTGCTGAACGCTGATTTGATTGAGGTAGACAAGCAGGGTAAGTACATTCATTGTCGGATTAATACAGATACCCAGAAGGCCCTTGAACATTTTTTTTCCTTATCTGGGCAGATCCAGTTAGAAGATGAAGAAACCCAATTGCCTGCTTTTTAACTACGCAGGCAATATTCTGTTTTAGTAGCTTCAGGTAGGCTCATCCCTGGTAAAGACTAAAGTATCGCTTCGACTCATTTCCGGGTTGTACTCATACCCCTCATAATCAAAACTCTTCAAGGCATTGGCATTATCGATATGCTCATCGATGATGTATCTTGTCATTAAACCGCGCGCTTTTTTCGCATAGAAACTGATGATCTTGTATTGACCATTTTTTAGGTCTTTAAATACCGGAGTAATTATCCGGGCATTGAGTAGTTTTGGTTTCACGGCTTTAAAATATTCGTTCGAAGCGAGGTTGATAACCTCATGCATCTCCTGCTCTTCCAGGTGTTCATTCAGGTGTTCAGTAATACTCTCTCCCCAGAAGGCGTAGAGGTCTTTTCCTCTAGCATTGGCGAAGCGTGTACCCATCTCCAGCCGATAGGGTTGCATCAGATCCAGTGGTTTGAGTAAGCCATACAGACCCGACAGGATGCGTAGGTGTTTCTGGGCAAAGTTGAGCCCTTCCTCAGGGAGTGTCTCGGCGTCAAGGCCGGTGTAGACATCTCCTTTAAATGCCAGCAAGGCCTGTTTGGCGTTTTGTTCAGTGAAAGGGCGCTTCCAGCCGGTATAGCGCGCGACATTCAGGGCTGCCAGTTTGTCACTGATTTTCATCATCTGGCTCACGGCATCGGGGGTTAGCTTCTTGAGCTCTTTGATCAGCGCTGATGAATCATCCAGAAACTCCGGCTGACTGAATTGTTCAGTGATCGGGGCCGTATCGAAGTCGAGGGTTTTAGCGGGAGAAATCAGAATCAGCACGTTGATAAACCTTGGAAGTCAGTAAGCAATCATCTAATGGTAATACAAATTCTTGTCGAGATGAAAACTGGTGAAAAAATAGTTTGTGCAGCCAAAAAATCACAAATCTGAAATCTAACCTTCATATGTTGTTGTCAGGATTGCAGTCGTAAATGTGTCTCAGCTAGCAATCAAGGAGAGAAGTGATGCGAGAAGTGATGAAAGCAGCCGTGATCGTAGGTCTAATAGTTAGTAGTGTCCTGATTCTCTTTATGTTGTATCGGTTGTCTGTGTTGTGGGAGTTTTCGGTTGTTGGTCAGTACCTGATATTTCCGTTAATAGCGGTGGGGACTGAATTAGCACTTGTGTTTGGCGCTGATGCGCTACTTACCCGGTTACAGTTTGAGCAAAGCGACAATAGGAACAGTTCAGTGGACGAAATCGATGAGTCTGTTGTGTATTGGTTGAAGTGGCAAGGGATTCCGATAGAGCCGATTGAGTGTAACGCTGCTTGAAACGGTATATATAGTGTCGGAAAATCGATGAATAAGGGCAAATATCAGGACGCCATATTAAGCCAATAGCGTCCTGATATTAATAAGTTTAAAGGTGGGATTCAGCGAACTCGGCCAGAAGTGAGCGAGGTACGCCTTGTAGCTGGATATTACCTCCGTATTTGAAATCCTTGAATCGTTCGGTCATGTAAGTGAGGCCTGAGCTGGTGGCACCCAGATAGGGTGTGTCAATTTGTGCAAGGTTGCCCAGGCAGATCACTTTGCTGCCGTTGCCGGCACGAGTAATGATGGTTTTTATCTGGTGAGGCGTCAGGTTTTGCGATTCGTCGATAATAATCAGGCTGTGCTGAAAGCTGCGACCACGAATGTAATTGAGTGATTTAAAGTGCAGCGGCACCTTGTTGAGAATGTAATCGACGCTGCCATGGGCACTCTCGTCATCGCAATGCAATGCTTCCAGGTTATCGGTAATCGCGCCTAACCAGGGTTCCATTTTTTCAGCTTCGGTACCGGGCAAGAAACCGATGTCTTCATCCAGGCCTTGAGTGCTCCGCGTAGCAATGATTCGGCGATAATGTTTGTTGGCCACCGTCATTTCGATAGCCGCCGCCAGTGCCAGAATGGTTTTTCCGGAACCTGCTGCACCGGTGAGATTAACCAGATGAATGTCAGGATCCAGTAGCAGGTTCATGGCTAACGCCTGATGGATATCCTGCGGATGAAGTCCCCAGGCCTCCTGATGCATTAATGCATCGTGGTTAAGGTGTAGCAGCACAACATGATCATCAGTCACTTCTATGGCGCGACCGACAAAACCCTGCTCATCAATCACGAAGGTATTGGGGTAAACATCAGCCAGTACGCCAACACGCTCAAGGCTGTGGTGCGTTGCCCCTTCCATCTGGCAGGTTTCGACGGATTCAATTAGATCCCAGAAGCTCCCCTCAACCTCTATATAGCCTTTATTTAATAGCTCGACATCAGCAACCAGCTTGTCATTCTGGTAATCCTCTGCCTGTAAGCCACAACCACGAGCCTTCAGGCGCATATTGATATCTTTGGTGACCAGTACGGCTTTTTCTTCCGGGTGGTCAGCCTGCCATTGGCAGATGTCGTTGATGATTTTATTGTCGTTAAGGTTATTGGGTAGATAGCTTAGGTTGTCAGTAGGTGAGGAGGTCAGTATCGAAAGACAGCCAGAGGGTGCATCCTGGGTTGCACGCGGTATAGGAATTCCATCGTCTATCTGTTCCGGGGAGGAGGTGCCGACAATACTATCAATTTCTCGAATGGCCTGGCGGCAGTCCGCGGCGATGGTGTGCTTGCCTGTTTTTAGTTTGTCCAACTCCTCGAGCACCGTCATGGGAATCATGACGCGGTGTTCTTCGAAATTGAATAATGAATTGGGGTCGTGAATAAGAACGTTAGTGTCGAGGATGTAACTGATTTTTTCGTAGGGAAGAAGGTCGATCTTGATTGCATCATCCATAACAGAGGCTACCTCTTTATTTTCCGGGCGAAGGGGTCAATGAGAGGTCAACCAAAGTTCCAGTAGAATTTAAATCCAACAATTCAGAATCGAACTATGACTGACAATCACTACCTTGCACTCGATAGTAACTCTGGAAATATGACAAACAAGTGAATTTAACGACGTTGATTTTATTTTTTAAAAAACGCGACTCATTACTTTTAAGCGAGCTAAAAACGGCATATAGTGGTTGGCCACCTTGATGATAAATCATCGTTTTAAACTCCTTTTTATCTGAACCCTCTTCTTTTTTACTCCAATTTTCTCTATCTACTCGACAGCACAGTGGCGAGTTGTGTTTGCCGTGATGTCGTATTATTCAGTTTGCTTTGGCGTGAAAATCATCCCTTCTCTGAGGGTTTGAGTCCCTATGGCCATAGTAGGGTTGGGGATATCTTCTGGTTCGCCTATCCTCTGATCCGCCGGAGATGGCGGATTAGCGAAAGCGTTGTTGTGAATAGCTCGGTAAAGAGCATGCGTTTAAAGAAAGGCAGGTAATGAAAGTGGGTTATTGAAAGTACAGTAACGAAAGTACAGTAAAGGTGGTACAGAAATAATCGGAGTGGTGCAATGCTAATTCACGTGGCGCATGTAAAACGCCACGTTATATCAAGAAATGGTTAATAGTGGGGGCTAGCTAAATAGAGCCTTGCAGCAAAAATTTATAACTAACCACCCATCAGTTCAGCGGGAGGCTGTGAGCAAGGCAGTTTTTTACCCAGCATCTTCTCCAGCGCTGGCAGCAGGAATGAATCTTCCTCACCGGCCAGAGTGATCGCAATACCACTGGCGCCGGCGCGGCCGGTACGGCCGATACGGTGCACGTAATCATCCGCTTCTTCCGGCAGCGTGTAGTTCACTACATGACTGACGGCATCGATGTGAATTCCTCGTCCGGCTACATCGGTAGCGACCAGCACCTTGATTTTGCCAGAGCGGAAATCTTCGAGAGTACGCACCCGTTTTTTCTGCGGCACTTCACCCGATAGCATGTCCGCACTGAACCGGTCACGTTGCAGTTTTTCAGTCAGGCGTCGGGTTTGGTCCCGGCGATTGGCAAATACAATGACGCGTTCACAGTCTTCTGTACGCAACAGATTTTTTAATACGCGATATTTCTCTGTATCTGAAACCAGATACACGATCTGTTCAACCGTATCTGTGGCGACATTTTCCGGTTCAATCTCGACCATAATGCACTCATAAGTCCATTGACGGGTGAGGTCCATGACTTCGGGGGTAAAAGTCGCACTGAACAGAAGTGTTTGACGATCACCGCGGCGAGGCGTGGCACGAATAACTCGACGTACCTGGGGAATGAAACCCATATCGAGCATACGGTCAGCTTCGTCGATAACCATGATTTCGACCAGGTCGAGAAACAGATCCCGCTTCTCATAAAAATCGAGCAAGCGACCCGGTGTGGCGACCAGAATGTCTACGTATTCTTCATGCAGGTGCTGCTGTTGCTTGCTGTAATCCATCCCTCCGACGATGGCTGTCACATTCAGATTACAATATTTGGTGAGAGCCTTGGCATCCTTGGCGATCTGCATGGCCAGTTCACGGGTAGGGGCAATCATTAAGGCCCGTGGTTCGCCAACGTAACGATTGTCAGGTGAAGGCGTATCCATTAATTGTTTAATGGTAGATATCAGGAAAGCGGCTGTTTTACCGGTACCGGTTTGAGCGCGGCCCAAAGCATCACGACCACTCAGGGTCGCACCCAGAACTTCGGCCTGGATAGGGGTGCAGTACTCGAAGCCCTGCTCGTGAATACCACGCATCAGTTCCGGGGGTAGATCGAAATCATGAAAACGGGATTTACCCGGTTGGGGAGCAACTTCGAACTGGGATATATCCCAGGGGGTAACTTCTTGTTGCTTGCGACCTCGATTTTTACCCTTCTGCTGGTGGTGGCGAGGGGTGGTACTCTTGGCGTGGGTCGGTAGCTCAGGTTTAGACGCTTCCTGTTTCTTTTTGAAGAGTTTGCCTAGCACTTAAACCTTCTTGGTTAATGGTTGTTCAGATCAGCGCCCATAGTAATCGCTTTACCGTTCCAGTTAAATGATTACCGCCGCCTGGAAGCCTCCTTAGCGATGAATTTCCAAAAAAGGTAAGGGTTTCTGGCCTGGTGGGGCTTTTCGTTGCATTGAGCTGACCAGACTGTGGCTGGACAGTAGTCGTTGCATTAGTCGGATATCGGTATGCTTGAGCGTCAGATGCTGAATGATTTCAACGGGTGCTATCAGGTGCGAAGTCAGTGTTGGGAGGTTCTGGCTAGGGATACGATATTCATCGCGTCCACTGTTGCTCCAGTCTTTATGCGGGTAGGGATAAAGAGCCTCAGTTGCGACAGTGAAACGACATACCCAGGCACATCCGTGTCGTGGCAGATACCAGCGGCGGGCAATCAGGGTGGCCTGAAATGGGCTGAGTAGTGGAAAGAAATACCGTCGTCCGGCTGCAAGCAGTTTAAGTCCTTCATCAGGTTGATGTTGCAGGCGGCGGTAACCGAGTGGGCCAACAGGGTGATAGAGCGTGGTCTGTTTCATATGAGTTTCCATGTTTATTTCGATGCTATTTCCGAAGCTGATTTCAATGCTGATTTCGATGTAAATTTCAATGAAAGTGAAGCGATTAAAAAACCCAGTCACTGCTGGTGCCGAGTTGCGCCGTCATTTGCCGGGTTACAGGTGATTGATGGTTTAGCGATGATGGTTCTTGAGAAAGTTGTGGTTGTTTGAGCGGCGTTTGCGAAGCTATGGGTGGGGTGAAATGCTCTGCGTGTGCGGTGACAGGCTCGGGGTGTGGAGTGAAAGGATCTGAGAGTGCGGTCATGGGCTCGGCGCTAATGACGTAACGCAGAGGGCCACCAGATGAGAGCGACGCAAAGGGATAACAGGTCACCAGTAGTAAGCGATCTCCGGAATCAAGAGCCAGTTCCTGGTGACGAATATCGGCAATTTCTATTCCGCTTATGCGATATTGTTGACTACTTTCAAGGCTATGCAGAACGATCAGATCTCCTTTGTATAACTCTTGCAGTCGGCGGAAATGAGTGTCTCGGTGAGCGCTTAGAACCGTAGTGCTGCCGGTGTTAGGCGCTGCAGAACTTTGCAAATGGGTTGGTGCAAAGGCCAGATTGCGTCCGCTGGCGCCACTGAGTACAACCTGCTTGAGGGCAATGGATGGAATCTCCAGTTGCGCCACCGGATAGCTGTCTGCCCATGGCCAGGGGCGCGCTGGTGCACCGCTGGTCAAGCTTTGCTGCCAGGCCCGATCCAGCAGCAGTTGGGCCAGATGGGCCTTCGCATGGATGTAACCTCCCTGCGCTACCAGGGAAGTGCCGCCAAGCACCGCAGCCAGACTGGCAACTAGCAACAGGCGGCGCCATGGCATCAAACGACACCAATCAATCAAGCAACGCATCCTGACTCCTGATGGCGATTTTGTTTAGCCGAGTTTCCGGCGAGGCATCTCTTGCTACGCGTTGATTGCCAAAGACCGGCCAGACCGAACAGCAATAGAAAGCCGCCGCCAGAGACTAACAGCAGAGAGGGCGTAGCGGTTTTCGGGAATGCACTCATTTTGCTGCCTGCAGGCATAAGGTTGGCGATACGTTCAGAATCCAGCGACGCCATGTCCGGGCGAATTGGTGTGCGATCGACGGCGATTAAACTGGTGTAACGGCTTACCAGCTGGTGATCCAGAGCAAGCTGCAAAATGCGCTTCTTCAAAGCATCATCTTGCAGAGTTCCCAGCTGTTCATCTTCCAGCCGTTCGATCTTGTTTCGCGCCCACAGTTTGCTGATATCCCTGGCTCCTCGTTGCAAGCTTTTTAGTGGAAGTTGCTGGGTCCAGTGCTCTGAACCCTGCTGTCCCTGGATAATCACCTGGCCGTCCAGATTCGACAGCCGGCAATAGAGAATCAGGGGTTCACTGGCGAACAGATCTGCGGCACTCTCAGGGCATTGGTCAGCGCTTTCTGGCCATTGAATGATGATATTGCTTAATAGCGGTTTTTTGAGTTTGTCGAACAGATCTTCAATACGTTGTTTCACCATATCCGGCTGGTTGATGTGGGTGTAACTGCCTTGGCCAAATTGGGCCGCTTTGCGCATGAAGAAACGATTCGGTGCAGAGCCGATGGCGATGGTAAACAGGCGACGCTCTCCACGTTGCCGTTCTATTTGCTGCAGCAGCTGTACTTCATTACCAATACTGCCATCAGTGATAAAAATAACCTGACTGGTGTCTGCACTACTGCGAGTTTGAGAGAATGCGGTCTGCAACGCTGGGGCGATCTCGGTCCCGCCGTTAGCATTTAGCCGACTGATAAACTGTAATGCTTCGGCGATGCTAAACATTGAGGTTCGGCGAGGAGCGCTGAAAAGAGCCTGGGTTTGAGAGTTGAATTCAATGATATTGAAGTAATCATCGGGACCAAGCTGGCTGATAGCTTGTTTCAGTGCAGCTTTGGCCTGTTCGATGGAAGCTCCGCTCATCGAGCCTGAGGTGTCGATAATGTAGATCTGCTCCCGGCTAAGAGGTGCTTGTTGATCGGTTGATTCCGGGGGGAGCAGTGTGAGCATGCTGTAGTAGCTGTCGGTCTGCTCAGGGGACTCTTGCGCATTGTTACTAGGTATTGTGCTACTCGATATCGGGTCTGTTGCAGCTTTGCCTTCACCTTTATGTAAGGAGGTTTCATTAGCTGATGTTGATTTTGCTTCAATAAGTACCGTTGCTGTTGGGGCGTTGCCGCTAGCAGGAGTCCAGCTCAAGTGAAAATCCCGGTCCATAGGAACCAGGCCTGCTGCCGGTTGTACCTGATAGAGTCGCTGTTCACGGGTGATTTGTAGCGGGTGGCTAGTGCTGTGTAAATTGGCCAGGGGCAATCCGGCATCGACCGAAAGCGAAAGTTGAATGCGGTTACTGAAACCCGCATCAAACTGTTGGGGGGGTGTGATTTCACTGGCATCCGGAACCTGATCGGTATTATTGGCCCATCCTGGTTGTGACTCTTTCGGGGGTTTTACCGGGAGGGGCAGTCCTGGAATGTAACGTGGAGTCAGGGTCATCGGAAAAATCATCGAATAACTCCCTTTCTGGTAGCTAATCTCCTGCAGGTAGCTGATCTCAATGTCGATCGTTTTGCCGGGGGGGATATTAGCTACCTTGCTGGTAAACAGGTTAGGGCGCTGTTGTTCTACCAGCCCCGTGGCCTTACCTGCCGCTCTTGCCTTGGCATACGTCGCCCTGGCTTTGGCTTTTTCCTGAATCTCTCCGATGATCAGTCGTTCACCAATGCGAATCTTCAATTGATCCACGGCAGATTGTTCTGGCAGGGGAAACTGGTAGATCGCTTCTGACCATTGATCGGTTGGATTGCGAAAACTCTGTTTCAGGGTAATCCGCGCAACCATCGCATTGATCTGTATATGGGCTTCACTGGCTAGCTGAATACCGGGTTGTTGCTGCTGGTCGCTGCCGGGAAACATCAACACGCCGGCACTGAGTTGGTCTTTATTTGTAGTAGCGGCATTAGCAGGACTAGTTGTAGTCGTGGTGTAGGTAGGTAGCGCAGCAGGACTGACCTGCTGAAGTGAGCGGTGTTCCATCGCATTAGTGCTGTAGGCAATGAAAAGACTGCAAGCTGTAATGATACTGGCTGCAAGCACCGTCTTCACGGTTTGCGGTGAGCTTGCGATGTGCTGTCTGGGGGTGTTCATGAGAGGTTTCCTGTTAGTGGATTGCTGTGTTTGTTATTCGACTTCAGTCAGATATGAATCTGTTTCCGGGGCTCTTTATGAGTTTCTTTTTGAATTTCTTTATGAAAAGAAGCGACACAGCTATTACAGGAGATTGTGCGGGCAGGTACGGGGCGGAAAAGGGGCAGTGTGCTGATCAATTGTGATCAATTGTGGCAGGAGCTTGTGCCTTGAACTTAAGCGTTTGATAATAAAAACCAGAACAGATATCGACGTGCCATTGTTCGGAAACTGGATTGTTAATAATTCATAAGACGTGTTGGTAAACAGAATTCAAAAAATAGCTCGTAAAATAACCATAGAAACTGTTAGTGATACAGTTCAGCAGGAGCAGATGTATGGGGCGTAGAGTGGCGTTGGTAGAAGATGAAGTGGCCATTCGTGAAAACTATCGTTCGGTATTAAGTCGGCAAGGGTATGACGTCAGTGTTTATGCTAGCCGGGCCGAAGCACTGACGGCGTTCAGGCAACGATTGCCTGAACTGGCGGTGATAGACGTTGGACTGGGTGATGAGATCGAAGGTGGTTTCGATCTGTGCCGCGAGCTGCGTACGATGGCACCACAATTACCGATTATTTTCCTGACTGCACGCGATGATGAAATTGATGCCATTACCGGGTTACGCCTGGGTGCGGATGACTACCTGACCAAAGATATCAGTAGTGCTCATATTCTTGCGCGTATCGTTGCGTTATTTCGCCGTATCGATGCTATGAAAGAAGTCTCTCGACAAGAGAATCATGTCGATTGTGGTGACCTGCAGCTTGACGGTGACTGCATGGAAGCACAGTGGAAGGGGGTCCCGATAAAGCTAACCCTGACGGAGTTTTGGCTGGTTAATGGATTGGCACGTAATCCAGGTCATGTAAAAAACCGTCAACAATTGATGGACGCTGCCAATGTTGTGCTCGATGATAATTCGATCACCTCGAACATCAAACGTATCCGTAAAAAATTCCAGCAGAGCGATTCAGATTTTGGAGCAATAGAAACGGTCTATGGTTTTGGTTATCGATGGAACCGAAGTGGTTGAGTCCACATACAAAGTTGCAAACAGGTAAAATCAGCTAATCTGTTGTGAACCCCTCATGGATTGAGGTATTTCGTCTGGAATTTTGCTGATGGCAGCGGTGTTCAGTTTGGATCAAGCGGCAGTGACCTGGACAGATCCCGTAACTTTATGAAGCGCGGTTTCAATAAATAAAAAAAGAAATAAAAAAAGAAATATAAAAAGAGAATAATCAGGTGAACTCTTCAACATGACAGGTATCACAGCAGCCCTTAACAGCCACCTCGATTTTTTTCCTGATCCAGGGAATGCCGATGATCGGGTGAGAAGAATTAAATGAAGCTGCGCTGGCAATTGGTGATTATCGCGCTGGTAACCCTGACCTTGCCGTGGGCGGGTTGTCAGTATGTTAAGGAGATGGAGAAGGTCCTGCGCAAAGGGCAGGAAAGCACTGTGCTGGCAAGTGCTCGCATTATTGGCGAAAGTGTCGGACGCGAAGAGGCCTTTTACCCGGAACCCCGTTACGTGCAGCAAGGGGGTGAGGCGGATATATACGCGTATCCGCTAACGTCGCCGATTGCTGTAGATGGATACGATGATGACTGGAGTGGATCCATAGGAGCAAGAGCCTACAGCTATACAGGTGAGCGATCCTCATCATTTTCGGCAATCCTAAAGCTGGCAATTGATCGTGGAAGTAACGAAAACCGAAATGGTCTGTATGTGCATCTGGCTGTAAAGGTTCCAGACATTAGCTACCAGAACCCGATACATGCCTCTATATTCACCTCCGACTCTGTCATCTTACAGCTGCAAAATCCGGACGGAGAACTGCAGCAAATTCTGTTTGCAACGGGCGCCCCGGGCACAATAACCGCAAAAGGATTACGGTTTGACAAGTCCAGGGTCTATCTCACCCGGCTTAATTCAATTCGGGGGAAATGGCAGGACACGGTAGAGGGCTATAACCTTGAACTGCGTTTGCCACTGTCGATGGCGGGTAGCCGGTTTGCTTTTAGCGTGGTTCATCCGCAAGGGAAAAATTTGCAATTAATAGGCTCGGCTTATACTGGGGAAAGATCGCGTCTCCAACTCCGTAACTTTATGCGCCAACAGCAATTGGCTCGAGGCTACCTGATTGAGCCTTCGGCAGCTTTACAAAAACGCCTCGGACAACTTGAGGTGCCAGACAGTCGATTCGTGCTGGTTGACAGTCATCGCTGGGTGTTGGCGCGGCAGGGACAGTTTTCCGATCTGGTGGTGCCTTCCTATAAAAGTGCCGAGGGCATTATGGCTATTATCTATCGCTGGATACTGGATGATACCAACCGGTTGCAATTGATCGACAGTGATCCCGGGCGTATCGCCGAACGGGAAGTTCTGCAAGCCCTGACGGGAGAGGTTGCGGTGGGTTGGTATCGGTTTGCGGACAACCGTGCGGTGGTGATGGCGGCGTATCCGGTACGCAGTAAGGAAGAGATTTTCGGGCCGGCTATTGTCGCCGAGGCGACGACCAGTGATGAATTCCTCGCCGGAAAAGATAAGGCGCTAATCTCGGACAAGCTCGAAGGAAAAGTCATTGGGGCGGTACTGGTACAAAAAGGTACTGGCGATATTTTACTGTTAGCCAATGAGGCCTGGGGTGGGCTGGTAAAAATCAGCTTGCTGGTGATGATGGTCGTGTTGGGAATGCTTATGGGGTTCGCGGCGTTGTTGTCATGGCGGATTCGCAGCCTCAGTCAGCAGGCGGAACAGGTAATCAGTCTCGATGGCCAGCTGGCGGAACGTTTTGAGGAATCCAGCGCGAAGGATGAAATTGGCGATCTGTCACGCAGTTTTTCGCGTCTGCATCATCGCGCGCAAAACTACACCCAGTATCTACAAGGTTTGTCGAGCAAGCTGGCGCACGAACTGCGCACTCCGCTGGCGGTGATTCGTACCTCTCTGGAAAATCAACAAACCGAGAACGTCTCCCCGGCAGCCGAAAACTACCGTAACCGCGCATTGGCCGGCGCTGATCGTTTGCGCTCAATTATCGAAGCCATGAGCGAAGCTCGACGTGTTGAGCAGAGTATTGCGAGTGCTGAAAAAGTTGAATTTGAGTTAGACCAGGTCGTCAATGGAATGGTTCGGGCGTATCAGGATGTGTACTCCGATCATGATTTTCGTCTCGATCAACAGGGCGATCAATTTACCATGATCGGAGATCCTGACCTGATCGTACAACTGCTCGATAAGCTGGTGGATAACGCCACCGGTTTTGCGCCTGCAGGCACAGAAATAATTATCGGCCTGGAGCGTAAAGAGAAAGAGTGTCTGTTGTCGGTCACCAACACCGGTTCTTCATTGCCCGAAAATATGCGGGCACAACTGTTTGATTCCATGGTATCGATGCGACCATCAACCAGTGATCGCCACCATTTGGGTTTTGGGCTCTATATTGTGCGGTTAATCACCGAGCATTATCGGGGACGGGTGGAAGCGTTTAATCTGGATGATGGCGAGGGGGTTACTTTTCGGGTGACGTTGGCGACGGATTAGCGGTTGGTTTTTTGTTTATAGCAAACAGGTTTTGCCCTGACGGGCGACTTCATTTCTTTCTTCTTATTAAAAGGAAGCACGGTAAAGAAACAGAAGCAAAGGGCCGCTCTCGGCCGTCCATGGCCTCCGCATTTTCCGATACAGCATGCCTCACCCCTGCGGGTCTATTCGAATTCTGAAATTGCCATTTGTCGGCTTGGAAGAGGAGGGGGCTGTCTGCGAATGTTGAGTGATGGTTGCAGGTTTATTTCAAAAAGAAGATTGTAGCGTGGCATTGGAGACCACATCTTTCGCTAGTTTTTAGTATCCGTTAAAGCGGGGAAAGTTCAGCCTGACCCTATGGATTAATTTTTCGACAAATGGTGGCGCGACTAATTATCAGTCGTCACCGAGCCCTTTAATTTCGCATTCCCTGGAGATAAGCGGGGCCACCCAGCGATCTCACCGAAGCTTCAATTTGAGCGCCGCGTTGCAGCACATAGTCTGAAGGTCTGGCCAGTAATAATCGTTTAGGATTGGGTAGCACCGCTGCCATCAACGCCGCTTCGCGGGCTGTGATGGCGCTTGCCGGTTTATGAAAGATTCGCTGACTGGCAGCGGCCACGCCGTAAATACCAGGACCAAACTCAACCACATTGAGGTAGATCTCGAGAATACGCTGCTTGGACCATGCTATCTCAATCAGCACGGTAAAATACGCCTCGAGTCCCTTGCGCATCACGCTGCGCCCGGGCCACAGGTAGAGATTTTTTGCGAGTTGCTGAGTAATGGTGCTGGCACCGCGCCTGCGTTGACGCTTTTCCTGAAATGCCTCTGATAGCTGGTGAAAATCAAAACCGTAATGTTGGGGAAACTTCTGGTCTTCTGAGGCGACAATCGCAATGGCTACATCGGGCGATATCTCCGACATCGGCACCCAGTGCTGGGTGATAGGCTGCTCGCTCTGCCAACTCTCCTGCAACATAAACGCAGAGGTGGGTGGTGGCAACCAGCGCCAAGGTAACACCAATAGAACGCTCAGGACGAAAAAACCGAGGGTGGCAATAATAAGAAATTTTGTCAAAGTACGGTACGGTTTTTTGTTGTTGGATTTTGATTTCATAGATGAGACATACAGAACAAGAAAGCAAAATAAAGGGGTTGGTAAACAAATGGTAGTACAAATATTTATTAGTTGTCACCGCCCCCTTTTTATTCTTGAACAGGCTCCTGCCCCCACGGCATGGCTCGACCTCCCTGTCTCACCCTACGATCTATTCGAATTCTGAACTAACCGCTGGTCGGTATAGAAGGAGGTAGCTGCTTGCGAATGTTGTTCGCGTACATCTGGCAAGAGAGTAAACGCTGCCGGGCCTTACGGCGCCATATGTTATACTGATGTATTCTACAAACATTAAATCAGGCATTGGAGGCTTTATGAGTAATAAAATCAACGAACTAATATCTGGACTTCGTGCCGGGGGTAAAACCGTTGAAATCGAGCATGATGCTTCAAGTTCGTTAATGCATGTTGTGCATGTTCCAATACCAACCAACTTGTTCAGTGAATTAAAGGCCATGTCTGCGGTATTTGACGTGGATTCAAACGATCTGGCCGGTGAATTACTCGCTATAGCGTTGAAAGAAGCTATCGATGCACATCCGCAGGATGAGCTCGAGCGTTTGCGGGAGATAAGAGAAGTTTATGAAAAGGAGCAGATCAAACAAAGCATGGACAAAGCTCAATACAATTCAGGTGGCACCTGAGTAGGAACGCCCTTCACTGAACTATATGGATAAAAACTGTTTGAATCGTTGTAGTACTCTTGTTTTAGCAATAACCTGCGCCAGCAACCGATTATTCCTGGACATCAGTTGCTGGCAAAGCTGATTTGTTTGTTGAATCTATGCGCCGTTGCTGAACGCCAGTACAATCGGCGGAGATCATCTTGCTGTTTGTTATGCTAATCTTCTTCGTAGTAGCTATAGTATGTTTCACAAAGCCCATCATGAAATCCCCAGCCCATATCGATTGTATCATTTACTATCTTTAGGCATCGTTCATTGAAATTCTGTAATAGATCATTTTTAAAAATAAACTTTAATGCTCGCTCATACATATTTTCCATACTCAAATAGAATGCTTCGTCTATATCCCCATAACATTCGGTATACTTTACTCCTGTTTCAACGTAGAAAATCATTAATTCTGCAATTGATAATTCATCAGCAGATAATTTTTTAAATTCAGAAATGGATTTTTTAGCAACAGAAAGTCTTCCTCTTCCGTCACCTCTATCAGGAAAGAACTCATTTTTAATGATATTCTTGTGTTTAGAGAGTATTTCACTGTTATTGCCTTCACTATATTTTAAAATGCAATAATCCTTAACGAAGTCATTCTTTTTATATAAATCCATAATAGATTTAATCAGATCTTCTTTTGTTGAATCTTTTAAGGCTGTTTTAAGATCGTTGATTTTCACGATATATGAGTACCTTTATTACAGGGTTGAACGCTTGGTTAAATCATTTTTCATAATGGTAACGGCACGAAATTATAGTTAATTTATTGTCGTCAACTGCGTATACCAAGCGATTACTATCATCAATACGACGTGACCAGAAACCTGCCCAATTTTCTTTGAGCGGTTCGGGTTTGCCGATTCCCTCAAAAGGGCTACGTTGAGTATCTGATATTAACTTGTTTATGCGCTTTAATGTTTTCTTGTCCTGGCCTTGCCAATATACATAATCTGACCAGGCTTCCCTGGTCCATGCCAGGATATCAATCATTGGCCAGGCTATGCTCTTCTGTTTTACCAGCACGATATTGCTGGATAGACTTGCTCAAATGAGCAGCATTCGCTGGGCTTTTGAGTAAATGTACGGTCTCCATTAATCCATTAAATTGATCTAACGACATAACAACTGCATCATCAGCATCCCGTCTGGTTATGACAGTGTAATCTGAGTCATCAACGACTTGATCAAGTACACTTTTCAGTTGATTTCTTGCGTCGGAAAAATTTATTACTCTCATTTCACGGCTCCACATGTACAAAATATAGGACAAGTATAACTTGTTCAATTTACTGTGCAAATCGGGAGTGCGCTAACAGGATTTAACGCCCGTAACATGGCCGGCGAAGCGATAGCTTTGCCGTACTAGCCGCACTTTTTGCGGCGTATATCACTGTGGCTCCCTATCCAAATGCTTCAGCAGAAACAGCAGTTATTTTCCATATAAAACAATGCGTTGCATTAGAATTATGCTTCTGGCTACCGAGATATAGTGATTGCTCGCAGTCTTTATTGGTTGAGTTACTTTCCCCTTATCATAATCATGCTTTCTTGTTAAACAAAGGCTTACCATCTTTCGGCATCTGTTATAGAGTCAGTCGCCGCTGATCTGCGGCCGCCTTCAGTTGAGCTAATAGTTTTTGCGCTTATTCGCTACTCGAAAAATCTATGGCTACTCGATGAACCCATCTTTACGAGGCGTTCGCCAGCATCGCCCGAGCAACCTTGGAGCCATTACTGCGTCTTAACGCATCCGTAATAAACTGCCCGGCTTCAATCAGTTTGTTGAGATCCACTCCGTGTTCAATACCCATTCCGTTCAGTAGATAGATAACATCTTCGGTGGCAACGTTGCCTGAGGCGCCTTTGGCATAGGGGCAGCCGCCGAGGCCGGCGACGGAGCTATCAATTACCCGGATGCCTCGTTGCAGTGCGGCATAAATATTGGCCAATGCCTGGCCGTAAGTGTCGTGCAGGTGCACCGCTAACTGATCGATTGGCACTTCTTTCGCGACAGTATCGAGCATATGGCTAATGGATGCGGGAGTGCCGACTCCAGTGGTATCGCCGAGAGAGACTTCGTAACAGCCCATGTCTAATAGCTTTTCTGCAACTTCTGTAACTTTATGTTGTGATACTTCCCCCTCGTAGGGACAACCGATGACGCAGGAAACGTAACCGCGTACGGCAATACCCTGCGCCTTGGCGCTTTGCATGATGGGTTGAAAACGCGACAAACTTTCACTTATTGAGCAGTTGATGTTTTTCTGGCTAAAGGCTTCCGAGGCCGCTGCAAAAATGGCGACTTCACTGGCGTTCACTTCGATGGCGCGTTCAAAGCCGCGCAG
>JAUXFT010000089.1 GCA_030622755.1 Aestuariirhabdus sp. | reverse complement strand
TACCGCGCATAGGCAATGGGTCGGCTACCACTATGGAATCATAGTACAACCCTTGCGAAGTCACAAATACTACCGGGCCGGTACCGCGACCGGTGGTACGCTCTTTGGCAAACACACTGGTGTTCATTAATACTGCAGTACTCAGAACTACAACTGTACCCATCTTTTTTAAAGTTAACATTTCTCTCTCCACTTGTTGGTTTAAGGAATGCGTAGTGTTACAGGGCCGTATAACACTGGTATCACAAAAATGTTACTTTTCAATAACTACATAGCAGCCCAGCCAAAGAGGTGGAAAGTTACCCGCAGGTATGGCTAAACACACGGTTTTTTCTGTCTCTTTCAAGTAAGGATACCCCCGCCTTAGCGACCTTACAGGGGCATCAGAAAAACAACAGGAAAGTAATTAAAAACAGGGCTATCGACAATACCGGCCAGTATAGAAACTTTTCCTTGAAGTTTTCATCAACGCCTTCGATAGCCTCATTTTTTGCTATATACACAGAGCTGACCGCAACATAAAGCAGCATGATGTATATGACGAGATAAAAGTACTCAAAATACATGATATTTGATGATTTCAATGACTGCCGGAGCTCAGAATGATTGAGCGCGGCGACAAAAAACAGCGCTGAGAGCCCGAGCACAACATCATTTGCGGTAAATCCCAGCCATTCCGACGCTTTGCTCGATTTTGTGCTAATCAAAACCAGAAGATACATCAACACGGAAATTACTATCACGGGAATAAGCGTGGAAACAAACGGGCCCAGGAACTGGCGCCTGATATTCACGTTATAGTACAGCTCAGATTTATGTTGTAAGCCCTGTATATCCCTGTTTCCAAAATTGGTATCGAAAACCAGGTCATTCAGACTGAACCAACTTTCTTCTATATCCCATCCCGGCAACACAAAATTATGCTGGACACCGGGAGCCAGCTTGGGGTTTAGAAACGCATAAGACTCGAAAAACGGAATCAATACTATATTGTCGCGGAAAGATTTATGCCAAATTCTCAACCATACCTGCTGGGAGTCCAGCGGAAAAAGAGAGTAGTCAAATTCCTGCCGCAAGCTCGCCGAGATATACCAGCCAACCACCTCCTCGCAGTCCCTCAGGCTGATATCTTCATCCAGGCAACCCGGATCAGCCGGATCGCTAAGGTCTCGAAAAACTTCCTCAATAACAGGCGCCTCCGCTTCGGGCAGGACGAAGCCTCTGGCTATTCCCTTATGCTCATTTTTAAGATAATGCTGCCAGACATAGGCCGATATCTGTACGTTATTTGCGCCTTCAAATTCGATGGATTGAAGGTACACACCAGTTTCTATAAACTTGGGGAACGGCAGGTGCCGAGCAATGGCCACCTCAATCTGGCTTCGCTTGAAATCATTCAGCGCTTCGGTACTCATAACTCTCAGTTCGTCATTATTATCCACCTGATTTGGGTACTTAGCCTCCACCACCCAGAGAAAAACCGCAGCGGAAAAAATAAACACGGACGCTATCATTGAAGCTTTCAGTAACCTCCCCGGGGTGAGCGGTTTGCGTAGACAAACGACGGCCACAAAAAGAACCGCAGTTACGCTCACCAGCATGATGAACAAATACCATTGCCGGCGGGTATTATCCTGATCAATCAAGCGGGAGTTATCAATCGCCACAACGAGTGTCCAGCCTGACGTCTTCATGGGTTCATAGATCATCCACGTCTCAGCGCCGGTTATCGGGTCTATATGAAAAATGTAACCGTTACCTCCGCTAACGGAATGCTCCGCCATCGAATGCAGGGGCTTATCCCGTAGCTCGGTGGCGTACTCGAAAATAGTCTTGCCGGACAGGACTCGGCGCCGGTCCGGATGCACAATATATCGACCCTGCTGGGACAGAAGGTAGTAATAACTTATATGCTGATTGTCGAAATCTACAAGACGCTTGATTTTGCTTATCGAAAGATTGCCAAAAACCACGCCACTGGCTGCATCGACCCCTTTTGTTTTACCCGGCAACCAGAAAGGCACACCGTACTCTGTAACCAGGGTTTTAGCCGCCCGGCTATAAAAGGGCTCATTCCAGTAACGACCCTCCAGCAGGGGCCTGCGATACCAGTCGTGCTCCGTATCGGTATAGTCATAGTCAATACGATGGCGTCTAATAAGCCGGTCCTCTCCTACCGTATAGTTCCGCGACCATAAGCGATCCTCGCCCGATGCCTGGTAGGGTTCAAAAGCCAGGCCGAGGCCATGCATCCAGCTATTGTCCCCCAGATCCCGTTTGAGGCGTTGGTCAATTTCAGGAACAGTTAGTTTACCTACAGAAAGATCCGCTGCAATTTGTTCTACCAGTGGTTCTAACGCTCTTAAGGAGCTGGCCAGTTCAGCCGCTTCCTCTTTAGCCTCAAGCTGCATGGCATCCAGAGTCAGTAAGGCTTCCTTTTTCTGTGTATTGAGTACATTAAATAAAAATATGGCCGCAGAAAACAGACAAACCAGAAACGCAACGAGGCTAATTTTGAAATAAAACCTGTTATGAGTATTTTTGATTGTCTGCATACCGGGCCGGAAAGCGCTATTTAGAAAGGATCGGCTTCATTCTTTGCAAGCGTGAAAGCGGCTCATTAGCTACTCTTAAGGAAAGTGTTTTTTACCGCTATTTTTCCATCCCTGAAGGTAAATATATCGCAACCCTCTATTTCCAATTTTTTTCCATCCGGGCCGGTTGCCATGAATGTCCATTCTGAACAGCCTTTGTCACCCTGCAGGAAATGCCGGGCATTTTTGAAACAAACATCCGGAAACTGACCCCAGATACTTTCAAAGCGCTCCCTCACTTCAGCCGTACCCTGATATTGAGTTCCGTAGCCTTGTTCCCCGCCACCAGTTCTAAATATGCAGTCTTTAGTCATATATAACATGATTTTCTCAATATCATGTTCGTTCCACGCGTCAGAATATCGTTTCAGCATTTCTGTATCCGCGGTATTATTTTGATTATTCATCACCTTCCTTTCACGCTTCGATACTGGGCAAACACCTTAACCAATGTTTGCTTATTAATCAAATTGAAAAATTATCTGAATATTAAACCCCAATAAAAATCCGACTCAGCAACTCATTGCACAGCTACCGCCGCTTCCAGGGCCGTTAATAAGGGAGCGAGGCCAGCCTGCTCCCCTGTGGACAGCAATTGCCGGATTTGACTGGTACTATTTTCACCACGATCACCCTCTTCCCAGGCGGCCAGTGCCCGCCCTCTCGCTATCATAAAATCGGACCACTCCAACGTTTGTTCAGCCGTATACGCCTCCATGCGGGACGCGTGCCGCTCTACCGCAGCCCAATCGCCACTTTGCAGGCTCAAATCAATCGCAACGCGAGCAAAATGAAAGTAGTTATGGGAGACGCAACCATTTTCCAGCAATGACTCGGCTTCTTTTATGAACGCTGAACGCTGCCCGTCATCCTCTGAAAGAACAGCCGAAACTATCAGCACAGCCGGCCCGATGAACGCCAGACCCACTTCACGCACTATATTCAAGGCTTCTTCAATTGATTTTTGGGCGGCCTGCGTTTTTCCCTCGGCAATATCCAGGCGTGCCAGTATAAAGTTCGCCTGAGCGATGAAGCTACTAGCCTTGAGTATGCGCGCCAACTCAAGGCCGCTTTCCAAATGCTTACGGGCTGCTACAAAATTCCCGCGTTCTAGTTCAACTATACCCGCCAGAGCGGCGCCGATCATTTCAGCCCGCTGATGGCCGACCTTTCTGGCCATTTCAATCGACGCCAGAGCGTCATCTATGGCTTCCGAGAACTCCATCAGATGCATCCGGCTCCATCCGACCATATTCCGGTTTGAAACCTCAATTTGCCCGAAACCGTGTTCCTGACACAACTTGATGCAGGCCTGAAACTGGTCGCAGGCAGAACGCATATGACCGCGTAAATAGTATGCGTCTCCGAGACCACCCAGGGCCAGCGCCATGCCCTCTGCTGACCCGGTTTCTTCTGCTAGCGTCAGCGACTTTTCGTGTTCACCCAGGCAACCTTCTATATCGCCCGTCATAAAAAACAGATTGCCCCGCATATAGTGTATCCGGCTTAGCTCCGGCTTTAAGTCATACTCGTTAGCGACAGCCTGGGCTGAATCAAGAGCCTCAAGTGCCTCGCTCTGATTGTCTGCAATGCGTAATCCCTGTGCCAGCCCCAGCCAGGCATTACACATCCCGGGGCCCGGCTGTGCTATTTCAAGCGCATCTCTGCAAGCCGAAATCGAATCCTCGATTTGCCCCAAATTTCGCAGCATTTCACCCCGGACGAGCATTAGCTCGCTTTGAATCTCATTAGTATTCGCAAGTTCTATGCCGCGATTTGCCAGTTCGAGCCCTGACTCATAGTGAAGATCGTTGGCTCTTACCTTCGCGGCTTCGAGATAAGCCGCGGCCGCGGCCGGATCGCCCGCTCTATCGAGGTGTATTGCACTCAGCTCCGGCTCGCTCCCGGCATACCACCGGGCGGCAGCGCTATGCAGTTCTGCACGGCGCGCCCTAAGCAACGACTCATACACGGCTTCCTGCACCAGCGCGTGAGAAAACAGATAGGCATTACCTTCGGGCTTGATCAGGTACCGTTCAACAAGCCCGGCACAGCTATATTCAGGCTCGCCGATCATATATCGAATATCATCAAGCGCAAAACGTTGTCCCAGGACAGATGCCGCCTGTATAGCCCTCTTGTCAACAGCTTGTAAGGAATCAAGGCGTGCCTGAACGATGCTGTGTATAGAACCCGGCACCTGGTCTTCTCCAGCCTCCTCCGCATTGCTCAACAATTGTTCGAGGAACAAGGGGTTACCATCAGCCCGCTCAACGCACTGCCGTGCAAACCGGGCAGAAGCGTCAAAATAATCTGCGGCCATCGCCATCGCATCGGCCTGCCTCAGGGCCTTCAAATCAATGGTAGAAAGCGGTGTCGAGGCCGTTTGTAGCTTCCAGCCGTGATCCAGCGGATCGCCCTCGATTCGTGAGGTCATTACCAGTATACAGGCCTGGTCTACCAGCGCTGTTGTCACACCGGCCAGGAACTGAATTTCCGCCTCAGATGCCCAGTGAATATCTTCTATAAAGATTAACAGGGGCTGATGCTGGCTGAGGCTATCCAGTAGCGAACTGACCACCTCTATCCTACCCTGTTTTCGCCCGTCCCGGTCGATCGCATCATATAGAGAGTGTAGGCCCGCAGGCTGCGGAATATTAAGCAGGGCGTTGAGGTGTATGCGTTGTCCGGGGTCAATTACCGCCCGTGTACAGGCCAGCTCGACGGCCTCTTCACGCGCCTCAACGGTGCTGTCGGGTGAAAGGGAAATCAGGCTGCTCACCAGGCTGCGTACTACGCTCTGCTCTTTACCCACGCCGAAATCAAGCACCAGGGCGCGGTGACAGGCGTATGCCATATCCCGGGCAATATCTCTGAATTTGGCGCTTAATCGGGTTTTACCAATACCGGCTTCCCCGCGAATGAGCACGGCCTGCCCCGACTTTATTTCGCCGCACACCTTAAGTATGCCGGCAAACTGTTCAAGCTCAGCCTGTCGCCCGACGAATGGTCGCTCACTTCGGCTGGATTCAGAATTAGACAGCCCAAGCAGAGCGTATACATGGACGGGTTCTGCGACCCCTTTAACCTCTGTTTTGCCTTTGTCACGCAGATCAAATTCTGCGGATATCGCACGCTGGACACTCTGAGAAAGTATGGTTTCATCCTGATTGGCTATATCGGTCAAACGGGAGGCGAGGTTAACGGAGTCTCCGGTTACCGTATAATGAGCATCGCTTCCGACACCGCTTGCCATAACCTGCCCATTGGCGATTCCTATATGCACATTCAGCGGGCGACCTGCCTGCTCACTCACCGAACTCATCACGCTATGAATTTCCAGCGCAGCTCGCGCCGCCCGGGAGGGATCATTACTGTGGGCAACGGGGGCACCAAACACCCCCATAACGCAATCTCCCAAGTGTTTATCTATAGTACCACCATGTTCCAGAATAATGCGGTCAACGGCATCAAGAAAGCACCCCAGGATCGCATGAACATCCTCTGCATCCAGTTCAGAAGACATCTTAGTGTAGCCAACCAGGTCGGCAAAAAGAATGGTGACCTGGCGGCGCTCCGCCGAATCCGGGGGTAACTGAGAGTCTGTATCAGACTCCTCTTTTTGCTCGAGACCATCCCCGGACAGGTTTTCTATGGCGGAAAGCAAAACGCGGCGGTGGCCCAGCAATACGCCCAGGTCTATAAGGTCCTGCTCAGTCAGATGTGGCAAGGAATTCAGATCAACGCCGTTTTCAGCAAACGTTTCCGCGTACTTTTCCAGCCTGCACTTTTTTAACCAGGTCAGTATTTCAGACAAATCAAGTACCTGAGATCATTTTCCGTGGCCTGATCATACCTAAGCTGTGAATAAAAACCCGAATTTCTACAGTCATCGCCTGGCCGTTTAAATGAAAATTGCCCATGAAAGCGCCGATCTAAGAGGCTTCGAAACCGAGCTTCACCTCACCTTTCGCCATGTCCAGGGTATATTCGGCAACAGTCTCGGCCAGTCCGTCCTGCAATTCCTGTAAATGAGGCCTGGAATTGGCCGCAAAATAGACAAATGCATTGACGATTTCACCGTCGAGCTGCACGGCTATAGCCTTACGCTCATAGACGTTTTCAGGGTCTCCCGGTCCAGAATATCCCTCGAGGCTATCCAGTGCTTTTAAGCCGGCCCTGTCTACGCGAAATACCTCACCCTGTACCTGCTGCCCTTTGCCTCTGACATCCACCAGGGCCGCCATTCGATGGAGATAGGGGCAATTCGGGTTACTGCAGTTCGCTTCCAGTTGTACCACCAGCGGTATTCGTTGGCGCGTTACCCCTAAACCCGCAAAATCATCAAGAATATTAGCGTGTGCTTCAAAATTGGGAAAACCACGCTTTAAACTTCCATAGCTAAAGTACAGATAGGTGTTGTCAGTTTGATGGCTTGATTCACCCTTGTTTATTGATTCCAGACTCTCGTAATCGATATTGTGTTCGTCAGCCCAGGTCAACAGAGCCTCTCTAATCTCCTCAGAAGTAGCGGGCCGGCCCGCCAGAGGAAGACACGCCGTCGCATCTGCTCCCGCTTGCAGCAAGAGTCTGACGGTTTCGATCGAGTTGTTCATGATCGCCACATGCAGACTGGTAAAGTCATGGTCGTTTTTCATGTTCACGTCAATACCACGGGAAATCAACTCGATGATAGCTTCGATATCCGGTACGCCTTTTTCAATACCGTTTGCGCGCATTTTACCTTCCCCACCGGCAGCATAATGCAGCAGAGAATCGGCAAAATCATTGTCAACTATATTTACGCCAACCACGCCTTCGTCGATCGCTCTGTATATACGGCCCCATTCGCGATAATCATCAGCGGCCGCCGCCTCTTTGCCCCACTTCATGATTCTTTGCGCCTGGTTATCCAGGTCTCCAAATGCGACGTCAAGCGCCGCCATGATTTCATCCGGTGTCGCCATCATACCCGTGCCCATACTGCCATTTGACAACATGCCTGAGCGCGGTCCCTCTATATGCGTGCCGAGCCTTTTCAGCGCATTGACGTTATTCTGGGTTGTAAGATTGTTCCACATGTTTGTGTTGCAGGCAGGGCAAAGAATGACCGGTTTTTTCTGATATTGCCATGCAACGAATACTGAACTCAGAATGTTATCTGCTATGCCATTGGCTATCTTCCCCATTGAATTACAGGTAATCGGCGACACAATGACGCAGTCGGCCCAATCGCACAGCGCTAAATGAGCGGCCCTTAATGGCATACCGAACTCGGTATATCTGAAATTCCACTCATCGTCATCCCGATAAATATCGCTGGGTTTTATTTTTTCAAGGATTTGCTCCATGCCTATGTCCTTGAAAAAATGCTCAGCCGATACGGTGGGCAGCAGCTTTACGTTGTGACCTGCATCCACAAGTTTGCCGACAAGCTCAGGGATTTTATCGGCTGCAGAAGAACCACAGGCACACAGCAGTATGTTTCTTTGTCCATCAGGGGCATCTGTCAGGCCGCCCTTTGGATAACTGAAGATATTCTCATCCAGGCTGGGCGTTTCGTTACGCAATAGGACGGAGATACCCTCATCATGGAGCATTTTCTGCAGTACTCCATCTTTTACCATGGTGGCTATATCATCCGTCTCACCCAGGCAGGCGCCGTTGAAATAAAGATAGGGAACTTTATCCTTTCCGCTATGCGCAACAAGCTGTTGCCGGAGGTGCATTTTGTCAGACCCGTATCCGGAAACATCGATGGCCTGTAAGTCTGTGACCCCGATATTGGCCAGCATGCTTTTGACCATATGCGACCAGGGGTCTTCGTCGCTGTAAAATAATACGACCGGTTTTGATTGCACCAACTGGCCAACGTCAAATACGTCTTCCTGGGCCCGATTTCGTGCCAGGCTTAGAACGGCGGGTTGATCGTTTTCCCGTAAACCTCTAAACAGGTTATCCAGGGGCGCCTGCCATACCTGCGAAGTCGCCGGGCTCATATCAGCCATCGTGACGGTGTCGGTTATCGTGTCGTAATCGAGGCAAATGCACCAGAACTCCTTGAGTAAAGGTGTTTCTTTCATCGCATTGTCGGCCGCACTGATCGCGGCATAACCCAGCACTTCGTTAAAGTTGATATTTACCAGCAGGTGTAAATTATCTTCATTCGCAAGCTTTAGCATCTGGTTTTTGAACCACTGTTTTTTAGAGCCGGACTGGCTCCCATCCAGCCTGTCATACTGAAGGCACTGACAACTCAATCCATGATCGCCGAACTGCGCCAGGTATTTATTTGCGACACGAGTTAGTTCCCCGGCAGTGGTTTCATATGTCAATGCAGCGGTATAAGAAATATTTGCTGCCGCCAGGATTATGTCCTCGTCAACCTCTCTGTTCCCGAGGATACCCATGCTAAGTGAGAGAACACAAAGGCTGTTCAAGTTTGTACTGGATCGATTAAATATTTTCCTTCTTTTTTCGGGTGATAAATCCAGGTGTTGGGTGCTGTCCACTACAATACATTCACGCACCAGCGTTTCCAGGCGAGTATTGACGGCCTTGCGTGCAACGAAACGCATCAGGCCTCGAGAACGCATGGAACTGCCATCATGCTCAGCCATGGATTCATAAAGGCGCCTGGTGGTGGTTACCCACATTTTTCCATATTTCTCGGGGTGAACGTCCATCATGTGAATGAGGCCGGTGCTGGGATTACATTTTGCGATGAGAGCGAAATGCCCACCTCCCAGCGCAGATTCCCCGTGCGCAATATTCACACCAAAGTTAGCAACCAGGATATCGTTCTCACCACCTATACGGTCGGACTCAGCTATCGAATCAATAAGGTGTTGTTCAGTTGTAATCTCCTCATCAAAAAAATATGCCTGAACGCCGACCTCTTCGCGCAGACCCTGGGAATAGATGTAAGTGCAGGCGACATCATAGAGCTCGCCGAGTGTCATGCCTTCGTTTACAACGTAAGAGACCGGCAATGCGCAATTTTTAAAGAAATCATTGACCTCGCAGGAAAACCCCAGGGCTGTCAGGCTGAGCGCAGCAGCGGTGATATTGCAACAATTGATCGGCTGTTGAAAATCGTGCATATACACATTTACGAGGTCACCAAACAGGGTGGCCAAACAACTGCTGCGTACGTCTTCCGGCAGAGATTCCCACTGACTGCTATCCAGGAATGCGAGCCGCGTTCCCGGAGTAGCCGTGGCTTCCATCTGCATGGGGATATGCCTGATCACCAGGTACTCCTCGTAAAAGTAGTCCCCCTGCTCAGCCGTTGCGACCTGCTGATTGTTGAAAAGCAACGCTACGGACCCTTCAAAAACGATATACATCCCTTTTCCGGGTAGCACGGTCGACTCATCGATCTGCAATGCCTGGATATTCGAACGAATAATCTCCGGATCGGCCAGGTCTCTAACCCCGGGGATCGCATCGAGCACCATGCCCCATTCCTTAGTGCTGATATTATTATTCAAGTTATTATCTTGCATGATTGTGTTCCTCGCCACTTATTGGTTTTCGATCTAATGTCGACTGTTTGCCACCTCTTTAGTAAGAGTCTGAAATGCGCAAATCCAGACTCAATTCTACCCTATCAGATTTTGCTACTGGATTTCAATGAGTTGTACAGACGTTTATGTTTGTCGTGGTATCCTGAGGTATTGCTGATATCCTTAAGTCCTGAAGAATAGATAGATGTTGACCTGCCAGGTCTAAGGAGCGAAACACGATATGGGTTGACTGCTGCAGACAAAATATTGATTAACAGAAATTATTTTCCTGGTTACTCATACACTCTACTAAACTGTATTTCTTATTTCTATTTATAGTCGAGAGGGTTATACTGATTTTTTATATGTACTTTTGGCGCAATAAAAATACCGTTTAAACATTATAATACCCCGTTTAAGAAATAATTGAGAAAAAATCGTTGTCAGCGCAGCATGCATAATCACCGCATTTACAATAGTTTCAGTGCCTGCTTACGTGCCTCACACGAGGAGGCGCATGTGACACGATCGACCCTCCCGCGCCACCAGAGAGATTGGATGCGAATCCATTACCATTAACGGTGCAATTAATCACTGATGCGATTGAGTGATGGCTGACTTCCTAATAGCAGATAAGATCGTTCGCGGTCTGGAGGATGGTTACGCGAATAACCCTATTGACAGAGGGGGCGAAACATACGCCGGAATTTCTCGCATTCGTTGGCCTCATGCAGATATATGGACTCGAATTGACGCGATGAAATCAATGCGGAATTTTCCCGAGAATCTTCGCCATCAACAGCTTGCACCGATGGTGGCGATTTTCTACCAAAGGAATTTTTGGAATAGAATAAACGCTAGCCTGTATCCAAACCAGTTAATTGCGAATCAGGTCTACGATATGGCAGTCAATATGGGGGTGAAACGTGCGGGCATACACCTCCAACGCACTTTAAACTTGCTTAACAGGCGCGGCCAGGATTATCCTGATATTGTGGTGACTGGGGTTATAGGACGTAAGACCATCGAGGCGCTTAAATCATGCCTGATGACGCGAGGGGAAGCAGGCGTTTACACGTTGGGATTTTATTTGCTAGTGCAGATGGGCTCGTTATGGGTGAAATCAGCAAGTAATGACCAATCACAAGAGGACTTTATGAGCGGATGGGGTAAGCGTGGATTATTGACTGCGCTTCAGTACTCGAAGCACTTTACAGGTGAAGAATAATGACAAAGTTTATTATCAGATTAGTCGTTATAAGTAGATGAACCGGTTTGAGTGAAACCTGGGATGTCTATATCTTCTTTATTCCATCATAACGTATTTTCGGAACCAGCCTGGATGATTTTTTTCCAAATATTCTCTGAAACACTGCCCGGCAATACCTCTAAGACGGACTGAGTATTCTCCCAACGGATGTTCCAGCCAGTACTCTTCTGTTAGAATTTCATTTTTCAATCAGCATAACTAGACAGTAAGCCATGAAATTATACGGAAGCTATACCTCTCCCTATGTTCGCCATTGTCGGGTAGCCCTGGCTCAAAGCAGTTTCGATTATGAATTTGTTGAAGCTGACTATGCTATGAGCGCGGAGAACTCACCCACCGCCAAGGTACCCTATTTCATTGATGGCGAGTTGATGTTGACCGATTCCAGTTCTATATTGAAATACATCCGAGAGAAATCCGGTCAGGTATTTCTGGCGGATATTAAAGACTTCGACAGCTTTGCTCTGGCTACTACGCTACTGGATGCCACCGTCAATCTCTTTCTGATAGAAAACAATGGTTTTGGACCCGATCAAATAAGCTATCTCGGTCGTCAGAGAAACCGTATAGAAAGTGGCCTAAAGGAACTCAATGAGCGCTTCCATCCGGATCAAAGCATTGAGCTGGATAGCACATTACGTTGCCTCTGCTTTATTGACTGGGCACTTTTTCGAAAACGTATCAGCCTGGACGGCCTGACCAATCTCCAGGGGCTGCTGAATACAGCGAACCGCGTCGAGGCTTTCTCCGGGACCGCTCCACCAGCATAATTTTTACAGGCTACGCCTGGTTAACCGGCCCGTACATCGCCAGTGGTGGTCGACTTAATGGATATCAATTTCGCAGTTTTACACGGCCTTAGATACGAAAGCCAATGGTTTGATGATCTATTCACTGACTCGAAGGCCGTGTAGCTTTTGTGCACTCGGCCATAGAAAATTAATGAACACGGGCGATATCCCAAATTGATCTGTAACGTATTGAGTAGGAGGCGCCACTGGGCGACTTCGCCTTTAGGCATGGGCACCTAAAGTAAATACGCTGATATAAAGCACAAAGGCGTTTTATAATTCATATGCCATACGTTTACTTCACCTCAATAGTCTTCAACGTACTACTATGAAATATAAAAAGCTGGGAAATAGCGAAATAGCTGTCAGCATGATCTGCTTAGGTACTATGACCTGGGGAGAGCAGAATTCACAAGCAGACGCGTTTGAACAAATGGATTATGCGCTTGAACGAGGGCTTAACTTTTGGGATACGGCCGAAATGTACCCAATACCGGCAAATGAAAAAACGGCAGGTGAAACCGAGCGTTATATCGGTAACTGGTTTGCCCAAAACGGGCGTCGAAATGAAGTTGTTCTCGCCACCAAAGTCACCGGTCGGAGCGATCGCTCATGGGTGCGTGGAGGTCAGGAAACCCGACTGAGTCGAGAGCAGATTAATCTGGCTGTAGACGGAAGCTTACGGCGACTCAAAACCGACTATATCGACCTGTATCAAGTCCACTGGCCTGATCGCCGTCTGGGTCTTTGGGGAGAAGGTAACGGGTCGTATGTGCACAAGGATAATTCAAACGAAATAGCCATCAGCGAAACACTCGAGGCAATGTCAGGCCTCATTAAGGCGGGTAAGGTTCGGACGATCGGTATATCCAATGAAACGCCATGGGGCCTAAACCAATACCTGACTTTGGCTGAAACCCAGGGATTGCCGCGCGTCGTATCGATTCAGAATTCTTACAGCCTGTTGAATCGCGTATTCGAGGGGGGTTTAAGTGAATATAGCTACCGGGAAAATATTGGATTGCTGCCCTACTCACCCCTTGGCATGGGATCGTTAAGCGGTAAATATTTGAATGGACATAAGCC
>JAUXFT010000216.1 GCA_030622755.1 Aestuariirhabdus sp. | reverse complement strand
GGCAAAGGAAAGCGCTCCCCCAGAGAAGTGGTTACGCTACCTCGCTCAACGATCCTGACATGGTGACGCTGTAACCCTCTCGGCTCGGTTACACCACAGGAGTGCGCAATCATGCCAACACCATATGTGAGTTTTTTAGCATAGGCGGCAACACGGGCTGCCTTGTCGGCGGGCACCAGTCCTCGCTGCAAATCTTTATTATGCGTAGTGATGCCGGTTGGGCAGGTATTTTTATTGCATTGCAGCGCCTGGATACAACCCAGTGCAAACATAAACCCGCGCGCCGAGGTGCAAAAATCAGCCCCGCAGCTCAACGCCAGCGCGACTCTGCCCGGCGTTATCAACTTGCCAGACGCAATCACCTTGATGCGTTCTCGAAGCCCGTATTCCAGCAAAATATCCACCACAAACGGCAGGCTTTCTCTCAGCGTCAAGCCCATGTAGTCCATCAGCGGCTGCGGGGCGGCGCCGGTGCCACCATCGGCACTATCCACGGTGATGAAGTCCGGCGCATACTGAATACCACGTTTATGAATCGCCAAGCACAGATCCGTGAAGAACTCCGTTTGACCAACCACCAATTTAAATCCGACCGGCTTTCCAGTGATGCTACGCACCTGGTTAATCATGTCGAGGAGGTCATCGACCGACTTGATCTGCTCATGACCGTTCGGGCTGATGGAATCCTGCCCTACATTAATGCCTCGGATTTTGGCTATCTCGGCGGTTACTTTGCCGCCCGGTAAAATACCGCCTTTACCGGGCTTGGCGCCCTGGCTCATTTTAATTTCAAACATTTTTACCTGCGCATGCGCCGCAACCTCCTTGAGCTTTTCCGGACTGAGCTCACCTTCCGCTGTTCTGACGCCGTACTTTGCCGTTCCGATCTGGAAAACGATGTCACAACCACCCTCCAGGTGATACTGAGAGAGTCCGCCCTCTCCGGTGTTCATCCAGATACCTGCTTCACGAGCGCCGTTGGACAAGGCGCGTACCGCTGGAGCAGAAATTGCGCCAAAACTCATCCCGGAAATATTGAGAATCGATTTGGTGGTATAGGGCTGAGCACAGCAACCTTCGCCAATGGTCACGGGCAAGGGTTCCACCGCATCCTGATCAAGGGTCGGAAACGCGCTATTAAGGAAGATCGCCTCACCATCCACGTTCAGGGGCCGGGTCGATCCGAAGGCGATAGTGGTATCCACCTTCTTGGCAGCCCGATAGACCCAGGATCTATCCGCCCTGTTAAAAGGTAACTCTTCACGATCCTGCGCAAAAAAGTATTGCCGGAAAAACTCACCCAGATGCTCAAAGGCGTAACGAAAGCGACCAATAATCGGGTAATTTCGACGAATGGTTTGACTGGTTTGCGTTTTGTCGACCACATACATTATCAGCAGGCACACGATGACCACTAGCAGCAAAAGCATCAGGGCGACAGAGCTCCATTCGCTCACCTTTTGCGCTAGCTGGTATAAATCTTCCATTATTCGAACTCCCTGTATTTATTGAATGCGACGACTTAAATCGGGCAAATCATCTGCCCCATACGTTCCGTCAGTTTCTTATTTTCACCGTAATCAATAGACACCACAACCAGACTCGGACCGCGACAGCTATCAGCCTGCTTAATGGCGTCAAGCAGCTTGCTGCTGTCGTTGACAAACTGATAATCCCAATCGAAAGCTTCTGCTAACTTGCCCCAATCAGGATTGCCAAAAGAGAGATCCGTATGACGGCCAAAATGCGCCCATTGCTTCCAGGCAATGAGCCCATACTCTTTGTCTTCCCATACCATAATGGTCATATTGCAATTCAGACGGCGTGCGGTTTCCATCTCCTGAACATTCATCAGGAAACCAGCATCACCGCAGATGCCGATGATTTTTCGGTCGGGTTCAACAAGCGAAGCTGCAATTGCACCTGGAAGCGCAAACCCCATCGAACAGAAACCATTTGGAATCAGACAACCGTTTGGCGTTTCACAATGATAATGACGGGCTATCCACATCTTGTGCGCACCCACGTCAGACAGTAACAATCCATCTTTACCGTATACCTGTTGCACATCGTGTAAAACTTTCTGCGGCTTGATCAGCCCGACGGTTGTATCGTCCTTGTGCTCCTCAAACTCCCTTTGCATATCCGCTCGAGTAGACACTTGCTGCTTGAGGTCAAATTGTGGAAGCGCGTCGCTTTTGAACTCCTCAACCAGCGCGCTCAGGTTGTCGGCTACATCACCGAGCAATTCAATTTCCGGATGATAGCTACGATCAATTTCAGAGGGGATGAAATCAACATGGATAATGGATTTATCACCTTCCGGGTTCCACAACTGTGGATGATATTCCACCATATCAAAACCGATCGTTATCACCAGATCAGCAGCATCAATGGCGCAGGTACCAATATCTTTCGAGCCCAAACCGATCGTAAAAAGGCTTTGCGGTGAAGCGGGATCGATGGCTCCCTTAGCCATAAAGGTATTCAGTACGCCGATCCCGGTTAAATCAACCAGTTCACGCAGGTGCTCGGATGCACGCTTACGAACACAACCGTTACCAGCAATAATCAACGGGCGGCGGGCAGCACGAATTCTCTCAGCAGTAGCGCTGACCATCTCTTTACTGGCGATTGGTCGACGAAAACGTATCGGTTTCATCGGCAACGAATCCGTTTCTCGCTCCGCCACGTCTTCCGGCAGTTCAATCAATACCGCACCGGGTTTCTCACTACGCGCTATCCGCACCGCTTTCCTTATTATTTCAGGAATCGTGTCAGGATGAATCACTGTTTCCGCCCATTTAGTCACAGGCTCAAACATCTTCACCACATCCATTATCTGGTGAGATTCTTTATGCAGTCGAAGCGTACTGCCCTGCCCGGTCAATACCAGCATCGGCGCGCGGTCCATATTGGCGTCCGCAACGCCAGTAATCAGGTTGGTAGCGCCGGGGCCAAGCGTACCCAGGCAACACGCGGGAGTGCCTGTTAAACGGCCATAGATCTCCGCCATAAAAGCAGCGCCCTGCTCATGGCGGGTCAGGATAAACCGGATAGATTTCGATTCTTCCAGGCTGATCATAAAATCAGCATTTTCCTCACCAGGCACGCCAAAAATATATTCGATACCCTCACTTTCCAGGCACTTGACCATCAGATCTGAAGCTTTCATAAGTATTCCTCACTTAGTGTTTTTATTCTCAGCGCTGTTTTAAAACCAACATTTTTTCAAACTGCATATCTTCGATGGTATAAGAAATGCCACCGACACCCAAGCCCGAAGCACTCAGCCCGGCAAAAGGCATCGCATCATCTCGAAATGCAGTATGGTCATTGACCATAACCGCGGAGGCATCAAACGCGTCATAAGCGGCGTACACCGTTTCTAAATCTTCAGTATAAATAGCTGCCTGGAAAGCATGGGGATGTATATTGGCAGCCTCAAACGCTTCTTCAATGGAGTCGTAAGGATAAATGCATACCACGGGACCAAATACTTCCTGACAACTGACTTTGGCATTTGCTGGCGGCGACAAAATAACGGTCGGCTGATAAAAATTACCTTCCAGCCTGTTACCACCTGCGGCTATTGTTCCACCCAGACTCACCGCCTCGCGTACCCACTCATCGACTCGGTCAGCTTCCGAAGGGCGAATAAGGGGGCCTACTTCCGTTGTAGCATCGGCTGCATCCCCAACCTTGAGCTTACCGGCAGCTTCACTGAGCAATTTAACAAATTCATCCTGAACCTTTCGATCGACGTAAATACGTTGAGTAGAAACACAGACCTGACCGGCATGATAAAAACCACCCTTTAATATTGAGGGTATAGCGATATTCATGTCAGCTTTATCGGTAACGATACAGGGCGCCACGCCACCATGTTCAAGAGCGCAACGAACGCCTGGCCGTAACTGGGAACGTAACATCCAGCCCACTCGAGACGAACCTATAAAACTAAAAAACGCGATCTTCTCACTTTTCACCATTTCAGCAGCAATATCCAGATCCTGGGTAATTACGCAGCTGACGTAATCTTCGGGGACACCTGCTTCATACATGGCATCAATAAATTTTAAACACGCAAGAGGTGTGTCAGCAGCGGGTTTAACCACACAAGGACAACCAGAGGCAAATGCAGGAATCACCTGGTGCACGATAAGATTCAATGGATGATTAAAAGCGCTAAACGCCAACACCACACCACGTGGAAATTTTTGAGTAAAGCTTAAACGTCCAGCTGAAGATGCCTGGTGGCCAAGCGGAATAACATGCCCCCGTTCTTCGCTAACGCACTGAATCGCCATTCTTATTCCGGCAATAGCTCGGGAAGCCTCGACACGAGCATCCCCCAACGGCTTTCCACCATCTTGAGCAATAGTCATGGCAAAGGATTCTGCTTCCTTCTCCATTAACTTAACCAGGCGCTCCATAATAGTTATACGCTCATGCAGAGGAATATGTCGCTTACGATCCTGAAAACGACGCCACGCCAGGTCCAGTTTGTTAGCTGCATCCGCGCTACTATCCGCGTCTAATGTCGCTGTTTTCTGTCCCGTGGAGGGATTCATTACAGACAGACTCAAGCTCGTCATAAATCATAATCCTTTAAGTAATATTAAAAATCAAAATGCTTTGATTTGGTTATAAGAAAAGAGCGTATTCGTACTATTCGCAATAAATATTTGTAAGCATGAGGATAGATAAATTTGTGCAGTCCGGCCTCCATAAAAGTCCAGGCAGCAAAATTAACGGAAAAATTTAACAAATCAACAAAAATGGGTGGAACCTGAAATATCTCGATAGTTTTGTCGAGACAGACGTAACTTTATGCCTCGAATCTCATGCACTATTTGTCCCTAGATTAGTTCCTCTATTAGTTCCTCTATTAGTTCCTCTATTAGTTCCTCTATTAGTTCCTC
>JAUXFT010000140.1 GCA_030622755.1 Aestuariirhabdus sp. | reverse complement strand
GGATTTATATTTTGTAATGCAGGTTACAACCACAATGTCAAAACCCTGCGCACCCGCTTCTCTTGCCAAGGGCAAACGGTGGGTCAGAAACCACTTGTCTTCAGTTATTAACAGCAACAACTTTTTCTTCACTATTAGCTTGATACCTTCGGGACTGGTAGTACTTGCCATTATGCGTGCTTTCATGCGGAGCCCCGTTACCCAAAATATGGGGGGAGCTCTGATTTATTCATCGGATAGTTCGTAATATGCCTATATCCGGATTTCCCAACCAGTGATTTTATTCTATGATACAGCTGTATCATAGGGCCACTGAAGCTAAACAAATTCTCTATTCAGCTATAGCCGCTACATCTACATCCTACTGTACTCCAATAACCCATGATGCCGCGTGTACTTCTCATTCCAATGCTTCACTCATCAGCTCTTCTAGCCGTGACTCTTGCACCTGCAGCGAGTACCATGCCTCCACTCGTTTGCGGCCCTCAGCTCCCATGCTTCGCCGCAAATCCTGATCTTTTAAAAGGTGGTGTAGCATCTCCTCCCATTCATTCATATCCTGAGCAAGAAATCCGTTAACCCCATGCTTGATAATCTGCTCGTTTACACCAACAGGTGATGCCACCACAGGCAGCCCACATGCCATGTACTGAATCAATTTGTAACCACATTTACCACGCTCCCAAGGGCCATCCACCAGAGGCATAATGCCGATATCAAAGCTCTGAATTGACTGAACTTCAGTTTCTTCTGACCAAGTCCTCGCCTCCACTGACAAATCACTTACCGACTCCTCGCTAGCCCCCACAGCAACGAAGCGCACATCAAATGTTTTGGACAGCGACTCAATGACGGGCGCGATAATAGACAAATAATGGGCTGTCGACGTTGAACCAATCCACCCAACAACAAGCGGATAATGGTTATCCAGTTGAACAACTTTATACCGTACCAAGTCAACCACGGTGGGGACTACTACAACACGCTGCGCACTAGCTGCACGCGCCCTTTCCGCCAGATATTCATTGCCGGCAATAACTAACGCCGCACGCCTCATTACCGCATCTATTTTACGACCCATAATTAAACGAATTAACCAGCGGCGATGCCTATCGTAACGATGAAATAGGGCGTCATCATAATCGACAATGTAAGGCACACCTGCCCTAGCCAGCAGCCATTCTGCAAGCGAAGGCATAAATGGAAAAGCCTCCTTCTCGATCCATATCAGATCATATTTTCCCGCACGAACCAAGACCTTGAGGCGTCGCCAGTATCCCGCTAACACCTGCAAACCACGTGATTCACCACTATAGAGAGATTGCAAATAGTTGTCGGAAAATAAAGGACTCACCTCTACTTGCCAGCCCTTTGACCCAAGGAAAGGCAAATACTGGAATGAGCGAACGCGACTACTAGCGCCCAGTCTGCCATAACGGCTTAATAAAAGAACTCGCATAGCTAAGCGTGCTGTAAGTCCTTCGCACCCACATAGTGAGCAATAATATCAGTATCAGGACGAAGTAAAACCGGGCGTCCAAGTGACATTGGATACCGTCTGCCACATGACTCGCAAACCATGCCGCTGCCAACATCCACTACAGTCAATGCAGAAGATTGGCAGTAAGGGCATCTCGGAAATGAGCGTATAGACTCAAAGTCGATCACGCTTTCTCCATATCATCCAGTAAGTCATTACTCGTAATTATCACGCGAATTACCCAAGATATCTGGTATGTCACGATACAACAGGCTGTAGCCCATCCAGGTATTTCGCACATCCCGCACTCCACCGCGAAGCATTGAGAATACCGAACGACTGAGCGGCTCGATAATCATAGTAACACCCGTTAGCAACCAGGCCTGCCATCGGGGAAAATGTTTGAAACCATACAAAAGGCGACTGTGCAAAGAATAGAATAGCCGCGTCGCCTTCATCTGGCGCGATGTGCCGCCGCCCCTATGAAAAGCTTGCGCATCTATGAGGTATTCCGTTATCCAGCCCGCTTTTCTTGCACGTAAAGAAAAATCGACCTCTTCATAATACACGAAGAAACGCTTATCAAATCCCTTCAAGGCCTCAAACACACTGCGACGTGTAAAGAAAAATGCGCCGACTACCTGATCGACAGACTTGTTATGCAGATGATCCCATTCATCCATGCGCACACCTAACGCTTTAAGTCCCGGGAATTTGTTCAGCCCGATCGCCTGGACGACAAACCGCCGCAAAGAAGGAAAACGCGCACAAGTACGCGTGACGCGCCCTTTTTCGTTAATTAACTGTACACCACAAATACCCACATCCAATTTTTCTGCATCCTCCATAAATTCCAGAGGAACAACCAGCGAATTTTTAAAGACTTTCGTATCAGGATTTAGAAACAGTAGATAGCGTGCATCGCATACAGCCGCCCCTTGATTGCAGGCAGCGCCGAAACCTCGGTTAACCGAATTACGAATAATAACGAGGGGCAAGCGGAGAGAATCGAGATTATCAAGAGAATCATCATTCGAGGCGTTATCTACCACCACCACACGACTAAGAGTAAAGATGTTGCACCTAGCCGACTCAATAGATTTGAGACAGTCGCGCAACTGCGCGCCGGCGTTCCAGTTGACAATGACGATATCTAATGATGGCCGCATGTTGTTGATCTAACTAATAGACTGTAACGAATTACCTGCATGTGGGGGACTAATTTGCGAAGTGGAACCCTGCATCGACACAGCGATACGCTATAACAACAGAATCTAGATAAGTTTTTTACCCTGCAACATTAAGGTCAGTTTAAAAACGATCATATCTGATGACTGTATTGAGAGCCCATTCGCGATGAATATACATTTGATGCATACTTATCTTCCCGCCTTGACGCCTTACAAAACAAAACAGCGCTCGCGTAAAACAACCAAAAATATATTATATATGGCTGCGTGTAATTAGCATCTTCAAGCATCAAGCCCAGGAAGGCAACTATTCCTCCTTGCAAGAACAAGCGTCGAGAAAGCAGGTCTCTTTTGGATATGCAAGGTGACTTTGAAACAACGATATAGGTGCTACTTAGAAACATACCCACGAAAATAAGCCCTAAGACCCCCTGTTCGAGCAATAACGTCAGAATGAAATTATGACTGGAGACGCCATCAAATGTAGTAAGCGAACCATAGTAACCTATAGGTCTCATGAGATTCCCCAACCAAAACATCCAATGATCTTGCCAAATATCAAATCTACTATTCACCCTCTCTATACTTATTCGCGTTTTAAACAGGTAGTCAAAGGTATCTGGAGATATACTGTAAAAGATATACCCAAATACTATAAAAGCGCTTAGCCCTAAAACAATTAATCTGCCTTGTCTAAAAGCAAATGACGCTATCACTAGTATCAACAAATGTGTGAATAACCCTGTTCGTGACATTGTTATAAAAACGGCTAATAGAATCAGACAGATATAAATACTCGCATATCTCAACCCATACCTCGCTTTGAGCAAATATACGGTAATATGCGGGAGTAGTAACGCTGCTGTTATGACATTGGTCGCTCCCCACGGCAAGCTCATTGCGCCACCAGTAAATCGCTCAAGCATCACCTTCTCAATTCCGTATAGCTGCACTGCTAGCAACGTATTTAGAATAAAATATATAGCCAAAATGCTTCCAGAATATACTAAAATCTGCAGTATTTTCTTGAGCAATTTTTCCGGGTGAATGTCTGCTCTCATAATCAGGTAAAGGGCTATAAGAAAACCGGTAATATTTACCGCCGCCCGATATGCTGATTGGTAAACAGAAGGCGAGAAACCGGTAAATAGAATAATGGCAGCAACTAGTACGAATGCAGAAAGCACTGTGGGTAGCAACGAAACTGAAATCTGCCAGCCAGACAGATGCATTATGATTAGAATGGCGCCGAAAACCGCATATAATGCAAGAAACGGCAACCCAAATGACATCACATAAAATCCACTGTCTACCCCAGTAGAAAAAGGCAGTAACAGGGCGCCTACCACTAACAGCAAATCCTTCATTTACTTACACACTTCTGAAGAATACCAATAAATTTTCTGGCGACAATTGGCCAGCTGAACACCTCAATATCACTTAATGCTTTATCAACTTTGTCAAAAACGCCTGCTTCCATGATTTCTTCGATTGAACGAACAATGGCATCCGCATCTCCTACAGGAACAAGCCATGAATTTGATGAATTAGCGGGCATATAACCAGTAGTAATAACAGGAACCCCACAAGCCATTGCCTCCATTACCGGATAATGCGGCGCACCATGTTGCACTGTGCCTGGTGCCACCAACACATCAACACTTTGATAGAAACCGCCTAACTCACGATCATTTCTAGGCACTACGACTTCAACGTCCTCTCTTGATGCGAGATCCTCTGGTATATTCCCATATGCAACTTTTAGCCTTACAGGTACATTTCTTAATCGAAGAGAAATAAATGCTTCGGTAACATATCTAATTCCTTTTTCGGGCTCCTTGCGGCCAATACACCCAATCACAAAAGTTTTTTCACCTCGACAACCGATTCCGGAATCATTCTTACGGGGATAAAAAATAGTAAAATCGAGGCCAGGTGGAACCCATTCACTTGCTCGCAGGTTTTTGTATTTCAAATATACTGGCGAATTGACAATTTTATGATTTATTAGGTGGTAACTTATGTATGAAAATATTTTAAGCATACATTTTGAGATAGTAATCGCCTTATAATATTCTGGCTCATACGCCTGAACGTAGTAGGTTTTTTTTGCACTTGTATATGCCAGGGCCACGGGCCAAACCGTCAGGTTATGGTTGGCAAGAATGATATCAAAGCGCTTTGCTTCTCTATTCAAGCCGAGATATAAAGCCATTATGTTTTTTAAAACACCCAACCCTCCACGACATGTTTCCACAGGTTTTGAAACACATTCACCACGATCATTTAACCAAATGACTTCTGCATTAGTTGGAAAGTAAGGGTAGTTAGAGTATTCTGGCGCCAAAAAGGAAACGTTGTGGCCCATCCGAAGCCATTCATCTGCCAGCCGCGATAAAACACGGTAACCCCCATGGCTTCCGAAACCAATAACAGGAATAAGGATCTTCATATTTTTACGCTGTTCTCACATAGCGATTCCCTATACATATGGTTTCTTTCTTATATTTAGTTTATGCAGCATGAAAATAATCGCTTTTTTTTCGCTACAGCCCAATGACAACCAAGAAACCAAACAAGCTGCTGCAATCCATGCAACTGAAGTAAAATAATTCACATCAACTACATCCCAATTATAAAATGATGCTACCAATACTAATGCTAAACCCACTAGAAAATTCCACATCATGGATCGGGACAGCATGAAGCCGTGGCGAATTTTGCAATAGATTAAAGTAAAGAGGAAATATACAGCGTAGAGTGCTGTAAAAGTGGTACCAACCCCTTCCACAATGCCCCATTGCATCACGGACACATAAGCACCGACAAGAAGAAAAACTGCAAACATAACTTCTGACCAAAAAAATGTCCGCATATCTGTGAAAGCTAGAATAGTGAAAGCCAATACCCAGCCCATCACCTTGAAATAATCACCGATTAGCATCCAGCGTATGGTCTCCAGAGATGGCATGAAATCAGGCGAATAGAGCAAATTAATAACCAATGGCTTTAGCACTACCACAGCAACCACCACAGGCGTCACGAGTAACAAGGCCAGTCGAAATACCCGGCCTATCAGGTGTAAGCGTTCCGATGAGTCACTAACACCACTCAACGTGGGCAGATAATAAGCACCGAATGATTGGGTAATAATCGTCACATACATCATGCTGAGCGTCCAAGCGACATCGAAGATCCCTGCACTGGAAAGCCCTAGTTTATGGGTGATCATTGCACGCGCTGCGAGCAAAGCACCCGTCATCGCGATGTTAGCAATAAGCATAGTGCCGGCCACAGAAAAAAAATGCTGGGCTGCGGTCAATTTTAAACCATGCACAGTATTTTTTAATTTAATAACGAGCCAACCACCCCGCCACAGAAAATAGATAGCCGCAAACAGTGCAGCAGCCACCGAACCTGTCATCATCCAAACAAAAGCCAGTAGATCGCCATTCTCGACGCTTTTGGCTGCTGGATAAGCTATAAGAGCCAAAAAGAAGGCCCCAACAACGCCTACGATAGCTAGGCGGCCAATGGCTCGGTAGCCATTTAAAAGTCCACTAAAGAATACCAATAAGACGTTAAGAAATACTGGCAGTGCTAGCCAGCGAATCAAAGAGACAGCCTCTGCATCATCACGATCCAACACCAAAGTGGCAATTTCAGCGGCGTAAAATACTATCCCAAGACAGCTGAAGATACCGGAGATCAGGAAGATACAGAATACAGTTTGTATGTAGGCATCGCGATTACTACCATGGCGGCTTGCTATCCCCTGAACGAGAGCTGTGCTACCGCTGATTGTACCAAGAGTCAAAGCCATTTGGCGTATCTGCCGCAATAGCGAGAGTATACCGATACCCGCAGGTCCGAGCACAAGCGCCATGATTTTTGTGGCTACGATGCCAAAGACGAGCAATCCCGCCGTACCAGAGCCGGTCTTCAAGACAGCCTTAAGGAGGCGCCTCATAGGCGCTTAATGCTGCGGGTGCAACTCACTGTGCAGATTGAACCATCTGGTAGACATTTTGTTACTATGGGTTCTGCGCAAATTAAATGATCATTACCAAAAGACTTGTACACCAGCTCAAAATCTTCGTATAGCCTCAACAATCCTCCCCCCCGCATTACTATCTAAGTGTGGCCCCATAGGTAAACTCAAGACCTCAGCTGCTAGCCTCTCTGTGATTGGAAAGTCGCGTTCACTCCAACCTCTATCCACATAAGCGGAGGAAAGATGCGGTGGAATTGGATAGTGTATCAGCGTACCAATGCCCACGCTGCTAAGATGCTCCTGGAGTTTATCTCGCTGTGATATACGTACAACAAATAAGTGCCATATTGCGTCGACCCCGCTTGTAATCTGCGGAAGTAGCAAGCCCGGGACATCCTTCAGTCCGTCTAGATAGCAGCGCGCGATTTTCCGACGTCGTTCATTCCATTCATCAAGTTTCTTTAATTTGACCCGCAAAAACGCCGACTGCATTTCATCCAGCCTCGAATTGAATCCCTTCTCCTCATTTACATATTTAATCCTGGAACCGTAATTACGCAAGACACGTACTCTGGAAGCGATTCTTTCGTCATTAGTCACTACCGCACCACCATCACCAAAAGCACCTAAATTCTTTCCCGGATAAAAGCTAAAACCCGCCGCATCTCCTAAACTACCGGCACACCTATTCTTATAAATTGCTCCGTGTGCCTGAGCTGCATCCTCGATAACCTTGACACCATATTGGTTTGCAATTTCCACGATCGGATCCATGTCGGCAGGATGGCCATACAAATGAACCGGTATGATTGCCTTTGTTTTCGGCGTAATAGCCGCTTTAACCAGGTTCGGGTCAATATTAAAAGTGCATTCATCCGGCTCTACTGGTATCGGTGTCGCCCCTGCGCAGGAGACTGCAAGCCAAGTGGCAATGTAAGTATTCGCAGGAACGATGACCTCGTCACCTATACCTATATTGTAAGCACGCAAAATCAAGTGTAATGCATCCAGGCCATTCCCTACGCCAACACAAAATTTTGCTCCACAGTATGCTGCAAATTCCGACTCAAATGTTTCGACTTCGTGCCCAAGGATATACAATCCAGACTCCATAGCCCGTCGATACGCCGCATCAAGCTCCTCCTTCAGTTCTAGATAAGGACCCTTTAGATCTAAAAAAGGGATCCTCATTTTTCTGCACACAAGACAATAAATTGATCGTAATCACGAATATAATCATCTGCAGAATAAATATCTGAAGCTAGTACTAGCAATATTGCATCTCGTGAATATTTATACTGAACCGCCCAAACCTTGGGTGGTATATGTATTGCTAATCCGGGTGAATTTAGCAGATATTCTTCGCGGTTCTTACCGTCATCAACCATCACTGTACATGATCCATTTACGCAGACGAGGAACTGGTGAAGTTTCTTATGTGCGTGTTCACCACGCACTTCACGGCTTGGCACATTAAACACGAGAAAATAGCGTTTTGGAGAAAACGGAAGATATTGACCAATTTCCGCAAATGAAAGACTGCCCCGCATATCAGGGATAATAGGAAGCTGGTAAAACTGAACACCCTTAATCCTGGACTGCACTGCGCCTTCTGTCGTGGATTTTGTTACATCTAATGTCGATGGCTCATTCAGGGATGAAGAAGATACATAACCAGTAATATGCGCTGGATTCCCTACTACTATTGCATTCGGTGGTACATTCCTGGTTACTACAGCACCGGCTCCGACCATTGCATTTTTCCCAACGGTATTACCAGCCAGAATCGTCGCATTGGCACCAATAGAGGCTCCTCTATGGATCGTTGTCTTGGTAAACACTTTGGGTCGTTGCTTGCTGCGCGGAAAATGATCATTGGTAAATGTAGCATTAGGCCCGATAAAAACGTCATCTGCCACCCTAAGACCATCCCAGAGTTGAACCCCACATTTTATTGTTACCCGATCGCCGATTATCACATCATTTTCGATGAACACATGATCACAAATATTACAATCCTTACCAATTTCAGCATCTGGCAGAACATGGGAGAATGCCCAAACTCTAGTTCCCTTTCCGACTTTATCGGATTCAACAATAGCTGCAGAGTGTTTGTAAATATTTGCCATAATATGTCTCGAAATACTCAAAAGTGCCGAACACTGTTGCACCCCGCCAAACGAGTTACAATTTTCTGCTCGACTTGTGGGGTACGCCCCTTACCCAGTTTTTCCGCCACCAGCTTGGTAAGCGCCCGGCCAAG
>JAUXFT010000150.1 GCA_030622755.1 Aestuariirhabdus sp. | reverse complement strand
GGCGCCCGGCGGCGGCTTCCCCGGAGGTGGAAGTAAAAAAGGGGCTGCTGAAACCGATTCCGATGACCTTGATTCCCTGCTCCTGGATCAATCTGATCGCGAGCAGACTATCAAGTCCCCCGGAAAGCAAAGCCAGGGCGCGGATGTTTTGACCGTCTCTCAACCCCTTTATCTTCTCCCCCCTCGGCCCATTTTTTAGTCCACTAATTACACTAATTTTCACGAATTTTTGTTGAGGTTGCCTCTACCACGGCCCCTTATTTTCTCCGCGAATCTCGCTAATCTGCACCAATCTTACCCCCAACTGCGCCTCCTTTATTAAACTACGAATTACGCGAATTATCACCATCACCTCGGCCTTTTTTGACAGGACCATTTATTGACAGGACTATTTTGCCTCGTTAACCGCGGTTTTTTACTTGGACATTGGTTATTGGAAGTTGAACATTGGATATTCGTTTCCTTTCTTTCTGCATACTGCTCACCGCTCACCGCTCACCGCTCACCGCTCACCGCTCACCGCTCACCGCTCACCGCTACAGGTTAACTTTCCCTTGAGTGAGAAACACAACTGACCCGATTATTGGTATCGCGACTCTGCCGAATCAGCGCATCCCCGGCGATCGATTCTGTAGATTTGGCAATGCGGTCATACAACAAAACATTAACGGTCGCAGCCAGATTAAGACAACCCACGGTCGGTATGTACACAACCGCATCCGCTCGATCAATTATCGACTGATCGAGCGTACCATCCTCGGGACCGAACACATAAAAAGCATCGTCGGGGTGCTGGTATTCAGGCAAAGGGGTTGCGCCTTCGACTAACTCAACACAGACCAGCGAGCTATTCTCAGGCACCACTTCAAGCAGAGATTCAACTCGGGTTAAAGGAATATCACGGTTCACATTTTTAGTGTCCGTATTAAATTTCGCGGCCCGGTCATGACGTTGTCCGGTATAAAAAACCGAACCCACCCGAAAACAACCCGACGCACGCATTACCGCACCAACGTTGGTCGGGCTCTTGGGGTTGATTAAGCCAATACTGACTTGCTGCTTGTTCATGGTTTGCATGCTTCGAGATGAAAAATGACTTGTGAGATTTTCTGTGAGTAATTTTTTGAAAGGAATCGTGAAAAATTCCCTGATAGATTTATTAATAGATTCCCAAATAAAGAACGCCAGATCATCAGCGCATTACTTCCATATATTTTTGTGCGACTGGGAAGCGATGTAGAGCTCTTCTACCTTGGTCCGCGCCCAGGGAGTTTTGCGTAAAAATTTCAGGCTGGATTTCACCGAGGGATCACTGGTGAAGCACCGAATCTTTATCCGACGCCCCAACTCCTCCCAACCATAACGCTCCTCCAGACTGCTCACTACCTGTTCCAGCGTTACGCCATGCAACGGGTTATTGGGTTGTTGATTCGACATGCGTTATCTCTAACTGGCTAAAGACCTACAGAATACCATATTCACCGCATTATCCGGGCACAACGAATCTAGCCCGGCGCTCTTCTCTGCTGCCGTATTTAGGCTATAATGCCGGCGTCCATTCAAGCGAGGTTAATCATGAGAGTCTGTGGTGTCGAATTAAAAGGCAACGAAGCCAACATCTGCCTGTTGTCACTATCTGACGGCTTATTTGATCTACCTGACTGCCGGGTTAGTCGCCTGAACTTACTGGATATCAATAGCCGCGAACAGCTGCAGGAATTTCAGTTCGCTTTTAGAAAACTGATGGAAGACTACAAAATTGACAAAGTAGTCATTCGCCAGCGCCAGCCAAAGGGTAAATTTGCCGGCGGTGCCCTGGGTTTCAAAATGGAAGCTGCACTGCAACTGATGGCCGATATCGAAGTCGATATCCTCAGCCCTGCTCAGCAAAAAGAGATTCTGTCGAAAAACCCCATACTCATCGCCTTTCCTGACACCGGCTTAAAAGCCTATCAGGAAACCGCATTCACCACCGCTTACGCCAGCCTCTCCTACTCGGCATTTTCCAGAGAACCTGCAACCACAAGGTGATCCACCAGCTGCCGGGTTAAACTGGAATCCGACACATTATCGGGCCAACAGGCATACACCGGCATAGTTTCCACCCGCCACTCGGGTAATAGTTCCACAAGCTCACCACGCTTAAGCGCCTCCTCTACCAGATAATCTGGCGGAGTTGCCACACCCAAACCACACAGACAAAGCTGCGCCATCGCATCGACACTGTTAACCGATATATTGCTGGTAAACGTTATCTGTATTGGTGGTTCCTGCTGTTTATGCAGACGGCGGTAGTTGGGCAGCATCGTCAGTTTAATCCAGTTCCAGCCTTCCAGTTGCTCGGGACTCTATTTTGTGATCTGCTATCTCTCCATCGCCAGCTGGGCGCTGGCCGGAGTAAAAATCAGCCGACTCATTCAACAACCGGAACATGTCCGACTGCTGACCCGACTAATGGGAGGGTTGCTTATCGGGGTTGCTTTGTATCTGTTTGTTCAACAACTATCACAACAGCTATAGCTATGAAAAAAAACAGGTCAGCAGCTGATTACTAACCGGTTTGCGTTGTCCGAGCCCGCTGAATTTCAATGTGTTGATCAAGATTATCATCCAGCATCTTTTGATACTGATCGGTAAACCAGGTTAAGGCATTCTCTTTATCTGCCACCAGATCTTCAGCTTGCAAGGAAGCCTCATGTGCATTAAACCGAGCCGCTGCATAACGAATAGCGGCGCCTACCCGATCAAGCTCCTGACCTTTTTCCGAGGCGAGACGATTAGCCAGATCAATAAACTGATCCGCCATCGCGAACAGTTCCTGCTTATCTTTTTCATCGACCATGCCATCAACTATGCCATCAACCATTTGTATGCTCCAAGCTTGGATAACCACCATTGATTACAACACTAACAAGGAATAGCAGTTGAGTCATCATCATAAAAAATCGTTTGTATTTTGGTTTAAGTTCACTACCACGACCCACCAAACTCCTCAACAGGAACTTGTTTCTGAATCCGCATAGGCGTATTGAATGGGCAGATCCCTGCCGATTTTCTCCTCTCTGTCCGTTATATACATCGACACCAATACTTTAAGGGCAACGTAGGCATCGTTGGCGGCATACAGTAACTGATTATTTTTCAATACGGGTAACGCCCAATTTGAGGTAGATACAGACTTTGATTTCTGTAATCGTTGATTAAAAGTAACCGCAACGGCTGCTTTTAATCCCATCTCTTTCCGGTATCCCTCTTCACGAAACATCTGGTTCATATCCAGTACGGCTGTTAAACGCACACCCAGCTTCCTGAGCAGGTGAGCTCGATCTGATTTAAGACCAAACCCGACCTTAACTACCGTTGGTGATTGCAGAATTCGAGTAAGCAACTGATGGCAGGTCTGATGATGGAGCTGAAAAATATAGGCGGTGTTTAAGGTGGTTAACTGGATAACATGGGGCCCATCAGAAACCTGTCCCGGCTTGAAACAGGGTTTCGACTCACTATCAAAGCCAATAAAACGGCACGCCATCAAGTCTGTTTCTGCCCGCGCAAATTCATCAGCTGTCGATGGCACAACAATTTGCTCAAGCGACATTCCAACAAAGGGTTCAAGCAAGGCAATCTCTGCTTTAGTCGGTGCTTCACGTTTTTCTGTCATTTCAAGCGACCATAAAACGTCATCCGAGCCGATTCCGACAAGGCCACATCTGGCTGGGCATTGTAAGCCAGCACCACCAGCATCCGGGTAGTATCGCCAACCACAGGGGTAACCCGATGCAACGCATTGCGGCCCCGAAACAGCACTAACGCGCCGGGTTCAATACTCAACTGCTTAACCTGAACTTCACCATCGAGAATGGCCGCTACGCCATCGAAGTTCATCTCGCCCTGATCGGCATCCCGGACCCGGGTAACGTATTCAAAGTCCCCGCCTGCATCCGGCTTCTGGATCAACAGGGTGATGGCAAATGAGGAGTTATCAAAATGCCATCCCAGCTCTTCGCCGGCTCGGGCATAATGCAAATTAATTGACGACAGCGGATCCGCGTATTGGTATAGATTTTCCTCACCTGACACCGCCTTTAAAAAATCACGAAAAGAGTCGGAATCATACAGGGTGCGTAACAGGGAATCGGCAGGGATCTGATCATCGGTGATGCACCCTTTGCTTGATACAATCTCCCGGTTGCGAGGATGATCAGAATCAAAATCCGGATCAGCAGGCGTTAAATACACATTATGATTTTGCTGGCAAAAATACGCGAGATGTTCATTATCAACGCCCTCTCTTTGTATGTTTTCTATCGCCGCGGAGCGTAAAAAAGGATTCAAAACCAGAACACCGTCCCGATCAAGCTTCTGCTTGCAACTGATCTGGAAATCGACATCATCCAGTGGCAGCCGAGTTTGATCGATGACATCTTCAATCGTATTCATTCATCAAATTCTCAGTGTTAATTCTTAATATCCCGATAGTCACTATGCAGAAAGTTAGGCACATGATCATTCTAAAAACAGATCAAATCCATAGACTGCAGAATAACCAGCTTACTGATTCCCCCTAACCCGTATTGCGCAATCCTGCGGCAATACCGGTTATCGAGATCATCAGCCCTTGTTCCAGGACCGCTTCCGGTTGTTCCGACTCATCACGTAACCGACTCATCATCTCAACCTGAATAAAATGCAGAGGATCAACATAAGGGTTCCTCACCTCTATCGAACGCCGAAGAACGGGAATACGTGTCAGCAGTGGTTCACCACTGATACTCTGCAAACTATTCACCGCCTGCTCCAGGCCCTGTCGCAACTCTTTGCCCAAACCGGCCAGTTCGGGATCATCCAACAAACGCCGCTCATAATATTCAGCTACTTTGTTTTCCGCCTTGGCCAACACCATCTCCTGCATATCCAGCAGCATTCGGAAGAAAGTCCAGTTACCGCTCATTTCACGCAACAACTCGAGATTTCCCTCAGTGACCAGTTCCTCCAATGCTTTGCCGGTGCCTAACCAGGCAGGCAGCATCAGGCGCATCTGGGTCCAGGCAAACACCCAGGGAATGGCGCGCAGACTTTCTACACCACCACCGGCATGGCGTTTTGGCGGTCGACTGCCCAGCGCCAGGCGTCGCAATTCAAGTTCCGGTGTGGCGCTACGAAAATAGGGGACAAAACGAGGATCCTGGTGTACGACACGGCGATACTCTGTAACAGAACGCTCCGACAGGGACTGCATCACATCACGCCACTCAACGCGGGGAGCATCGGGAGGTGACAATGTTGCCTCCAGAGTCGCACTGGTATAAAGCTCAAGATTCCGCAGTGCCAGCCCCATCACGCCAAACTTGAACTGAATCATCTCTCCCTGCTCGGTCACCCGCACCGAGCCTCGAACGGTACCTGGCGGTTGCGATAACAAAGCCGCATGCGCAGGGCCACCGCCCCGGCTCACCGAACCGCCGCGACCATGAAACAGGGTCAGGTGTACGCCATGGCGCTGGCACACTTCACTAAGCTGCTCCTGCGCACGGTACTGACCCCAGGATGCGGCGAAGAAACCGGCATCCTTGGCAGAATCGGAGTAGCCGATCATCACCTCCTGCGAACCATCGATATCTTCCCGGTACCAGTCGATCGACAATAAACGCTCCATGGTTTGCGCCGATCCTTGCAGATCTCCGAGGGTTTCAAACAGTGGCACAATGCGCTGGGGGATTTTGCAGCCACAGCTTTGCTGCAAGAGCCTGACCGCCAACACATCCGAGGGGTGCGTGGCCATTGAAATAATATAAGCCCCCAAAGCCGAAGCCGGTTGTTTTGCTAACAAGCGGAAAGTATCCAGCACCTCCTGCACCTCTTCGCTGCACGGCATATCCCGGGCAATCAGTGGCCGGCGCGTTTGCAGTTCACTCAGCAGAAATTCCTGTTTCTCCTCTTCACTCCACTGCAAATAATTACCCAGACCGAGATATTCGGTAATTTCATTAATCGCTTCCGCGTGGCGGGTCGACTCCTGACGTACATCCAGACGCAGCAGCGCTAGCCCAAAGCAGTGCACCCGACGAATGATATTCATCAAACTGCCTTCTGCGATCGACGTCATGTTGCAATCGAGCAATGACTGGTAAATCAGTTCCAGTGGATCCAGTAACTCGGCATCCTGTAGATAAATATCATCATTAAAGTCTTCATCGTTGAGCTGGGCTTCCGCCCAATCCCGGGTATTTATCAGGCGATGACGAACTTCGCGGAGCAGTTCGCGATAGGGCTCTGCATGATCGCCAACGCGGGCTCGCAGCGCATCGTTGCAATCGACCATGGACAGATCAACGCGTAACTCGGAAATATCCTTAAGCAGCAGATCGGCAGATTTCCATCGCGCCAACAACAGTACCTCCCGGGTAACGGGTGCGGTCACATTCGGGTTACCATCGCGATCGCCTCCCATCCAGGAGGCAAAGCGTAACGGCGCTGCATGAAGTGGCAAACGTTTGCCGGTGTGTTGTTGCAAGACTCTGTCGATTTCACGCAGGTATTCCGGCAGTGCTTCCCATAGAGTCGCTTCTATCGCCGCAAACCCCCACTTGGCTTCATCAACCGGAGTAGGACGACGGTGCCTGATTTCATCACTGTGCCAGGCCGCGACGATACGTCGGCGTAAACGATGTAACTGTGCCTCACGCTCACGAAGGGTCAGGTCTGTCTGGTCCAGCTTATCGAGAATTTTTCCGATATCTTCGTACTTGTGCAGCAAGGTACGACGCGTCACCTCGGTTGGGTGTGCGGTCAATACCAGTTCAACCCGAAGATTTACCAGCGTCTCGAACAGATCTTCCGGCGCAATCCCTTTGGACAGTAGGCGTGGTACCAACTCGGCAATCGATCCCTGTTGCGGTGGCGCACTGTTATCCAGCTGATAGGCCCGACGACGCCGCACTCTGTGATGCTGCTCGGCGATATTGGCGTAGTTAAGAAAATGACTGAAAGCACGAGCAACAGGTACCAGCTCATCATCGCGCAACGCTTCCATCACCTTGAAGAGCGCTTCGTTGTCATCACTGCTACGAGCATCCTTGGAGAGCGCACGAATCTGTTCAACCTTATCGAACAATGCCTGTCCGCCCTGGTCCAGAATGGTGTTTCCCAGCAGATCTCCCAGCAGCCGCACGTCGTCACGCAATGCGATATGTTTATCCTGTTCAGCCATACCCTACTCCCTGTTTCCTATCATCCACCCGCTATGCATTCATTATGAGGTTACTCAAGCCACATGAACAGATCTGTGGGCGCCCCTTTAGTGGTACTTAATGATACTTAGTGGTACATCGTGGTACATCCATGAATAAATTGAGGAATATCGCAGTGATCCTCGTGCAAAGCTTTTACACCAAAGCTTTTAGAAAGCTACTGACAGAGCGGACGTTTATTCAATCACCGGCACATGCTATAACCATACGGGTTGACGACTATAACCTTTCAACGAATATGACGTTTCGACGAATATGGCGGATCCTGGCGTGTCAGGCGACACGGTTTGTAAACAGATGGTTCACAACTCACTGCATAAAAGCAGATGATATAACTATTGGAGAGCTTTGCATGAGAGAAAGCAAAGCTCTCTCTCTTGATATAAAAAGTAAATTTAAAAACTTTGAATTAGAAAGTTGAATGCGAAAATTCGATTCAAAGAACGCCAACGGAAACGATCTCTGCGTCTGTCAGAAATCGATACTCCCCCGGGGATAATTGAGGATCGAGCACAATCGCCCCGACACGTTCACGGTGCAAGGCGGTAACCCGATTATCAAAATAACCAAACATACGCTTAACCTGATGGTAACGACCTTCCGACAAGGTTAAACGAGAACGATGGCTTTCAAGCAACTGTAATGTCGCCGGTGCCGTGGTCAGGTCTTCGAAGGAAAAGTAGATTCCTTGCGAGAAGATCTCAACGTATTTCTGTGTTACCGGTTGTTCGGTTTCCACCAGATAGACTTTATCGACCTTGAGCTCCGGGCGTGTCACCCGCTTGGTCCACAAACCATCATTACTTAACAACACCAGACCGGTCGTATTAAGATCGAGCCTGCCGGCCAGGTGCAAACCTTCACGCAATTCAGGCGCAATCAAATCGATCACGGTTGAATGCTGCGGATGCTGCGTAGCACTGACAATTCCGGCAGGTTTGTTGAGCATCAGGTAACAGGGTTTTCCTGTTTGTAAAAGCTCGCCGTCCAACGAAATCGTACTGAAAGAAGTAACGTGCTGCTCGCCATCCATCACCCGGCAACCATCTACTTCCACCCGTCCTTCAGCCAGCAGAGAACGTACCGCTTTACGACTGAGAGAACACTGTGATCTTAACAAGCGATTTATTCGCATAACG
>JAUXFT010000200.1 GCA_030622755.1 Aestuariirhabdus sp. | reverse complement strand
TCACTCTATTCAACAAAAAAGAGCATAGAAAATGACCAAGCCCGGCTTTTTCGCAGTAGGGCAACCCTGAGTCCGACAGGCTCCCAGGGAGATTGCAGGCGCCGGTGAGCGTTGAATAGGGAGTGGAATGGAAGTGAGAACAGGTGATTTGATTTAAGCACGGGCGAGCAGGATATAAGTTGAGGGGGTGATATTGAATGGACATTAAACGCTTACGCTATTTTGTGGAACTGGCTGAGGTCGGAAACTTTACCCGGGCAGCAACCCGTTTGGGCATTGCCCAGCCAGCACTGAGTATGGCGATGCAGAAACTTGAGCAGGAAGCCGGGCTTAAGTTGATCAATCGTACTGAGCGCCGTATGACAGTGACTGCTGATGGCGAAGTGTTACTGCGTTACGCCCGCCAGATGATTGCCTTGATGGAAGATGCCGAGCGCGAGATGCAAGAACTCAAGGGGCTGGAACAAGGGGTGATTCGGCTGGGAGTATCTGCCATGTTGGCATCGTACTATTTACCGCAATTGCTGATAGATTTCAGTCGAAACTTTCCCGGTGTCCGAATAACCCTGTTTGAAGCCGGTACTGCTACCCTGGAGCAGATGGTGCTGGATGGGCAGCTTGATCTGGCCCTGCTGCGCACGGATCGGCCTCATGAACGAATCCGCATTCAGCCGTTATTTGAAGAGCAGGTGGTTGCCTGTGTGCCCAAAGATCATCCATTCTCGAGCCGCCGCAATGTGACCCTGGAGCAGTTTACCGAGGAGCCATTAGTGCTGTTCAGGGAGGGCTACTTTTTACGGGAAGCGCTGAGCAATTATTCCCGACAAAATCACAAGGTACTGGATATTCGCCTGGAAACCAATCTGATAGAACTGCTGAAAACGCTGGTTAAACAGGGGCTTGGAATCAGTACCTGTTTGTCCATGATTCTGGAGGAGGAACCCGAGTTGTGCGCGGTGCCTTTCGATCCACCCCTTCCGTTACCCATGGGCATTGGCTGGAAGAGCAACCATTATCTTTCCAGGGCAGCGCAAGAGCTGGTCCATTACCTGCAATCAGAGGCAACAGGTCAGGGTTAGCGTGTTTGTTTTTCCACTTCGTCAGCGAGGGTTTGATAGCGCGCTTCCAAAGCTTCCAGTCGAGCCCGAGTCCTTGCGAGCACTTCAGCTTGAGTATCAAATTCATCGCGGCTGACCAGATTTAATTTACCGAGGGCATTTTGCAGTAATAGCTGCAGGTTTTTTTCTGCATCCTGATGCAGTTGGGTTTTTTCGCCGCTGAGAATCTGTGCGGCCTGGCGGCTAAGGCCAGCGATAAAAAGTTTGTTGATCATGGATATCGCAATCTTGTTGAGCCCAAAAGAGGTCGTCATTCTAGCACAGCTGGTTTGCTTCAGAGTAGAGCTCCTCGCACGGCTAGCTCTATGCTGTCGAAGTTTCGCCGTGGGCCCCGTCATACGCTGGTATCACCAGGTGTTGTGCGGTGACGTAAAGAGCTACAGGCGATCAACGTTTCCCCTGATTTTATGTTTCCGGATTTATTCTAGCCAATGAACTGCTCATTTTTGGTGCCATCCTGGTGTTTTTAAGAATGCTTTCTACTGCAATGCACTGAATTGGTGCGCAGGTTTGGTGTTGTGGTCCAAAACAGTGCCCGTTACTGGATGGCTTTGAGGTGAATTGGATATTCTCTGCACAGGGTCTGGTTAACTATTTGATTATTAAGGAAATTAATTAGTTGGCACAGTGAGTGCTATATCCCATTCAGACAGAAACGGATATCTCATTTACACAGTGCAGGCGCGGGACCTCTGGTCAGCACCGAAAATTAAAGCAGGAGAGATTACATGAAGTTAGTTTCAGCAATTGTTAAACCTTTCAAACTCGATGATGTGCGTGAAGCGCTATCCGAGGTTGGTGTTCAAGGCATAACCGTTAGTGAAGTAAAAGGTTTTGGCCGCCAGAAAGGACATACAGAACTGTATCGCGGTGCCGAGTATGTGGTGGATTTTCTGCCCAAGATCAAGCTTGAGATTGCGATTGCCGATGAACTGCTGGATCAAGTGATCGAGTCGGTCAGCAAAGCAGCTCATACCGGAAAAATTGGCGATGGAAAAATATTCGTCACCAATCTTGAACAAATTATTCGAATTCGTACCGGTGAAACTGGCACTGACGCCGTATAAACCTGACTGATTTATTTCTTCTTAGAAGAGGGACTTGTTGTGGAAAATAATATTTATCATCTGCAGTATGCGATGGATACCTTTTACTTCCTGGTGTGTGGTGCTCTGGTTATGTGGATGGCGGCGGGCTTCTCAATGCTTGAAGCTGGCCTGGTTCGTTCCAAGAACACTACTGAAATTCTTACTAAAAACATCGCCTTGTTTGCGATCTCCTGCATCATGTATATGGTGTGCGGTTACGCCATAATGTACGACGGAGCCTTTTTGTTGTCGGGTATTGAAACCGTTGAAGTTGAATCCGTGCTGGGCGAATACGCGGCTCGTGAGGGTGGCATCGAGGGTGGTTCTATCTACTCTGGCGCATCAGACTTCTTCTTCCAGGTCGTGTTTGTGGCGACGGCGATGTCGATTGTTTCCGGTGCTGTAGCCGAGCGTATGAAGCTGTGGTCTTTCCTGTTCTTCGCCGTAGTGATGACCGGTGTAATCTACCCAATGGAAGGTTCCTGGACCTGGAACGGTGCTGATGTCTTTGGCATGTATAACCTTGGCGACCTTGGTTTCTCAGATTTCGCTGGATCCGGTATCGTTCACATGGCCGGTGCGACTGCGGCTTTGGCCGGGGTGTTGTTACTGGGGCCTCGTAAAGGAAAATATGGTCCTAACGGTCAAGTGAACGCCATTCAGGGTGCGAACTTACCGCTGGCTACACTGGGTACGTTCATCTTGTGGATGGGCTGGTTTGGATTCAACGGTGGTTCTGTGTTGAAGCTGGGCGATGTTGCCAGTGCGAACGCGGTTGCCATGGTCTTCCTGAATACTAACGCTGCTGCAGCCGGTGGTGTGATTGCCGCGCTGGTGACTGCTCGCTTACTGTTTGGTAAGGCTGACTTGACTATGGCACTGAACGGTGCGCTTGCAGGTCTGGTTGCTATTACGGCTGAACCTTCTACACCTACCGCTTTCCAGGCTAGCCTGATCGGCGTAATTGGTGGTGTGATTGTCGTGTTCTCTATCCTGTCTCTGGACAAGCTGAAGATCGACGATCCGGTTGGTGCTATCTCGGTACACGGTGTGGTTGGTCTGTTCGGTCTGCTGGTGGTTCCTGCGACTAACGCTGATGTATTGCTGACCGGTCAGTTGATTGGTGCCCTGACCATCTTCGTATGGGTATTCGGAGCCAGTCTGGTTGTCTGGGCAATACTCAAAGCAGTAACCGGTATCCGTGTCACCGAAGAAGAAGAGTACGAGGGTGTGGATATTGCGGAGTGTGGAATGGAAGCTTACCCTGAGTTTACTTCCAAATAAGGCAAGAATTTCTCCCTGAATCGGGCGCCTTAATGGCGCCCTTTTTTTGCCATGAAGAAACAGTAAGGCGCTTGTCGGCAAAGTTGTTGGTGACACTTTGCGAGTATCCGTTGAGCCTGAAGATGGCTACGGAGAAATTCTCGCTGAAATGGTGCAAACCGTCGATAAGGCTGCGTTTGAAGGTGTAGAGTCTATCGAGCCAGGTATGATGTTTGAAGCTCAGGGACCAGATGGCGCGATGCAGCGTATTGTGGTTAAAAGCGTTAAAAGTGTTAAAAGTGTTGAAGGTGATGAAGTCATCATCGATGCCAGCCATCCTTTAGCTGGAGTAGTGCTGCACTTTGACGTTGAAATCGTTAGTGTTCGTGAAGCCAGTGAAGAGGAAACAGCGCACGGTCACGTCCACTAGAGCTTGTGTCGATTTGTGTTGTTTGCAGGGGGGGAAACTCCTCTCCCTGCACAGATTTATGAATAACTTCCCCTCTTTAGGTTTTTCGTTTAGTTGTGCTGCTTAGTTTTTTCTTTTGGTTGTTTCTGTATTTTCCCTGCCTTCACCAAAGCAAGCTAAGTCGTCATCAATGCGAACCCAGTTGGCTTTGTAGTTGGTGAAAATGTGTGCGTCGGCTCGCTCCTCTATTTCACTATCAAGCGTACCAAGAGCAAATTCGACCACCTTACTTTCACCGGCCGATGCGAAGGTCATGCTGGAACCACAGCGCGAACAAAACTGCCTGATGGTGCCATTCGAAGCGGTATAGTTGGTTAACAGTGACTGGCCAGAGGTCCAGCGAAAGTTACCGGTGAGAGCCTCACCGTAGGTCGCAAATGCGGCACCGTGAAACTTTCGGCACATTGAACAATGGCAATGACCCATGTGGGGCTCGATAGCACCGACCTCATATTGAATCGCGCCACACAGGCATGTGCCGGTATAGGGTCTGGAAAGCTTGCTGGTCATATATGTCCCGGATGAATTAACTGAATAGCCTTCAGGTTAGACAACTCGATGAGCCTTGTGTAGATGACACCAGGAGTCTGTCTGACTCCTGGTACTTCCCTGGTTTGAAACGGTGGGCTTCTTACTGAAGTGTTCTATCAGGGTGATGCTCATGGTGCCTGAAATTACCATCGCTATCGTTCGCACAAATGCTGTGTTGCTAGCTAATTAATGCGATCGTAAAAATGTTGGGGGCAAAATCGCTATGCTATTGTTTTAGTAATGTAGGGGTTTCAGTAATTGCGTTGCACTATGAGCTGTGAATATGTGGATACAAAAAGAGATTGTATTGAAACCAAAGCCTCGAGGATTTCACTTGATTACGTCCGAGGTATTGCGTGTGCTGCCAGAGTTGGCGCAGTTGGGTATAGGGATGATGAACGTATTTATTCAGCATACCTCTGCATCCTTAACGATGAATGAAAATGCTGATCCAGCGGTACGTGAAGATTTTGAAAATTTCTTCAATCGTGCGGTGCCTGAAAATGAGCCCTGTTATCGTCATCAGGATGAGGGGCCGGATGATCTTCCCGCACATATCAAGAGTAGTTTGCTGGGTAGTAGTGTGAATTTACCCATTTCCAATGGTCGACTGAATGTGGGAATCTGGCAGGGAATTTATTTGTGTGAGCATCGTGATTACGGGGGGGCTCGACGTATTCTGGTGACAATACATGGTCAGCCACGATAGCTCATGTCGGGTGTCTGCATCGGTGATTACGGCAATCGACCTATCCAGTTGAAGATGATCGTATTTTAGGGAGCGGTGTTCGAGAGCTATCTTTGTCGAAAGAGCTCGACGGCATCGGGTATATTCTTGAGTTCCTGTACTTCAATGTCTGCAATGGCATCTTCGTCGGGTTGCCCTGTGGGATTAAACCAGAGGGTTAGTAACCCTGCGTCTCGGGCCGCCTGGATATCATTTTTATAATCATCTCCGATATGCAGCGTACGGTTGGCAGCTACCGAAGCATCCTTAAGCGCGTCCCGATAGAAGCCAGGATCCGGCTTGGCTCTTCCAAGCTGTTCGGCGCGGTAGCTATGGGTAAAATATCGGCCAAGTGCGGTCCGGTTGATGTCAGCATTGCCGTTGGTCAGGGCGATCAGGGTATAGCGTTTTGACAGTGCAGCAAGCAGGGGCTCGGCCTGGCTGTAGGGTGTAATGTCATGACGCGCTTGCAGAAATAATGCAAAGCCCTCGGCGGCCAAAATTTCACTCTGTTTGTTATCGTAGCCGTGTTGCTTGAGTGCATAGCCAAGCGTTGCCT
>JAUXFT010000182.1 GCA_030622755.1 Aestuariirhabdus sp. | reverse complement strand
CTGCACAGTAGCTAACTCAAGGAGTCTGCCGGACTCAGGGTTGCCCTACTGCGAAAAAGCCGGACTTGGTCATTTTCTATGCTCTTTTTTGTTGAATAGAGTGACTATTCGCCTCAAAAGAGTCTAAAAACTGCCTCAAACCGGTCTTTCTCTCGTGACGAGCGTCTAAGTCAGACAGGCTCCCAGGTGAAAAATAACGCCTGTCTCTGAACTTTGCTCCGAACCGCCCTATTTAACCCTGCCATTATGACCGCTAAACCTTTCAGGCTTATAGAGGCTCGGCGGTTCGCAAAATACCCGACGGATATGATTTAGGCTTGACAGTCCAACAACCCTATATATAATTGCGCGGCATCTTGCCGAAGTGGTGGAATTGGTAGACACGCAGTGTTCAGGTCGCTGTATCTTCGGGTGTGGGAGTTCGAGTCTCCCCTTCGGCACCAAATTTAAAAAGGGCAATCACAATGTGATTGCCCTTTTTGTTTGAACCGGGTTATGGGGATACGGATTCGGGTTCCTATCCCGCTCGTACTTCGTATGCGGCGCTTGCTAACCTCTTACTATGAACTTTCAGGCCTATTACCCTACTTCAGTTCCCTCTTTATTCCTGCTCTAGCAGCTCTTTCCAGTCCACAGATGAATCACCCACCACATAAAACCAGGGATTCAACAGTTCGGCTTTGGTGTTGTAGCGTAGCCGCTCAAATTGCTCATTCAGCACGACTCCACCGGCGGCTTCAACCACGGCTTGCGCGGCGGCCGTATCCCATTCACAGGTAGGCGCCAGTCGTGGATAGATATCTGCTTCCCCGGCGGCCACCAGGCACAGTTTCAACGAGCTGCCCATGCTGGCATCAGAAACTGGACCCAACGTAGCCAGACGATCCAGGCACGCCTGCAACTGCTCACCACGATGTCGGCGACTGGCGACCGCTATAATGCCCTGATCCGGATTGAGGGGGCGGCAGCGAATCACCTTCTCTGCACCACCACGTTCACTGACTGTTGCGCCCAGCTCCATTTGCCCGCTGTAGCAGATACCGGTTGGCGGTACATACACAACGCCTAATACCGGTGCATGCTCATCGATCAAGGCGATGTTTACCGTGAACTCGCCATTGCGATTAATAAATTCCCTGGTACCATCGAGCGGATCCACCAGCCAATAGGTTTGCCACTGACGGCGTACCTGCCAATCAATATTGGCATCTTCTTCAGATAATATCGGAATCTCAGGTGACAATGCCTGCAAGCCAGCCACAATAATATTATGCGCGGCAATGTCAGCGGCGGTCAGGGGGGACGCATCTTTTTTGGTTTGTACGCCGAAATCATCTTGTCCGTACACCGCCATAATGGCTTCACCAGCCTCAATAGCAATCTGCCTGATCCCTTGCAATAGTTCAGAACGGTTCATCGAATACTTCTTGGTTAAATGGTTTTATGAAAGCCTCGCAAGTAGGGAAGGGAGCAGGGGAGTTAGTATCCGCAAAGGGGCCACTTAAGGCTTAGCTTCTCGGCTATTACTCCATTCGTTGCTCCACCCGCATTAAGCCCTTGCATGCAACAGATCGCGAGCCATATACAGAGCAGCCATGGCTCGCGCTTCGGTAAAGTTGGCTCGCTTTACCAGTTCGGGTAACTCATCAAAGCTGAAAATATGAACACCCAACTGTTCAGGTTCATCGCCTTCCAGTCGTTTTTCATACAGGTCACGCGCGATAACCACACTCATCCGGTGGGTCATATAGTTAGGCGACAGGGTCATTTCGGTAAGCAGTTCAAGCTTACGAGCACCATAGCCCGCTTCCTCCATTAATTCCCGATTGGCGCCCTCGAAAAGATCCTCGCCCGGCTCCACCAGGCCTTTGGGCAAGCTTAACTGATAATCTTCGGTGCCCCCGGCATACTCCTCGATCATGACAAAATGCCGATCATCCAATAAGGGCAGCACCATCACCGCGGCATGGCCACTGTTAAAGCCGGCCAGTCGCTCATAGGTGCGCTCTTCGCCATTACTGAAACGTAACTGCATCTCTTCAATACGAAATAACCGAGTTCGTGCGACCTCTTTACTACTAACAACAGTGGGCTTGGGCACTGCATTCTCCTGATTTTTTAACCGGATCGATTACTAGCGCCTTGCCTGGCAGCCACCAACGATCCTGCTTTTCATTTGCCCAGGGGAAACACCCGTTTATAAGTAATGCCTCAACCCTGATGCTCAGTGCTCTGATCCCGTCTTTCGATCTGGTATTTCAATCTATTCTTTAGAAACAATTTTGTCTTGAGATTTCCTCAAGCTGGCAGCAAGGCCGGCAATGAAGGGCTTAGCGGTTATTCCGTGCAATAAGATACTGAGAATTATCGTGCAAGCGACGGTCATGGCGATGGTTCCTGTATTGGGCAAACCGCTATCCAGGACAATCACCGTAAACACCACACTTGCCAACCCTCTTGGCCCAAACCAACCAACAAATAATTTGCTGCCGGTGCTCATGCCGCTGCCGGTCAGGGATAAGAATACCGGCAGCATGCGTATCACCGTCAGGCTCAAAGCGGAGTACAGCAAGATCATCCAGCTGAAATTCCCAATCGCCTGACCAACGACTGCACCACCAAAAATCACCCAGGTAATCAACGCCAGGGTGTCACCGGAACTTTCCCCCGCAATTAAAAACTTTTCACGAACGCTGCCGGCTTTTACGGCAAATAACAGTCCGCCACACCATGCGGCAATAAATCCACTGCCACCGAGCAATTGAGCACTGGCAAAACAGGTCAATGCCAGTGCCGTTACAGGAACCTGGATCCAGGTATGCGTCAGCCAATTTTTCTTCGCCGCAAATCTTAGTAGTCGTACCGCCAGAAACGTAAGAGTTAAACCAACGACAAGCCCAATACCAATCTCTTCAACCACCAGTTTCAGCGCCAGCATCCAGGGCTCCTCGCCCCCGGTTTTACCCAGTGCTAATGCCAGGAACACGAACAGAATAGGTACACAGATACCATCATTAAGGCCGCTTTCCACATTTAGTCCTTGGCGAATGTCGTCGGGTACGCCTTTATTGACGACAACTGCCTTACCCAACGCCGCATCTGTGGGAGACAGAATAGTGGCCAACAATGCGATGCCAAGCAGCGATAAATCATCGAGAAGTATCACGCCCACTACGATACCCAAAAACAGGGTCAGGGGAAGTCCGATCAGCAATAACCGGACAGGGAGCGCCGAGGCTCTACGCAACACTTTCAAATCAGAGCTCGCCGCATCCGTAAACAACAACACCGCCAGCGTTAACTCCGCAAGGGTGCGTAGCGTTTCGTGATCCGACTGCCAGGAGAGCAGATCCAGGCCCACCGGTCCAACGATCAAACCAAAGCATGTAAACAGGATGGCACCACTGATCCAGCTGCGTTCGACTCCACCCGCCACTGAGCTGTACAGTAGAATAAATCCGCCGAAAAGCGCTAGTTTTTCATACATATTGCATTCCTTTGTCTTGTGCTATCTGCATCTGGCAATGCAGGTTTACCTGCGATGCCAGATCTTCTGCAGTCTGTAGATTTGTCGTTCTGCAGTCACTATCACAGCATAGTATACTGCTTTTTGTAACGTGCTTTTGAATCAAAGTGTCATCGAATTATTCGGCGAGTGAGAATCCTGCAATGATTGACTGGAACACCATAGATACCGTGCTACTCGATATGGATGGCACCCTGCTGGATCTGCATTTTGACAACCAGTTTTGGCTGGAGCATGTACCCGTGCATTATGCTCGGCAGCATAATCTAACCATCGAAGCAGCCAAACGATACCTTTACCGCCGCTTCGCCGCCAGGCAAGGTCAGCTCGAATGGTACTGCCTCGATCACTGGCAACAGGAACTCAACCTCGACCTGATCACCATGAAACGGGAAATAGCCCACTTGATTAGCCTGCGTCCCGGCACCAAAACATTTTTACAAGCACTGCACGCATCCTCCAAACAAGTGATCATGATAACCAATGCTCATCAGGACAGCCTCTCCCTTAAACTTGAAAAAGCCTCACTTGCTGAGTATTTCGACAAACTGATCAGCTCACACCAGTACGGATTCGCCAAAGAGCACCCGGGATTTTGGCAAGCCTTGCAAAATGATCTGGGCATTACACCCCGGCAATGCCTGTTTATCGATGACAGTCTGCCGGTATTACGCAGTGGTCTTAAATGGGGTATCCACAATTTAATTGCCATCAGCCATCCGGACAGCCAACAAGGTGCCAAAGATACCGAAGAGTTTCCTGCGGTAAATGATTTCCGTGAATTGCTACCTATTCCGGCATAACTGACAATTCCCCGAACACCTTTATGTACCGACATATGCTGACTTTTTAAATTTTATTCATAGACACACAGACCATGAAAAACAGCGATCCTGATAAAAAACCCCGCCTCGATAAATGGCTCTGGGCAGCACGCTTTTACAAGACCCGGGCCATAGCAAAACAAGCAATAGAGGGCGGCAAAGTCCACTGTAACGACGTACGCGCCAAGCCGGGCAAGGAACCCAGGATCGGAGATACCATCAAGGTTCGACATGGCTGGGATGATAAAACCGTTACCATTATTGCCATCTCCCAGCAGCGTCGCGGGGCAAGTGAAGCCCAGCTGCTGTATCAGGAAACAGAACAAAGCCTGGCAAAGCGTGAAGACAGTGCCGCACAACGTAAAGCCCTGAAAGGAAATTCACCGGCTATGGCAGGGCGCCCAACGAAAAAACAGCGCAGGGATATTAAGCAATTCCACGATCTGGATTTTAACGAGTAATCGCTCTCAGTCTGGCTGCGGAGTCAGTAATTTATAGAGTACCGGTACCACGTATAAGGTGACCGCCGTCGACGAGATCAGCCCGCCGATAATGGTCCAGCCGAGCGGCTCCCACATGCTGCTCGACGACAACGTCAAGGGCAACAGGCCACCAACGGTGGTCATCGTCGTCAGCATAACGGGTACCAGCCGTGTTTTTCCAGACTCCAGTGCAGCCTCGTGAACAGAGTACCCTTTTGCGCACAGCTGATTGGCGTAATCAACCAGAATAATCGAGTTATTCACCACGATTCCGACCAGTGAACTGAAGCCGATAAACGCCATAAATGAGAAGGTGTTGCCGGTCAATAACAGGCAAAAAATAACACCAATGATCGAAAATGGAATAGCGGCGAACACAATCAACGGCTGCAAAAACGAACGAAATTGCAAAACCAATACCGCAAAAATCCCCAACAACGCAATCAGCAGCGCGCGCCCCACTCCGGCAAATGATTCTTCACGCCGCTCCTCCTCACCACCAATACGATAACTGTAGCCTAACGGCCATTCGATCTTATCCAGACGATCCGCGATGTTTTTTGTTACCGCTGCAACCTGAAAATCTCCCTCAACATCTGCGGTAATCAGGGTCGTTCGTTCAAGGTTCAGATGCCTGAAGCCGGCCTGACCACTAACCGGCAACATATTGGCAACATGCCTTAGTGGCACGGCTTCACCCGTTGAACCGGTAACGGTCACCCGGTCAAAATCATCGAGGGTGGGTTTATTATTATCCGCGAGCTTTACCACAATATTGTATTCATCACCTATATCATCGCGCATATTACCCACGGTGGTGCCTACCAGTGATGTACGAACCGTACGATCAATCGTGGCCAGGGAAATTCCCAGCAAGCCTGCTTTACCCTTATTGATGGTGACCTGCAAATCGGTTTTATAATTGCCGATCGGGTTATTAACGTTGATGGCGCCCGGCTCGTTGGCTATCGCATCTTCAACTTGCCGGCTCACCTTCTTTAAGGTTGTAACGTTATCCCCCAGCACCCAGATAGCGACCGCAGCATCAACCCCCGGGCCCTGCAAAAACTCTTTCACTTCTATTTCGGCCCCGGGAATTTGCCAAAACTGCTCTCGTAACTGTTCGATCAGTACAGGAATTCTATGCCGCTGATCTTCTCTGATTTGTACAAACAGTTGCCCGTAATTCGGAGTTTCCCGCTTCGGGCGCATATTGTAATAAATTCTCGGGTTTCCCCGTCCGATATTGGTGGTGACGCTTTCGACCGCGTCGAGCGACAGCAGTATTTTTTCCGCCTTCAGCGCCAACATCTTGGTACGATCGTAGTTGGTGCCCTCCGGAGGTCTTACATCGACCATAAACTGCGGTTTTTCCGCCTTTGGAAACAAGCTTACTCCCACGTCATTAAAAAACGTCAAGCTGAATACCAAGAGGCTAAACACCACCGTCAACAACACAAACGGAAAACGTAATGATAGATTTAACAACGGGGTAAACAGGTGCGTGTTGTGCAGTGCTAATAATCGCGGTATCGGATTAAAATTAAATCGCGACGACGTGTTATTTCTTAGAAACCAGCTTGAGAGCAGCGGCGTCAGGGTCAGCGCCACGATCAATGACGCGGTCAGGGTTAACACCACTGTCACCGGCAGCGATCGAAGAAATTCCCCAATTCCTCCTTCCAGCATTAACATCGGTACAAAAGCCAACAACGTCGTTGCCGTTCCGCTGGCGATAGCCCAGCCCATTTGACTGGTGCCATTGATCGCTGCCTGTAGCGGTGTTTGT
>JAUXFT010000147.1 GCA_030622755.1 Aestuariirhabdus sp. | reverse complement strand
GGCGGTATTTGCGAATTTGTTATGGGCTCAAGTAAGAGCTTCCCTGTATTTTCACTGTTATCAGAGAAATTTAGAGAGACGAGTTAGCTGGAGACTGGATCCACCGCCATTATTCCAAAACCCTGTATATCAATGACTTACGTTGATTGCAGGGTTTTTTTCTATCTAGGTTTTCTACCTAAATTAGTTTTCAGTATTTTATCGCAATCCAGTCTATCAGTTACCTTGAGATGACTCATAACTGTAATTTTCTGAAATTGGAGGTAGCCTCTGTTTCCAATTCACTGGCTACACCCTGTTCCAAGCTTCAATTAGCTGGCGGGTCTTACGAGATATATTGAAAGCCTTATAACGTACTATCCATATACAAGTAAGTCCTAGAAATTCGCCCTCTAGAAGCTTCTGGCGGCTTTGCCTTCCTATCCTCAATCTTCATGGCGCAGCTACCAAAGTCAGACTCTTCTGAAGGAAGTATGGTAAATCTGTAATTACTCCTTTGTTAACTAATTATATTCATTCTTAGTGGAGAATCGTTTATAAGGCTTAGCGATGTAGGGAGTAGGTGACGGAGTTGAGAAAGCTGGGCGTAACGAGGATGACACAAATCAATACTCCTTATTATTTATATGGTTATTCGGGAAGCCTTTGCCTATCCTGAACACTCGGCGGTTGCATTTTTTAAATATGAGCTGGAGCTGGACGAGGAAACTCTTCGTGCCAAACGACGTATGAAAACATCACTGGTACCGCAATTTGAAAAGCTTCCGGACAATGCTGTTGTAGCTATTGTGGGTGGAGGCCCGGCCGGCTCGTTTACCGCAATCCACTTACTTAACAGGGCAAAACAGCAGGGCCGTCAGCTGGAAGTATTCATATTTGAGCGTCGGTGCCATGAATCCGCTCCCGACTCTGAGATTCGGTCGACAAATTATTCAGGCTGTCCGAAATGTGCTGGAGGCGTTTCACCACGGCTGAATGATGCGCTTGAAGCACTTGGAATCGTGTTGCCACCTGAGGTGATTCAGGCTCAAATTAATTCGATCACTATCCAGGGTCGATGGAAACATATTCGCATGGAGGCTCCTGATACCCGTAAAATGTTCTCTGTGTACAGGGGGACTCTTCCATACGATCGTCAATTACAGCATGAGGCCTTCGACGCCCTGTTGCTTAATGCAGCACTGGCAAAGGGTGCAAAGTTGATAGGCAGCAGCGTAACCGGAGCCTCCTACGATTCTCGTCAAAAACCGGTTTTACATTACCAGGTTGATAACGAAGAATATCAGTTGACCGCAGATTTTGCCGTTTTTGCGGGAGGGGTAAAAGAGCTAACCGATGAGAAAGTTCCACATTATGACTGCTCAGCGTTATTCAAGCATCTACAACCCGATTACCAACCGCCGCCCGTGAGAAAAGCACTAATCTTTGAACTGGAGGCGCCTGACAGGCCGGATGAAGCCTGCGCTGGGAATCTGCATTTTATAGCGTGCAGTTATGATAATCTGCAAATTGATATGTGTTCAATCATCCCTAAAAAGAACTATTTTACCGTGAGTCTGATCGGAAAGAGTGTTGATTGCTGCCATACCCACAAACAGAACCTGGAACTTGTAAGAGCCTTTATTGCCCTGCCTCAGATTAGAAGGACTCTGCCACCCAATACCCAATTCAATATTCGTTGCCTTTGTAATCCGAGCATTGTTGTCGGTTCGGCGGTTATGCCCTATGGCCACCGCATAGCGGCGGTTGGCGACATGGCCACTTCCCGACAATATAAGGACGGTATCCTGTCAGGCCACGACATGGCTCGAGAGCTCGCAACGACCATACTTGATCGAGGCGTTGATATCAGCAGCCTGCAATTAGGTTATGGGCCAATACTCCGCTGGTTCAAGAGGGACAACCGCTATGGGAGCATCATATTCTTTCTCTATCGCTGGTTTTTCACTAACAGTTTCCTGAGCCGTATAATCTACCAGACCTATTCCACCGAACAGAAAAGGACCATTAAATCCCGGCGCAGTTTTGAGCGTATCTTCTGGGCCATCTCCAGTGGAGATGAAAGCTATAGAAAGATCGTATGGTGGGGGCTAAAACCCAAAACGCTCTGGAAGCTGACAGCCTATGGTTTGCTTCCTACATTGCGAGCTGGATTTGCCGAGTATTTTTTTGGTCTTAAATGGAAAGGGCTGGGCCGATTTCCTGTCGCGGTTCCAAAAGAGGCGCTTGAGGCCAAACGTCGCACCTTATTACAGGATCAGCGGCATGAGATGGAGTACATGTACAGTATCGACATTCGGTCTCCATCCTCGACGGTGGTGAGCCTGCTCGGTGAATTTGGGGAGGAGCAGCGTTCTTTTTTAAATCCCAAGTGGGTTAGCATTAGAAGAGACAGTGGTCAGCCCCTTCAATCTGGCTGCGTCATTAACTACCGACTCTTCGGCGGGCTGATCTCGTTTTCTATCGAACAGTTGAATACCGATAATTCCAATCTAATCATGTACCGAGTTTGCGGCGGTTTTGCCCATAACGGTTCATTTCTATTTGAAGTGGAACCGGTATCCAATGGTAGCTGCCGTTTGACTGTTTATCTTGCCTACGACTACCCGCATGGAGATAACCTTCTAGGTCTAATATTTTGGCGAACCTTTCGTCTACTATTTCCAGATAATATTCACGAGGTGCTCTGGAATCATGCCCTCTGTGAGCTAAAACAGCACGCTGAATCGATTAACCTCAAAGCCGAAGCCAACTTGATTGATGCAGTACAACTCTGACCGCCATTTCCTTACGAGCTGGTTATTACTAATAAGGATACTGCCGCACGGGACAAAAGCGGTCATGGGTGATAGGCATAAAAATTTCGGTATGCGTGAGACTCTATTGTCCGTTTGAGCGTCATCCAATCCTGGTGCATGTAACGTCCAGCTAGCTCTGTATCGCCTGTCTGACGAAGAAAGGAGACGAATGCCACCACAGGAGCAGCTTCCACCTGGCTCAGTTGACTGTAACGTTCGACGGTTAATCAATTGGTCCCTGGTTCGATCTCAGGTGTCGGGGCCAAATTTCAAAAGGCTGCCTTACGAGCCGAAACTTTAAGTCTTATTTATGCTGCCTATTCTTCCAATAGGTTAGCAATTATCGCTTCGAGCTGCTCATCGCTTAGAGCGCTATTGTCTTTGTGTCTGCGGTTGTCGGGGTTTCTGGCCTCAACAATGATTTCATCACAGCTCATACCTTCCCAGTCTTCAGCTGGTTCGTGACAATCCATGCACGCCGCCTCATCATCACCTAGCGCGTAGGGAACCATGGCACAACTGATTGAGACAACTAGGCTTACGAGTAATGTTCTTTTCATTTCATATCCTCAAATCGCGTTTCTTAGGGAAAGTATACATTATAGCCCAGAGTAAACGCCTCAATTCGCATCGGGCGTGCGTAGTGCATCCAGGTCGAGGTTTTTCCAGTCTGCGCTATGGCAGCCTGAGTTCGAGCAGTGGCTTTTATCGTCGTTGCCGTAATTGATCGCACCATGGCAGCTATCACAAGACTCTGTGGCTTGATCCATGTGTTTGCTCATATACGCTGGATCACGGTGGTCGCGAGGTTTACGCATGCCGATCTGTTCAGTGTAGTAAGGCGGAATGCGACCTCGCGTAGTGACTAGAGGAATGCTATGGCAGCTGGTGCAATTTACGGGAATAACAAGGTTGTCATCAGTTTGCATGCGTCCATTGTGGCAACGGAAACAGCCGGGGGTATCGCGATGTCCCATATGATCCGGGAAGGAAGACCAGTCAATCCCTTCGTCTTCGAGGTGCTTGCTGCGAACCATTAGCCCCAACATAGGCGTTTGCAGCTGTTTCAGGTCTTCGACTGCCTCTTTTTTAGATTTTTTGGAGCTGATGCCTTCCAGCTCTGCCAAATATTCAGTCCAGGCATGATCAACCAGCTCTTGAGCCTGCTCGGCAGTGTCGAAATCCTTGTTCACCAAATCCACCATACGTTTTTTAACGAAAGGCAGCTTGCTGGAAAGAATGCCTGAGGAAAGTGCCATGTCGATAACGGATTCAGGATTAAAGAATGGATGTCCTGCTTGGTTATGACAATTGATGCAATCCATCGTCTTCACGTTATCGGTTAGGGCCAATTCCTGTTCGCTCAGTGGATTGCGAACATCTTGATATTCACGTTTACTGCCGTCGGGTAGTGTGGCTTCAACCCAGCGGATGCTGCGTTGCTGAGGGTCATCGATCCGATACTTAACGGCACCGGAAGCATGCCAGTTCATGTCCAGCCTGGTTTCCTTACCAAAACTACGACCCATAGTGCGCATTATCAGGGATGTCTTGTGTTCTGTGTTCTTGGCGTCTTGGTCGTAGTGTTTGATCGTGCGTATGCTGTTGTGGTGGTGTGCAGTGTCTTTGGGGTGACAGCTCACGCAGGACTTTTCTGCACTCGTTAATGACGTTGAATACAGGGGTCGGTCGTAACCGACTATCAGTGACCAGGCATGTTTGATGTGGCCTGCTTTTTCTATTGCTGACTCGAGGAAGCCCATACGACCAATATGGCACTCAACACAGCTAACCTGTGAATGCTGTGATATCACGCTGTGAGCGAAAGGTTCTTGTGGGTGAACCTGGTGGCAGGCTTGACCACAGAATTGATCACTGTTGGAGTATTCCCAAGTTGCTATGCCGGCTGACCCTATTAATAGAAAGGCCGCTACCAGTAGCGCGATGCCAATAACTATCGTATATCCAGTCAGTTTCATAACCATAATGAGTGGTTCCCATGGGTGAATGCAGTGTCTACGCTGGAGCCATGAAACACTCGAGCCTCATAAAATGATAGCAATACTTACTCGTCTTTGCATTTAGGCCGTTCCGGCATCGGCTGCTCAAGCTTGACCTGAGTAAAAGTATATTTTTTTTGTTGCCCAGCGACTTTAAATACTAAGAAAAATAGTCTATTTTCTAAGTATATCAATACTAATAATACTCGCCAGTCTGGAGAAGTGATGATGGTGACAAAAATTCTGCAATGCCTATTCGGTTCTATTGTGTTGCTCTTGGTTTCCACCTCGTTCTCTTACGCCGCCGATGAAGGTGATTTTGTAGGCGACAAAAAGTGCCGTGGTTGTCATAAGCCAATGATTGTGGATATAGCGAAGAACCTCCACTCTCAAGCTGGCCACTGGAATGCTGAATATAAAGGCTGTGAATCCTGCCATGGTCCGGGTGGCACTCATGCCAAGAGTGAATCAGCAGCGGATATTCTCAACCCGGCCACGATGGATAGTGAAGCGGCGTCCGGGCAGTGTTTGAGTTGCCATGAAGACAGTAATCGTCACTGGGTTGGTAGCTCTCATGAAGCCATGGATGTGAGCTGTGTGTCCTGTCACAGCGTGCACAATAACGACAATGACAAAATGTTAGTCGAATCCACTGAAGCTGAAACTTGCTATGGCTGCCATGCGGAACAGCGTGTATTCACCCTTAAAAGATCTTCACATCCAATAAGTGATATCGCTCGGTTTGATAATTCCGGAGAGATGAACTGCACAAGTTGCCACAACCCTCATGGTAGTCAGTCTGAAAGTCTTATCTCAGCAAATACAGTGAATGATAAGTGTTATGAGTGTCATCAAGAGATGAAGGCGCCAGTACTGTGGGAGCATTCAGCTGTAAAAGAGAGCTGTCTCAATTGTCACAACCCGCACGGGTCGAACCATGAAAATATGTTGACGGCAAAAGAACCTCGGCTGTGTCAGCAATGTCATGAGCAGGGTCGGCATCAAACCATAGCCGGTGAAGAGAATAGCTTTTTTGTAACAAATCGCAGCTGCTCAAACTGTCATGCTCAAATCCATGGCAGCAACCACCCAGGTGGCGTCAAGCTGAAGCGATAGCGAGTCAACATTTAGTTTAGAGGGCAAAATAATGAAAAATAGCCAGCTGATAATGTGGGGTGTCACATCAATTTACAGTTGTGCATTAATGGCTCAACAAGCCTATGCCGAAGAGGAAATGGAAGTCACAGGTAGTGTATCCATGGCTGTACAGTGGTTGAGTGATGATGGAGATACCGCAGGTGTTGGAAAATATCGTGACGGCTTGGATGACGCAACAGCCATAGAGCAATTCAATATTCGTGCGGTTAAAAACGATGGGTTTTATTTTGGCTTTAATGCTCGCGATGTCGGTCAAAAAGACCAAGATGTCAATTTAGAAGTTGGTCGCTATGGCCTGTACAAGCTGAATGTAAGCTGGAATGAGTCATTCCGTAACTATGCCAATGGCATATCACTTAATACCGAGCAAGCAGGCGATTACTGGGCCGTGCCCGATGCCATACAAACTCAATTAGAAGGTGATTTTCCGCTCGGCACTGACCCTAGCGATAGCAATTTACTGAACTTGCTGGCCGGTGCATCCGAGGTGGAGCTGGAACAGCAGCGTGAAACAGGCACGATCAGTTTTGAATTTACTCCGACTGAAGACTTAACGCTGACAGCGGGATATTCACGTCAAACAAAAGAAGGCCTGCGCGCATTGAGCACCGGGTCTTATGAGCGATCTAAAACAGGTGCCGGAGACTTCGGTGGTCTGGGCGAGAACTTCAGACTTTACGGACTAGAACTCCCCGCGCCAATCAACCATGAAATTGACACCTTTGACTTGGGGATTGCCTATAGTCGCGACAACTGGTTTACCGACTTCAGTTATCGCTACGTGGACTTCAATAACCAAAGTGGTTCAGTAACTTGGGATAGCCCACTAATATCCACCAGTATTGCATCTCAAGGGGGGGCGGCTATCAACCGCCTTGATCTGACCCCAGATTATGAAAGTGAAACCTTCAGCTTTACGGGTGGCATTACAGGCTTGCCACTAAGAAGTCGTATTACAGCAACGCTGTCCCAAGATAGCGTGACTCAAGATGATAATTTCCTTGCGTACACCGTAAATCCAGCGATTGTAGATGGTGATGGCATTGCTGCGGCCACACGCCCGCTGCCTGCGAATGATCTAGATGGTGATGTGACCACAACCTTCGTTAACCTGGTGTTGAACTCAAGGCCACTGCCAAAAACCTCAGTTAATCTGCGTTATAAATCCTACGATTATGAAAGCGATACTCCACGTATCGACTGGGACGGATATGTGCGCATCGCCGAGACTAATTGGAAGGAAACGGATTACGTAAACCGAACTCCCGAGTACAAAAAAACCCGTTATGGCATTGATGGTAGTTATAGATTTAGCTCTAAAGTGAAGCTCAAAGCTGAATATGCACACGAGGAGTATGACCGTAACGATCATCGTGCTGCCAGTAACGAGGAAGATATATATGGCGCAACCGTTCAGGTCAACGCAAGTGACTGGGCTTTGTTAAGGCTCGGGTACACCTATCAAGATAGAACCATTAATGGTGATTATACGGCCGCGATAGAACAATCACACGGCTGGGAAGAGGCCTACATGTTCGACATGGCTGAACGCGAGAGACACGCCATTAACGCATACGTAGGCCTGGATCCTCGCGATGATGTTTCGATAGGCTTTTCTGCCACCTACAAAGAAGACGAGTACGACAACCAGTTTTATGGTCTTCACGAAGCAGAGTCTTATGTTCTGGGCGTGGATTTGAACTATCGACCATCTGACGATGTAAACATAACCGTTTATTACAGTCGCGAAGATAGTGAAACCACCCAGCTTAACAGAACCAAATCAGATAGCGCCGGTGGAGGTGCTTTTGAAGTCCCCGAGAATGACTGGAATACCGATATCGGAGACACAACAGATGCCATTGGTTTTGCTTTGGATGCAGCATTAAGTGACAAGCTTTTCCTGGAAGTTTCTGTAGATTACTCAATTGGAGTAGGAACCTTCGACACGTCTAATACGGATTATCTGGCGGGCACAACAACATCCAGTGCAACTGCTCGTCCCTGGTCGGATCTGGAGTCGGAGATGACCGAAGTGAAAGTGCAGCTTGATTATAAATGGACCAAACAGCTTACTTCTGGGGTGCGCTATTACTACACCAAGTTTGATTTAGATGACTTTGCTGTAGATGGTGTAACACCCTATTCAAGTGCTCCAAATGATGCGCAGGGTAACACTATGAGTCACTTCATTTTCATGGATGCAAACCATGATGACTACGATGCTCATTTCATGGCGCTGACTCTAAATTACACTTTTGACTAGACTTTAGCTTCTAGCGGGCACTACCAAGTGCCTGCTTTTAAGTGTGTCGTATATTGAAAGTAAAGCAGACACACAGTCCGCGAACAGCAATGCTTAAGCATGTTAGCCCCCCAAATGGGTAATAAAGCGGCAACAGCGTTTTATCAGTCTACCCCTCCGGTCATATCATTTAAATGGTTGTTCTCGGTGCCCAGAGGGCAGCCCTTTTTCATTTGTTCCTATCAAGTATTTGAAGAAGTAAGTGTTTTTTCTTTGCAATTATTTCAAGGACTTATGCGTGTTTACGAATGTGTTATTTTTTTCGGAAATGGCTTGACTCAATAGGGGGGCATCCTTATTATACGCGCCTTGATACAACGCACTCGTAGCTCAGCTGGATAGAGTACTCGGCTACGAACCGAGCGGTCGAAGGTTCGAATCCTTCCGAGTGCACCATATTTAAAAGG
>JAUXFT010000170.1 GCA_030622755.1 Aestuariirhabdus sp. | reverse complement strand
GGCCTCTGTAGCTTTCCATTCTTTGCAGTAAATAATTAATTTCGATATTGGCGTAACGATCATGACTGTCTTTGACTTCGCTGCGTTTACCAAATAGTGCATCGGCTTCATCGAAGAACAGAATAGCACCGCTGTCTTCAGCGGCGTCGAATAGCTTGCGTAAGTTCTTTTCTGTCTCGCCGATGTATTTGCTGACAACGGCAGAAATGTCGATGCGAAAAAGATCCAGCTTTAATTCGTTGGCGATGACTTCGGCCGCCATGGTTTTTCCCGTTCCACTTTCACCGGCAAACAAGGCATTGATGCCCAGGCCTCGATTCATTTTTTCGCGGAAGCCCCAGTCTTCGTAAACGCGGTTACGGTAGGCAACCTGGTCGGTGATCTGATGGAGCAGGGCGCTTTGTGCTGGCGGTAATACCAGCTGATTCCAGTCAGCTTTGGCATCGATGCGTCGTGCCAGTTGCTCCATGCCAGCGCGCGCTGCTACGCGGCAGACCTGCCACAGATCGTTGTCTGCTGCAGGCTCGTTTGCCGCAGGGGTATCAAGCGCGCTTTTAGCCAGGCGTTTGATCTCGCTTTGACTAAACGAAAATTGCTCGGCTAAACGTTGTGGCTGATCGCTGGTTTGACCCTGTAATGCTTCTGTCCACAGTCGTTGCTGTTCTTCTGGTGTTGGCTTGTTGATTTCTATCGAAAATTGATTGTGCGCAGTTCTGGTTTTAGCGTCTTCTATCTCGACAAAAACAATACCGCTGCTACGTTCCAGAAAACGTTTGAGTTGCGTTTTTTCAGTGCCAGTAGCGCCATCGACTTCGATATACAGGGCCAGCGGAAGCAACAGTGATTCACGTTCCCAGAGCCGGGTAAAAGTTTCGAAATCACCTGTCTGGCTGGGTAAAGTTTTGAGATCTATGGTTTGCAGGTTTAACTTTAATAGCGATGCTACGCGTCGAGCGATCAGGCGTTTGCTGGCAGTATCATGACCCAGTAATTCAATCACCGGTATTCTTCGCATACCATTTTGATTTTTTAAGTGCGTGACGATGCTATCGACCGCCTGTTGTTGAGATGGCGGTAATGCTTCATCGACCTTCTCAATATCCATTGGGTCGAGCAAAGGCGTTAACCGATCATCAAGATAGTTGAGCCCTTTAAGATAGTTGACGATACGTTCATCGGCACCCAATGCGGCGCCGGTTAATGGTTGCGTGCCAGGCTGATTGATTTCCAGCAGCCGCCAGTGCCTTAAGGGTGCATGTGGCGATAAGGCATTCCAGTCTGGATCATCGAACAAAGCAAATGCCAGCGCGAAGGTTGGATAGGGTTTATTAGGATTGTCCTGTGCCTGAGCACACAGCGCTGCGATTTGGGTGTCCAGTTCCATAGCAGCACAGAGTGATAATACTTGCTGATCGAAACGTGAAAGCCCTAGTCGCTGCGCCAGTATCAACAATGCAGGCGGTGGATCGTTTTGCTCCAGAGTTTCGATTACCCCGGTCACGTGCTCTAGCTCATTTGCACCGGGTAGTAGTGGAGGTAACTGTTTAGAATTATCCTGTGGTTTAGTGCCTTTGCGTTTAAACCAGCCACCGCTTGATTCGTCAGCTGTTTCTTGTTGTGAAAGCTCAGCCTGTGTCTGGGATGGTGGGATGAGCAGTTGCAGCTTAAGGCGTAGTAAGTTCAGTGTTGCCGCCAGATGCTCATCATTTACTGCCATCCAGTCCTGTTCGCTCATGAGATCGTTACCTCCATCGCGCTGTCAAAAACGGGTGGGGTCACGCTTCGATCAACCAGCAGACTGTCGATACCGTCAACGCGTAGCCTTATATGAAAACTGCCAGCAATTGCGTCTTCGGCAACAAAGGTCAAAGTATCGGTTTGTATGGGATGGTCTTCTGCCAGCACTTCTCGGTCGCCTAGCAATAACGCCGCGCGTTGCTCGGGTCTCACTTGCGGGCTAGTAGTGAGCGTTATGGTCGCATTACCCGAACCATCACGTACCACCGGGTTGGGCGGGGCGATACCGAGTATTTGGGGAGCAAGGGGAAGTGGTAAAACGTTTGTGGTTCTATCTTGCTCACCTGCTTTGTTGATGATTATCTCAACTCTATAAAACCCTATTAGCCAGTCAGCTGGATTATTTGGAATCTGCACGCTTACTTGCGCCTCAGTGCCGCCAGCCAATGCTGGAACTTCGATAGGAGCTGGAAGATGAGGATGGGTAAAACGCACGGTGACGATATCACCGTCCAGATGATGGCCATTCAATAACAAGGTGTCTCCCAGCATGGCACTAGTCTGTTGGTTAGGTGGCACAATATTAGCAATCGCTGGGAACGGTGGAATTAGGTCAGCCTGTGCAGTGACACCCTGGTCGTTTTCACCACGTTTAAGTACCGGCAAAGGCGTTTTAACGGGCAAAGTACTTTCAATCAGCACCACCGATACATCGTAACCTGCAGAAAGGCGATACTCTGATTGAAAACTGGTCCAGAGTTTGGACATATCATCCACAGATAACATGTTGGGTGTAATTCTCACACGTTCGACCTGGTTGTGCAGGTCTGTATCTGGCAATGCAGCCTCAATCTCAGATCTTCCGAGTAACGGGTGGTCATGCAGTGCACTCATTGAGCGCCCCATCAGCCGATGGCCACTGACGTCATCATCATTGCGACCATAAGCGGTAATTAAGTATCTAAGTACCAGCGCCAGCGGTGGCATTCCACTCTCACCTTTTTTGGTCTGACCGGGCATTGGCGAATTGCTGAATGCGGTATCGATAGAGGTAGCATATAAAAAAAGGTTGAGCTGGTTGGCGTCATTGTTATTGCGGGCTACACTCGGCGGCTGGGTGGTGACAGTGGTATCCAGCAACTCGGAGTCCTCAAGCGCTGCATTCGTTAACAGGTTACGTAAGGTTGAAGTTACCGCTGCAATGGCTGAAGGGGAGCTCATCTTGCCCCCCTGCCTTCGCGCTGTTTCAGATATTTATCCAAGGTCATTACCACCCCTGTCGGCTTTTTCTGGCGTTGCCCGTTTGTTGGAGGGTTCGCTTGAACTGCCCTCACTTCAACACGCCCGATGGTGACATTGATGACTGGCTCTGGCTTAGCCTCTTTTTCCTGTAAACGTTGTTTGAATTGGGCCTCTATTCCGGATAGCCAAGACGGTACCTCCAGCCCACCATAGGGGTGGGTATTTTTTCTATCACCGGTGGAGTCCCTTTCTTCCTGAGCAACTTTTTGGCTCGAAGCAGGTGCCAAGTCCAGTGGTGGGATAACTGCATCCAAGAACGCCCCTGCTGTCTCCGGCACAATTGGCATTTGACTCTCAATCGGCAATTGCGTCTCATTTCTTTGGTTGCCTTGGTCATCCTGAGTAGGCTCTTTGCTTGGCGACACTGGCTCACCTGCCAAGCGCTGCAGCATCGCACGGATTCGATGGTTCAGTTCCGGTTCAAGGTGATGCTCACCACCGGCACGCCGCGCCGGTGGAGTTTCTTTATCGTTCGTTACTTCGTGTAAATTATTAATAGTGGTCTGTTCATGCCTCTCAGCAAACAGGCCTTTTTCACCTACGAGGGCTGCCCTGTTCGGTTGCGCTTGTTCCAAGGCTCCACGATGGTCGTACTTAGCGGTGTCTGACGAGTGAGTATCGTCCGAGAGCTCGGGTAAAACATGGGTATCAGATAAGGTTACCTGTTGTTCGCCGATATCCAGTCTAGTCGGAGGTTCTATTCGCTGCGAAATAAAAGGGGCTGAAACATCTTTTTGATTCTCAATCAGGTCAGAATTGCTGCCTGTTGCTGCTGGCGAATCAACGGAAACTTCACCTCGCGGCTGCATTCGTCGCTCTTTAGACGGTACACTTGATGCCAGCGAGTTGACCTCCGAAACAATCGCGTTTGGTAGGTCATAAGGTGCCTCACTTGGCGGTTGCAATGTTTGATTCCTTTCGAATGCTGTCGAGTTTGCGACTTCGTCAGGGCAGACTGTTGCCACCCTGCCATGATCAGGTTCAAAGCGCCCCAGGGTACGCGGTTTTACGGTGTCGCAGGTGCCAAGATGCCTAGCGACCAGGTTGGCAAAAAAACCATTCATCGATTCACCATGCCCTGATATAATTGCCGGCGTACCGGACTGAGACTTAATATCTCTCTTTCTGTCCATCCATAGGCGCTGGCAAGCAGATTTACGGATCTAAGTGTGCGTTCCGCCCAATTGTTGATTTCAGTCCACAGAAAGCCTGCGATATCAAACAGAACCTCCCACTGGTGTGAGCATGCCGGGCAGGTCAACGCCGTACGGATCTCAGCCTGCGGATCCAGCTTTTCGATTTGCTGGCTTAAAGCATCAAGCGCATGTTGAGGCAGGTCAGCCAAGTTACAGGCGTCACCGGCTTGGTCGGCGGAAACAACGCATCGTTTGACCAGCGCCATGGCGCCAGTATTGCCGTCGCTTTGTGCCACAGCCATTACGGCAGCGATATCTTTACTGGTGGGTAGACGGAAATGCAGTCGGTAATTGTCTACCTCAAGGGTAAAGTCTTCCGCCAAATCGGCGTCGTCAACAGTTTGTATACGCAGGTCTCTGGTTCTGCCCTCCCACTCAACCCGCTCCCCGCATTGTGGACATTGTGCGGTATTAAGGAGCCGTGTTCCAAATATCCACTCGCGTAGTCGCAACAACCTTGCATCGCGTGCACCGATGCTCATATTCTCCGCCGCCTCGGAATCGAGTTCCGGGCAGGCAGTCAGGATAAGGATGAGGGCTCGCTGTAAAATAGGCTGATTCAATCCGTGCTCCCATGCGTTGAGTAATTCGGTCGCATCGAGAGGTCTCATCTGCTGATTATCCCTCTGGCTCGGTAAATTCAGGTTCGCTAGGTTCTGCTACTTCGTAATCACGCTCCCATCCCTCATTTTCCAGCTTCAGGGTCTGGATGGCCACGGCATTGGCACTCGCATCCAGCTCCGGTAAAGCCTGGTACTCCGAAACCCAGCAACGGAATACTTTATAAGCGATAGCCAGTTGGCCCGCTTCGTTATAGACCTCGATGATCACATCTTTACGAAAGTCTTTTAACGAGACTTCCGACCCTAAGCCGGAACCAAAATTCCAGACCTTGCTTGCCCATTTCTCAAACTCAGTATCATGGGTGACCCCACGCTCCAAGGTAATGGCTTCGTATTTGCTTTGGCCGGGGGATTTGCGGGAACTGCTGGGATCGCCACCTTCGCGATGCTCGACCAATTCCGTGGTACGTTTAAGCGCGCCGATCTTGCTCACACCAGCGACAAATTTCCCATCCCATTTAATGCGAAACTTAAAATTCTTATAAGGATCAAATCTTTCCGGATTTACGCTAAATTGAGCCATTGCTCCCTCCTTTAGACTTCAAGTTCGCCAGCGATTTGCTGGATTTTAATAATGACAAATTCCGCGGGTTTCAGCGGGGCAAAACCAACCACGATGTTGACGATGCCGAGATCGATATCGTTCTGGGTAGTGCTCTCCTTATCGCATTTGACAAAGTAGGCTTGACGCGGCGTGGTGCCTTGAAAGGCGCCCTGGCGAAAGAGGTTGTGCATGAAAGCACCGACATTGAGGCGGATCTGCGCCCAGAGCGGTTCGTCGTTGGGCTCGAAGACAACCCATTGGGTGCAGCGATAGAGGCTCTCTTCGATGAATAGGGCAAGGCGGCGGACAGGGACATATTTGTACTCATCCGCCAGTTGATCTGCTCCACGCAAGGTACGCGCACCCCAGACGACCCGCCCGTTGACCGGGAAGACGCGCAGACAATTGATGCCAAGCGGGTTGAGCATGCCGTTTTCGGCATCGTTGAGGCTAACGTTCAGTCCCTGGATACCGTTGATGGTGGCATCCAGACCGGCGGGCGCTTTCCACACGCCACGAGCGGTGTCGGTGCGCGCCATGACTCCGGCGATGATGCCGCACGGCACGAAGGTGTCGATTTGCCCATCGCGGAGCGGATCGGCCTCCCGCACGCGCGGGAAGTAGAGCGCGGCATTGCGCGCTGCCTCGCCTGACAACCCAAGATCGGGACGCCCTTTCTTGGCGTCGGCTGCCGCTGTGTCCTTATTCTTGGTCCAGGCGGCGGGCGAATCAACGATGAGCATGGCGCGCCGTTCTTTGCAATAGACCATAGCAGTCTGATAGACGGCCGGCAGGGTATCGCCGTCGCGCTTATCGGGCGGAATGCAAAGAAGGTTAAAAAGATCGGCTTTGTCCAGTGCGTAGAGGCCGGTCTTGTTGTCCTTGCTGCCCTCATATGCCGCTTGATCGAGCGCGCCGCCATTCGAGCCTTTCATGTTGTCTTCGGCGGTTTTCAGCTCGCCTTGGGCGGCAGTAATGTCCGCTGGTACGTGAGGTTTGGCCGCCAATGCCTTGGCCAGCTTCTTTTCGGCCTTGGTCGCGGCGTCGTCCAGTTCCAGCTTGGCCGTGTCGTAGGCCGTCTTTGCAGCATCAATCGCATCCTGGTCGGACGGTTCAGCACTTAAGGCCTCGTTCAACGCCTTGAGCGCGGTCAGCGCCTCCACTACATCCGACATCGCTGGTGTCGTGGTTGGCCAGTCACCTTTCCAGTCCACCAACCTCGATTCGGCTTTGAGCACTCTGTCGATGCGACGCTTGTTGTCTGTGACCGTCAGATTGAGGAACTTTTCGACGTTGCTCCCGAACCGAATAGTGAGATTGAACAGCGCGTTGGTCGCCCCCAGCCCCAAACGCGTCCGCATCTCATCGGGGACTTCCACGTCTATCGTTGCGCGCAGCTTCTTGCCCCATTCCCCCGGGTTTCTTGCGGCCAGGCTGAGATCGTCCACCGTGAAGCTGGCCTTGGCATCGCTGGGCGTGGCCGGGTCTTTGTAGAGCCTGACGATGATGGCCTGACTGCCGCCGTTGAGATAGAAATCGCGGACGGCGTAGGACATGGGGTAATCCACTTGCAGCCCCGCGAATGTCCGTTCAAAATCACCCCAACTGTTGATCGTTATCGGTTCATTGCTCTCTCCCCGCTGAGCCCTGCCGACGAATGCGGTGATCGACGTCGCCACACCGGTTATCGTGCGCACCCCGCTGGGGATTTCCTCGATGTAAACCCCTGGATATGTTGTTGTGACAGGCATTGGATGTCCTCCTTCCTTAAATTACCACCTTGATTTTTCCATAGGCATTAATGGATATTAGGACGTCGATATCCTCGGTCCCTGGGTAACCCGGATGTTCAGCGTCCAATTGATCTT
>JAUXFT010000115.1 GCA_030622755.1 Aestuariirhabdus sp. | reverse complement strand
GACTTCGAACGCCACCCACAATAAAAGGTCAACCCTCGCGGATCAGCCTTTTTCGGTATAGATGGTGGGCCTTGCTGGACTTGAACCAGCGACCAATGGACATCCAGGCCAAGTTTTTCTTTCTGTCTTCCCAATCACAGCTTAGCAGCAGGAGCGGGAGAGGGCGTCATGATTGTCTTGTAACACTTGATCAATACCTTGATAGATATAAATTGAACGAGCGATGCACTGAAGAAAATTATCAGAGTCAAACCCGTCTCGGCAAAGAAGCGATCGGGAATTACTTCTGGCTTCAGCAATGAGACCACACAAAAGATCAGCGCCATTAACGCGTTGAAACATACCAGAGAGCTAAGGGAAAGAAACACATAGGCACTAATCGGAGGAGCAACAGAACTGGATTGCTGTGCCTTCTCAGGATGATCTTGAGGTAAATCACTGCCATTGTCGCGCATGCTAAATTCGATCCTTTGGGTTCCTGCTGCTCATGCAGCTAAAGAGTCGCTGGCTTGGTGTTATAGAGTAGCCGTCTTGGCCAGGCTCTGGTTTCACGAACATTTCCAACAGCAGCAGCCAACAAAAAATGTATGGTTCCCCTCGCGATTGCAAGTACAAAGTGCGATAGCGAGGTTGGTCTGCGCTAATGTATTCGGAGTCTTGTTGGGAGGCTTTCGCTTCCCGCTCCACGATGAGTGTCCGCGCCAGATAGTCCTCAAAAAACCGACAGCCTGTGACGGCTGTTTTTTATGCCAGAGTCTCTATCCAGACGGTTGACCCGCTTTCGTCATCACTCTTTACCCTTGCAAACCCGGATGTAACTCTGTTGCATCAAATGGCTTGAGGCTTGTCAGTACGGCCCAGGCTATTCGAGCTAATTTATTGGCCAGCGCCACCAAAACCACATTGAACGGTTTGGCGGCCCTTAGTTTTCGCAGCCACTCATGGAACGGCCCCTGGCCTTTGTCCAGTCTTGATAAAACAGCTCTGGCACCATGCACCAATAAACATCGCAATCGTTTATTACCCCGTTTACTGATGCCAAGTAATTTTGGCTTACCCCCTGTCGAATATTGCCGTGGCACCAATCCCAGCCAGGCAGCCAAATCTCGGCCATGGCGAAACTGCTGCCCAGACCCCACCTCCATCACCAATTGACTGGCCGTTATGTCACCAATACCCGGAATGCTTTTGAGTAACTGACAGCGCTCATCCTGTTTAACCGCTATTAAGATCTTACGGTCTTGCTCTGCAATGCGTTCATTGAGCAAAAGGTAGTGGTCATGAGCAACTTGTAACTCAAGCAATAGCGCTTTAGGCAGCTCAACCGATGATTGATTGGCCAGCCACTGATAAAGCCGCTTCATTGCGCAATGCCCTGTAGGAAACGACAAGCCAAATTCCAGCAAGATTGCGCCAATACGAGACATGCATGCGGTACGCTCGGCCACAAAGCTTTCTCTGAGCCGATGACAAACTGCTTGTACTTGCGCTTCCTCAGGCTTAACCGGTACAAAGCGCATATCAGGACGACCACAGGCCTCCGCAATGGCGGCGGCATCTATGAAATCATTCTTATTACCCTTCACATAGGGTTTTACATACTGAGGCGGGATAAGTCGGACATCATGCCCATAGAATTGACAGCGCCTGGCCAACCAATGAGCACCACCACAGGACTCAAACGCTATCAGGCATGGCGGCAGGTTGGCGATAAATTGAATGAGCTTTTGTCGGGTGAATTTTTTACGGAGGATGGGTTGATCAGAGACGTCTCGACCAACAGCATGAAATGAAGATTTGCCTAAATCGATTCCAAGTACTTTGATATACATAATGGTTCTCCTCGTTGGAGGTTCTCGCTTTCCAGCTTAGCCGCTGGAAAGCGAGGGGAACCATCTCATTAAACCGGGAATAGTTCCCGGTCTTTTTGTTTGCTTAGCGGCTTAAGACTTTCTGCGATCAGGTAATATAGTTTTCAGTTTGTCACTCATTGCACGTAATGATTTTGTAGTCGTGTCCCAGTCAATGCAGGCATCGGTAATCGATACGCCGTATTGTAGATCGCTACTCATTTTCTGGTTGCCCCATCCAAGGTTGCTTTCGATCATTAAGCCAACAATTGACTCGTTGCCTTCGATAATCTGGTTGGTGATGTTCTCAATAACCAGAGGTTGAAGGGCTGGGTCTTTGTTTGAATTTGCGTGACTGCAATCAATCATGATGTTGGGAGAAATGTTGGCTTTTTCGAGCACCTGCCCGCAAAGGGCGACATTGACAGAGTCGTAGTTTGGTTTGCCATCGCCACCACGAAGTACTATATGACCGTAAGGGTTTCCTTTGGTATGAGTAATGGCTACTTTGCCCTGATTATCGATGCCCAGGAAACGGTGTGGGCTGGAAACGGATTGTAAGGCGTTGATGGCTACACTGAGTCCACCATCGGTACCGTTTTTAAAACCGATAGCAGAGGATAAGCCGCTGGCCATTTCACGGTGAGTTTGTGATTCAGTGGTACGAGCACCGACAGCTGACCAGGAGATTAGATCCTGCAGATACTGGGGTGATATTGGATCCAGCGCTTCTGTCGATGTGGGTAAGCCTATTTCAGCAACATCCATTAACAGCTTTCTGCCAATGTGCAAACCGTCTTGAATTTTGAAGGAGTCGTTAAGGTAAGGGTCGTTGATCAAGCCTTTCCAGCCTACAGTGGTTCTTGGTTTTTCGAAATAAACGCGCATCACCAGATAAAGCGTATCGCTCAGTTCATCAGCTAACACTTTTAATTTCCGCGCATAATCGAGAGCAGCATCGACATCATGAATTGAGCAGGGACCTACCACGATAAACAGGCGGTGGTCATTGCCGTCCAGGATGTTACGTATAATCTGGCGACCTTCATCAACGGTTTCGTACGCAGCTTTGCTCAGTGGTATTTCAGCTTTGAGTTCACTGGGGGTAATCAGAATCTCTTGTGATTCGATATTAAGGTTTTCGATGGGTAGGTTAGTCATTCCATATCCTGTTCAATACATCTTGCCACTGAAGGCACTAATTATCGTGATTTGCTGGCTATCATACTGTTTCCTTAACGCGATGATAAGTATAAAACGGTGCTATACAGTGACTTTGTGGCGTTTGCAAAGCAAAGTCGTTATAAATGTAAAGGTTAGAATGGTTTGCATAAAGGACGTAGGGCATGAAAATATCAAATGAGAGTGAACGGCTAGTCGTGGCAATATCATCACGAGCATTATTTAATCTGGATGACAGTCATAGTGTTTATGAAGAGCAGGGGCTGGAAGCGTTCAAACGCTACCAGATTGAGCACGAAAATGATGTGTTGAAACCCGGTGATGCGTTCTCATTAGTGAGTAAGTTGCTAAGTATTAACTCCTACTTTAATAACGGCCCAAAGGTAGAAGTTATCTTGCTTTCCAGAAATAGCGCCGATACTGGTCTTAGGGTGTTTAATTCCATAGAGCATTATGGGTTGGATATTTCTCGTGCTGCTTTTTGCGGTGGTTCTAGCCCATACCGTTACGTAGGTTCATTTGGTTGCCAGTTATTTTTGTCGACTCATGCGGAAGATGTCATGCAAGCATTAGAGTCTGGTGTAGCAGCGGCAACGATAATACCAGCAAGTGTCGAGGCTAAAGAAGATCCCCAGCTGCGCATCGCCTTCGATGGTGATGCTGTAGTGTTTTCTGATGAAGCTGAACGGGTTTATAAATCTCAAGGATTAGAGGCTTTTGCCCGGAGTGAAAAAGAAGCCGCGAATGAACCCTTAACCGGTGGCCCTTTTAAACCTTTTTTAGCGGTATTGCATAGGTTGCAAGCAGCGTTTGATCCAGCAGATTGTCCGATAAGGACTGCGCTAGTCACGGCTCGGTCAGCGCCAGCGCATGAGCGTGTGGTGCGCACACTCAGGGCATGGGATATCCGTCTTGATGAGTCATTATTTCTTGGTGGAATGAAAAAGGGAGCTTTTTTAAAGGCGTTTGGAGCTGATGTATTCTTTGATGATCATATGGTGCACTGTGAGTCTGCGAGCGAGCATGTCGCTACAGGTCATGTCCCGCATGGTATTGCAAATCGGCCATTAGAGTAAAAGAGTGGCAAGGTAATGCTTTGAGTGAAAATGCTTTTAAGTGCAGCTCTATACAAGTAAAAAATTAGATGTCGCTGACAGCTAAATGATTTCCAGAAAAGTTAGAAAAAAACATATTTTAAGCCGAGGGCTAGCAGTGTGCTGGCCAGAATGGGGTGCAAAACTTTGTCTGGTATTCTTGAACCAAGCCGAGTCCCGACATAGATGGCGGGGAGAGAACCGGTTAGTAGGCAAGCCAATAGATAGAAATCGACGTTACCCAATATCAGATGACCGAGCCCTGCCACAAGGGTAAGTGGCACGGCGTGTGCCAAGTCTGTTCCTATAACTCGCATGGAACTTAGGGCAGGGAATAGAATTAATAATACCGCAGTGCCGAAGGCTCCGGCTCCAACTGAAGATAGAGTAACAAACACGCCTAAAAACAACCCCATAACCCAAGTCATTATACTATTATGTTGCTGAAAGAAACCGGGTTGGCCGTCGGCTTTATTATGAAGTTTAATCAACTGTTTTTTAAATAACAGTACTGAGGCTGTGAGAATAAGCATAACCCCAAGGCTGCTGGTTAAAATATGCGCATAGCTGCTACTGTCTGGGAAATAAAGGTAGAGGATTAATACGGTTAATCCTGCTGCTGGCAAGCTTCCGGATGCCAGTAAAGTGACCAGTTTCCAATTTATATTCCCTCTACGTTGATGCATTGCTACGCCACTGGCTTTAGTCAGGGAGGCATACATCAGGTCTGTACCAATCGCGATGTGAGGAGGGAATCCAAAAAGAAGTAGTATTGGAGTCATGAGTGAGCCACCACCAACCCCGGTAATACCAACAGCAAGACCAACCCCGGCACCGGCTAAAATATAGGCTAAAATATCCATTAAATATGGTCTAAAGTTATAAACAGCATGAACAGTGGTTCCGGAACGGCATGGACTAGCAACTAAGGGGCTAATGTAGCGGGTAGCATCTATTCTATAAAAGAATATTTCCTTATATTTTTAGATGAATGTAGCATAAAGGCCAACAATGGAGGGCTGTATGAAGCTGCAACAATTGCGGTATATCTGGGAAGTAGCACATCACGATCTTAACGTATCTGCGACGGCTCAAAGTTTGTATACCTCGCAACCGGGGATTAGTAAGCAGATACGCTTATTGGAAGACGAACTGGGGGTTGAGGTTTTTGCACGAAGCGGGAAGCACCTGACACGAATTACACCGGCTGGAGAAGCCATTATTGAAAAAGCGGGGGAGATCCTGCGCAAAGTCGAAAGTATTAAGCAGGTTGCCCAGGAGTTTAGTGACGAAAAACGGGGAAGCTTATCTATTGCTACGACCCATACCCAGGCTCGTTATGCCCTTCCTCAGGTCATTAAAGATTTTATCTCCGAGTATCCGGAAGTTTCACTGCATATGCATCAAGACACTCCAATGCAGATCTCTGAAATGGCTGCGGACGGAACAGTCGACTTTGCCATCGCAACGGAGGCGTTGGAGTTGTTCAGTGATTTGGTCATGATGCCATGCTATCGCTGGAACCGTTGCATTTTAGTTCCTCGAGGACATGCGTTAGCAAATCTCACTGAGTTGACGCTTCAGGATGTAGCTAAGTACCCGATTGTTACTTATGTTTTCGGCTTTACGGGGCGCTCGAAGCTGGATGAAGCATTTATGAATGAAGGTTTAACGCCAAAGGTGGTGTTTACTGCTGCTGACGCTGATGTCATTAAAACGTATGTGCGGTTGGGGCTTGGCGTTGGAATTGTGGCGGGCATGGCTCATGACCAGCAAACCGATAGTGATCTGGTTGCTTTGGATGCCAGTGGGTTATTTGAGCCGAGTGTAACTAAAATTGGTTTTCGCCGTGGAACCTTCATTCGTGGATTTATGTATCGATTTATAGAGAGGTTTGCACCCCATTTGACCAAGGAGGTAGTAGACGAAGCCTATCGTCGGCATAATAAGGCAGAACTTGATGAACTGTTTGATTCAATCCATATACCCGAGCGCTAATGACGCGATAGGTGCCAGAGGTGAGGATAAGAGTTAATTAGGTGACTTTAAAAACACCCTGAATCATCAGGGTGTTTTAGCTTTTAATAGTTTGAATTTCTATGTTGCCTACATGCAGGCCACACTCTTTGATAGTCGACTCTTCCCACCACCAGCGGCCTTCGCGTTCATGCTGGTTGGGTCGTATTGCACGGGTGCAGGGTTCACATCCAATGCTGATAAAACCCTGATCATGTAGTTCGTTGTAAGGTACATCGAACATCCACAAATAATCCCATACTTCTTTAGAGTTCATATTTGCTAACGGATTGAATTTTGTGAGTTGTGTGTTGATTCCGCTGAAGGCAGAGTCAGCTTCAATAAGGGCAATATTGTTGCGTGTGCCTGGGCTTTGATCTTTGCGTTGACCGGTTATCCAGGCGTCCAGAGTAGAAAGCTTTTTACGCAACGGAGCTATTTTTCTAATCCCGCAGCATTCGCTGTGGCCATCCGTATAGAAGCTGAATAATCCTTTATTTTTTACCAGCTGTTCAACATCGGTAGCCTCCGGGTAGATGAGTTCGATATTGATTTTGTAATGATCCCTGACTTTTTCGATAAAACGATAAGTCTGTGGATGGAGGCGGCCGGTATCCAGGCAGAAAACCTGAAATCTATCGGTGATTTTGCTAGCCATTTCGATCAGTGCAATATCTTCAGCGCCGCTAAATGAGATGGCGATGTTATTGAATGTATCAAAGGCTAGCTCAAGAAGTTGCTGCGGAGTTTTTGATTGGTACTCTTGATTCATCTCATCTATGTCGAAATTAATGCTCACCTTAGCTCCCATTTTGCTGCAAATCTCTGTTTGACAGAGAGGCTTAAAATACACAGTTATATCAAATACCGCTATTTTAACTTTCAGAGCATAAGAAAAATAATAATAAGTTAGTCTATGGATAGTCGTCAGCGGTATATCGTTGCCAACGACAACCAGGTGACGGATGGGTAATTGGAGGGCAAGAGGATATTGCATGAGTAGTGGCATCAAGGTAGATTGCGCCATTAATTATTCAAACAATATTTGAGGAGTCGTTTGTGGAAATCGCATGTCTGGACCTGGAAGGAGTTTTGATACCCGAAATCTGGATCAACTTTGCCGAAAAAACGGGTATTGAGGAGCTTAAGGCGACGACTCGTGATATACCCGATTACGATGTTCTGATGAAACAACGATTAGCGATTCTGGAGCGGGAAGGTTATGGATTACCCGATATTCAGGAAGTTATCGATACGCTGGAGCCTTTGGAGGGTGCAGCTGAATTCGTTGATTGGTTAAGAGAGCGTTTTCAGGTGATTATTTTATCGGACACCTTCTATGAGTTCGCACAGCCCTTGATGCGTAAACTTGGGTTTCCTACGCTGTTATGCCACCAGTTGGTAGTGGAAGAGTCTGGCAAGATCGTTGATTACCAGCTCCGCCAAAAAGATCCGAAGCGGCAATCTGTCATTGCTTTGCACTCACTTTATTATCGAGTGATTGCAGCAGGTGATTCATACAATGACACCACTATGTTGGCGCGTGCTGACGCAGGCATTCTTTTTAAGGCCCCGGGAAATGTTATTGAAGAGTTTCCGCAGTTTCCTGCAGTGCACAGTTACGAAGATTTACGACTGGAGTTTTGTAAGGCTAGTGAGCGTGATTTAACTTTATAAATCACGCTCAGCGGGTGCGTTTTGCCCGCTGTCTAATGTTTTTTCAAGGGTTTTTACCAGATTGCGAATCTTGGCGAATGATTCTTCTCGCTCCGCTTCGCACTCTGAGTCTGCAACAATACCCCCTCCGCCCCAGCAATAAATACTTCCCTCGTGAGCGAGTAGGGTGCGAATACAGATGCTGGTATCCAGCTGTCCTCCCAGGCTAATGTAACCAATAGAGCCGCAATAAACGCTACGGCTGTGATCTTCCAGTTGGTCGATAATCTCCATGGCGCGAATTTTAGGGGTGCCAGTGATAGACCCACCCGGGAAAGCGTTCGCAAACAACTCTAATAGTGTTGTGTTTTGTGCTCTTTGACCTTCAATAGTGCTCACGAGATGGTGGACGTTCGCGTAGCTTTCCAAAGAGAACAGCTTGGCTACCTTGATAGTGCCGGGTACGCAGCTGCGTCCCAGATCGTTGCGCAATAGATCTACAATCATAAGGTTTTCAGCACGGTCTTTACTGCTTGAGCAGAGCTCTTCAATCATTTTCTGGTCTGCTTCTGCTGTGATTCCTCGGGGCCTGGTCCCCTTAATGGGTTTGCTTACGATACGATCGCCGTCGCAGGATAAGAAGCGTTCGGGTGAGTGACTCAATAGTGTTACTTGATCAAACTCCAGAAAAGCGGAAAAAGGGGCAGGGCTTATTTCACGCAGTGTCTGGTAGGCGATGAAAGGATCTCCCTGATACAAACTACTGAAACGTTGAGTGTAATTAATCTGGTAGCAATCACCGGCCGTTATATAGTTTTGTATGGTCGAAAAATTCTTCTGATAGCTGGATTTACGGGTGTCACAACTGAACGGTTTGGTCAGTTGGAAGCGGTTGGGGGTTGTATCTATACCGGCACTTTGCTCAGTGAATAGTACTAATAACCGCTTTTTCGTTTCCGGGTCTAATTCCGGGTGCAATACCAGGTGGCAGCATTGCTTTTGGTGGTCGCTTACCAGTGCCCACAGATAAATACCCACCATCATATCCGGTTCGTTGTTGAGATGAGTGTTGGGGCAATGGTTTGGTTCTAGTTGTGATTTTAGCTCATACCCGAAGTACCCGAGGGCGCCACCACAAAATGGCATATCGCTGCTAAGGGGGGTAAGGCGATCTATCTCTTCTGCGAGAGCTTTCAGTGGGGGGGTATCAGTAAGTTGCCAGTCACCTTGCGGGTTAATTTTGCAGGTTTTTTGATGCTGAAATATAAGCATACAGCTGGGTTCGGCCGTAATGATGTCGTAGCGAGATTCTTTCAAGCCTGATTTGTGTGCACAGGAGTCCAGCCATGAAGGAAAAGGGAGCCTTCTGATGCGTTGGAAGTATTCGCTGTTGTTCCTGCGATAGTCTAGCGAGATCAGTGTTGGGGTTTGCATGGGGTTCTCAGTTCGACAAGCGCCGCATTGTACTCAGGATTTGCAAGCGGAGGAAGGTGTTTGCATTTATAGCGCTTAATCTGACTGATTGTAGACAATAGTATGGGTGATTGACTTTTTATTTGGGAATACGGGTGTTGATATGTTAGGATTGTCGACAATTTACAGAGGGTAGTGGCATGAATCAGGAGACTGATATTCGCACAATTGCCGATCGGGTGTTCGAGTCTATCCAGACAGCGATCGTTAAAGGGGATATTCCTCCGGGCACTAAGATTAGTGAGCCGGAACTTGCGCGTACCTACGGTATAAGTCGTGGACCTCTTCGCGAAGCGATCAGGCGTCTCGAAGGGCGGAAGTTATTGGTCCGCACGGCACATGTCGGCGCTCGGGTTGTTTCTTTGTCCGCTGCTCAGCTGGTAGAGATTTACCACGTTCGGGAATCCCTGGAAGGTCTTGCCTGCAGGCAGGCAGCAGAAAATATGACCGAGGATGAAATAGCGGGTCTTCAGCAACTGTTGACTGATCATGAGCGTCAAATCGAACAGGAGGAAGGAAGAGCCTACTAACAAAAAGAGGGTGACCTTGATTTCCATTATCGAATAATCCAGGGCTCAAAAAATGCGACATTGATTCAAATTCTTGGCGGAGAGTTGTACCACAGGGTACGGATGTACCGTTATCAGTTCAGTGCATCAGGCAATAGGCCTATGCGCGCATTTTCGGAACACCAGCAAATTTTGAATGCAATATCAGATCGTGACGGAGAGTTGGCGGAACTCTTGATGAGACGCCATATCGCAGCATCGAGAAGGCACCTGGAAAAGCGTATAGAGACTCCAGAAAATCCAATCGAAAGTTCGTCGTAAGGCGGGCTAAAAAGTTTATTAGATGAAAATTAAAGAGGACATAACCATGAGTATTACATTGACCGCAGGTGGCCGCTTTCGTAAAGCACTGAAAGAGAATGCACCCCTTCAGGTGGTGGGTACCATCAATGCATACACAGCGATGATGGCGGAGCAGGTTGGACATCAGGCTATTTATCTTTCCGGTGGCGGTGTGGCTAACGCATCTTATGGTTTGCCCGATCTCGGCATGACATCTATGAATGATGTTCTCGAAGATGTGCGACGCATCACCGCGGCAACTGAGG
>JAUXFT010000123.1 GCA_030622755.1 Aestuariirhabdus sp. | reverse complement strand
TACGGTGATACCTTCTACATCGATGAAGTCTTTGTGAAGATCAATGGCAAGCAGCACTATCTATAGAGAGCAGTAGAGAGCCGTCGATCAGGACGGTGAAATCGTTGATGTGTATTTACAGGCAAAGCGAGATGGAATTGCTGCAAAGCGGTTTATTAAGCGCCTTCTGCAGAGCTATGGCGGAGAACCCAGAAAGATAGTGACGGATCAATTGCGGAGCTATGGTGTTGCTCATAGGGAGTTGATTGCAGAGACGATCACAGTACTGCACAGTATGAGAACAATCGGGCAGAGCAATCTCACGAGGCGATCAGGGTAAGAGAGCGGGGGATGCGACAGTTCAAATCAGTGGGTCAGGCACAGCGGTTTCCGGGTACTCATGCAGCGGTCCATAATCTATCAATCCTGGTAGGCACCTGGTGTCCGCTAATCATTATCGGGATCTCAGGGCGAGTGCGTTTAATGATTGGCGGTTGGTGGTGGCATGAAAATAAGTATTCAAATTTCATGCGTCTGAAGAAGTTAACTTGTCAGTACCATTTCCAGAGCAACCTTCACGTTTATCTGTTGACGTGCGTCATAATAATCCCCTTTATAAAGCGCATAATAAATCACGTACTTTTTTTGTGTGAATTTGTTCTCAATGTCTCGTAGAGGGCTTTTAGAGTGCACCTCCGAGTGGGTTGGGCATTTTTGAAAGGAGTCACTTTATGAATGCAAAAGCTAATTTCAACCTCTCCAGACGGCAGGTTTTGATCGGATCTGGCTCTTTGGCTTTAGCTGCTCTGTTTGCACCCAACGCTATTGTATCGGCGATGGCTAAGGCTGGGCTTGTCTATGTTCCAAACAGTGGTAAGTGGGTCGGTACCACCTGTAACGGTTGCACCTCTTTTTGCGCTAAGCAAGTTTATATTCAAGATGGCCGGGCATTAAATATTCGTGGAAACGAATTCTCCAAAGTTCATGGAAAAGCCAGTTGCCCAAGGCAATATTTAGCGCTTCAGGAACTGTATGATCCAGATCGGGTGCGCACTCCGATGTTGCGCACAAACCCTGAGAAAGGGCGCGGAATCGATCCTGAATTCAAGCCGATCAGTTGGAAGGAAGCGATCAGTCTAATCGCCGATAAAATCATGGAGTTACGTGAGAAGGAGGAAACTCATCGTTACGTATCGCTCCGCGGTCGATACTCCTACCTTAGTGATCTGTTAATCAAAAATTTCACTACGGTAGTGGGTTCCCCTAATGCAATTTCTCACAGTGCACTTTGCGCAGAAGCCGACAAGCTGGGCAGTTATTTCACCGAGGGTAACTGGGGATATCGTCAATACGATATTAAAGATACACGTTATATCCTCTCTTTTGGTGTTGATCCCTTGAGCGCTAATCGTCAGGTTTCATACTATTGTAGTGAGTGGGGAAATACGCTCGACAAAGCACAGGTAGCCATTGTCGATCCTCGCTTCTCTGCATCGTGTGCCAAGGCTGACGAATGGGTACCTATAATGCCTGGGCAAGACGGCGCCATGAGCCTTGCTTTGGCACACCAGATTTTGGTGAATGGTGGCTGGTATCGTCCTTTTGTAGGTGATTTTATCGATGGTAATAATCGTTTTATCGAAGGGCAGGAAGTTGATCCTACAAGTTTCGAAGAAATACATACGCATGGCTTAGTGCAGTGGTGGAATCTGGCGCTTAAGGATTACACTCCTGATTGGGCAGCCGCGAAATGTGGTATCGACGCCGAACAAATTAGGCGTATCGCTGGTAAATTGATTGATGCCGCACCTCGGGTGCAGATTTGGCGTTCACGTGGTTCCCAGATGCAACATCGCGGCGCATATGCCGCCATTGGTATGCATGCCTTGAACGGATTGTTGGGATCCATTGACCAGGAAGGTGGCGTCCTCAAGTGGGCATCTGTCCCCATGGCTAAGATGCCTTCCGCCAAGAAGTACCTTGATGAGATCGCAAAGAAAGGGCTCAAACACGAGAAAATTGATCGCCGTGGGCGTCTGGAATTTCCGGCACTGAAGAAAGGTAAGAGTGGCGGCGGAGTTGTTACCAACGCTGTGGCAACCAGTATTCTGGAAGCTGATCCCTATCTGCCAGCATTTGTGCTGGGTTATCACAATAACTTTTCTTTCTCTGCTCCCGGCGGATTACGTTGGGAAAAGGCTCTGAAGAAAGTGGAATTTGTGGCGCATATTACCACCAACATCAGTGAGTTTAGCTGGTACTCCGATCTTATATTGCCGGCACCGCATTATATGTTTGAACGTTGGGGTATCCAAAAAACCGCCGGTAATCGGTATACCCAGGTTTCCATTACCCAGCCTGTAATTAAACCGCTAGGTGATGTGGTAGAGGATGAGTGTGGGGTACCTTGGTTGATCGCCGAGGAGCTGGCTAAACGCGGATTTGAAAACCCTCTGAACTATATTCGTTCGGAGTTTAAGGATCCAGAAACAGGTAAGGCTCCAACCAGCCCGCAAGAGGTTGCTAAGTACGCTACCAAGATCCTTACTCAACCGTTCTGGGATCCTGCCAAGTATAAGGAGGGAGATCACATTGGTGGTTGGGAGGAATTTGTCGAGAAGGGTGTTTGGAACTCCAAGCCTTATGCTTTCCGTAAGCGCTGGGGCCACATGAAAACAGCGACTAAAAAGTTTGAGTTCTATAGCGAAACGATGAAAGTGGCTTTGGAGAAGCACGCCAAGAAACATCACACTGATACCGATGGAGTTATGGAGGCAACCGGATATGCAGCACGCGGTGAATTAGCGTTTATGGCACATTATGAAGAGCCCTTGCGCTATGGTGATCTGGAAACCTATCCACTGTTGTTTGTAGACCATAAATCCCGATTGAGCCGTGAAGGCCGGTCTGCCAATTCAATGTGGTTCCAGCAGAATCTGGATATTGATCCGGGTGCGCGTAAACACGCCGATGTGGCCAAGTTGAATCCGATCGATGCAAAACAGTTAGGGGTGAGTGAGGGTGATTCTATTCGTATCACTTCTACCCAGGGCAGTATTGATTGTCAGGCAGCCTTGTTCGAAGGAGTTCGTCCTGGCACCGTGGCCAAGGCCTTCGGTCAGGGACACTGGGCGTATGGTCGGGTTGCCGCACGCGATTTTGGCAAGGAAGCGTTAGGTGGTAATAATAATGAGATATTGCCACCTGCCTATGAACATTTGTCTGGATCCTCTGCCTTCTATGGTCAGATTGGCATCCGGGTTGAAAAGATATAGGAGGCTAGACAATGCGTTACGGAATGGTAATTGATCAACAAAAATGTGTGGGATGCTCAGGATGCGTCTTCGCTTGCAAAGCAGAAAACCACACGACGGACGATATCAATTGGTGTGACAAGATCATCACGACCAGCGGCCAGTACCCGGATGTAAAGTTCGAATACGTCTCCACTATGTGTAATCACTGTGATAACGCACCATGCGTTGGTGCGTGCCCAACTCAGGCAATGCACAAGGGAGAGGGAGGGCTTACTCTCCATGATCCGGACAAATGCATTGGTTGTAAGGCGTGTATGGTGAATTGTCCCTATGGTGTTATCAGCTTTAACTGGGAGAAACCGCACGAGCGCTGGTTGGTCGACACCGGTGTGGCAGCAGGCAGTTTTACCTCGGCGACGATGTTAATGGCGGCCGGCGGTGAAGGCAGTCCGCACAGCAACCCGGAATCCGCAGAGGCTTATCCCTCTGTCCGCTCACGTGGCACTGTAGAGAAGTGTAACTTCTGCGTACATCGGCTCAAGGCAGGGCTCAGTCCTGCTTGTGTGGATGCCTGCCCTTCCCGGGCAAGAGTTGTCGGAGATCTGGATGATCCAGCTAGTGAGGTCTCTCAATTAATTCGGAAATACGAAGGCAAACCTTTGCGGGCAGAACTGGGAACAGGTGCCAAGGTTTTCTACATCCGTAGCTATACGCCTGAACGTCGCACATAGGAGGAAGGAATCATGAACACATATACTTCTAACCCGCTCTTTCTTGTTATCGCGGCGGCCGGGCTGTTGTTTGGAGGTTATTTTGCGATAGAAGAGCTTTTTATACGGCCGTCATTTGTGACCAATGATGCGCTTGTCTGGACCCTGCCATTGGTAACCTATGTCTTTTTGGCCTTGGCAAGTACTGGCGTATCGATCGTAATGGCTCATGCTGAGCTGACGGGTAACGAGGAGGTTAATGCCCATAAACCAGCATTACTAGTAGCAGCCTTATCTTTATTAATTGGTGCTTTCGCGGCGCTTGCCTCTGAGATGGGCTCACCTCTCAACATGTTTTGGCTACTTCTGAGCCCTAACATTAGTTCGCCAATATGGTGGATGGGTACGCTTTACGCCATCGAGTTGGTGCTGCTCGGGGTCAAGTTATTTGGGCTTCTTGGTGACAAAGATAAAGGTTATGGTCAATCACTAACCATTATGACTCTGGTAGTAGCCATTGCGGCTGCCTTGGTGCTGGGGAGCGTATTTGGCACTGTTGGTGGTCGTGAAGGCTTTAGCGGTCTTGATGCATCATTGCTAACCTTGCTGTGCGCTTTGGTGAGTGGCGTTTGCTTGGTGCCATTGCTGTTAAATGATAAAGTTCAGTCTTCCATGCTGCAATCAGGTCGAATTCTGATTGGAGCGTTGGCGTTGATGTTGGTGGTCCAATACATTTATTTGGTGGGTGGAGCGCCAGGGGAATTGAATTGGGTTAGCTTGTGGATGCCGGCGTTATTGATCTGTGCTCTCCTGATATATCAGTCATACCCAGCTTTTTCCGCATTGGTTGCCATGCCGACTTTGCTGATAATTGAATTGAGCTTTGTTATCCAGGGACAGTTGATTGTTTTAGGGCCAAAGCAGACCTGGCTTGGAGTATTTCAGAGCTACATGCCTAATGTTGCAGAGGTAGGTATTCTGGTCTTTGGTTGCTCCGTCGCTTATCTGTGTTTCTTCGTTTTATGTCGAACACTGAACCATAGAATAGAGAGTTAAGGTGTGACATTTGTATAGTGATTCGCCGATGACAAAACAGGCTCGACCTAAACAGTCGAGCCTGTTTTCGTTAGAAGTACGATTAATGCTTGGGAAATACCATTCTCTAATGATGAATAACAAAAAACCTTTTATCCCTCCAAGTTGATTTGTCGACATCCATTAAAAATACGAGAGCAGACGTTAAGAGGGTTTTAGCACGCGTCTTGGCAGGCTTAGGGATATCAGTGATGCTACTAGTAGAAAGCAGCTTGAGACAAACAGGCAGGTGTCTAGTCCAAAGTGTTGGAACAACCAACCAGTAAGCATGTTTCCATTCAGCTGCCTGCGTCTCTGCAATGGCTAGTTGTCACTCACCGTGATTGATTTTTCGTCAATAAGTAACTCACGCTTATCGCTGGCAGCATCGTGAGTCCATCGTCCGTGCACTGAATTAAAATTGAGCAGATGAGCTAGACTCCGCATCTCCTGTCGGATCATTAATTTGCACAAATTCAAACTCAGAGCAGCCCCATGCGACTCAAACCTTTAATACCTACTTATATTTTTATTGGTGTTCCTAGGTCTGCTTGGTTACAGGGAGATTGATGATTAATGCAGCGGCTTGCAGCATCGGTGCTATCGATCTGTATCGTTGTATGCTTAATCCCAAACTGTTCCAGCAACAAGCTGAATGCTGTTTGGAGTAATTGACTGTGGTTGCATTTTGGGTCGGCGACCAAGTGAACGGCGAGTGTATTTTTAGACGTCGATACTGCCCAAACATGCAGATCATGGATAGCATTGATCCCCGACAACGTAAGAAGCTGGCTGCAAATCTTAGCGACCTCAATCTGCTCGGGAGTACCATCAAACAGCAAGTGAATTGATTGCCGTAGCAGCGGCCCAAAGCCCACTATAACGATTGCTGTGATACAAAGACTGACCACTGGATCGATCCAGGTCCAACTTTTCCAAAGATACAAAGTGCCAGCTATAACTACGCCGGCCGATACTACCATCGCAGAGAGCAAAATAACGGCAATCACGAAACTAGCCAATATCTAACCGCGACGCCAACCGTAAGTGTGTTGGTCATCGCTTCTAAGTCGACTAACTGCAAGCCCTGCCCACGCAACGATCAAGCCAGCAGCGTCACTCAAGTTATGTCCGGCATCGGCAATCAAGGCCAATGAGTTCACACTGAGGCCAAAGAAGAATCCGATGAGTACGAAACCCATATTTAGCGTGATGGCGATGCAAAAGCCCTGTTTATCGAATTTGCCGAACGATGATGCAGGGGCATCGCTGTTCAGTGCTCATTAATGATTAGTATCGGTGTCGATCAGCAACCAGCGCTCAATATCACTTCGGTGGGGTATCGAACCGCTGTGTACGAGTTGGCACCTGGTGTCCGCTAATCATTATCGGAATCTAAGGGTAAGTGCGTTTAATGATTGGAAGATAGCGATTTCTTGAGATAAGAGTTCAAGTTGTGACCGTCTGAAAAAGTTAACTTGGCGATACCCGTGTTTGGCGTATTGAAACTATATTATGGAATGGCCAGGGCACGTTATCTTGGGTTAGGCCGTAATCGAACCCGCTTTGAATTGATGTGCGTGGCACACAATATAAAGCGAGTATTCTCGATACAGCAGGCAAGTTGTGTCTGAAGCATGGAAATCAAGAGAAAAAAGAGTGCTTTCTCTTCAAGAAACACCCATATAGTCATTTTCTGAGTCGTTGATTACTCAAAAATTAGAAAATAGCCTCAGTGCGGTGATGCCGCGCAAAGGTCTCAACTTGTTATACTTCTCAAATTGACGCATTGTATCCTGTGGGATACAATATAGCCAATGAGATACAAAATCCTTAAAACCGACATTTTTACTGAGTGATCGTCCAAACTGAAAGACCGCCAGGCAGCCCACGCGATCGCCATGCGTTTGGTTCGTGTTGAGGCGGGTAATTTGGGTGACATAAAACCGGTTGGCAATAATATCAGTGAGATGCGTATCTTTATCGGTAAGGGCTATAGGTTCTACTTCACGGAGCAGGATGGACAGATCATCATCTTGCTTTGTGGAGGCAATAAATCCACCCAATCCAGAGACATCAAACGCGCTAAAGAAATCCACGAACGACTTGAGGCATAAACTATGAAACTCACCGCATTCAACCCCCTTGACGATCTCCTGCAAACAGACGAAGAAATTGCCCTCTATCTGCGGGATGCATACCAGGATGATGACCCCAGCGTTTTTATCGTTGCCCTTGGCCACGTTATAAAGCACAAAGGAGTCGCCAAAGTATCCGAAGAAACCGGCCTGACTCGTGCCAGCCTCTACAAAACTATCGGCGGTAAAGTACAGCCCAAATGGGATACTGTGCACCGGTTGCTGAAAGCCCTGCACGTTAAACTGGACGTTGCTGCCTAAAACTCTCATAGCCCACAGAGGTTTCTGGATGCTCATGCAGCGGTACATAATCTATTCAATCCTGGTAGGCACTTTGTGTCCGCTAATCATTATCGGGATCTCAGGGTGAGTGCGTTTATAGAATGGGAAACGGCAGTTGCTTGAAATACGAGTTCAAATTGTGACCGCCTGAAAAAGTTAACTTGGCGATACCATCCAGGCATATTCGCTCGCCATCTTTGTTGTCTTCACGCTTATCGTTGGCGGTGTAAACATTGTCGTATTGCACCGTCGAGCTAAAGCCAGTCTCTCATACCAGGCTCAAGACACCACCTTTATCTGACCAGCATTGCCCTGACGCCACTGCGATAGGTTTCGATTGTTGCTTGCTTCATAGCAGCCGGCATATAGCTGGCACTAATGATCGAGCAGGCTGCTGCCGTTTCCTTATCCAGCTTTTTGATAAACGACTCAACGGGTGAGGTGTTTATCCCAAGGCGCGTAGCCAGCTCTAAAAAGTCATATCCAGTGTAATAGCCATGCCGCTCATAATGCTCAGAGAAAAACTCATCTCCGGCCGCACCGTCAGTCTCATGCAGTAACCCAAGCGCCATTTCGCGCTCGGGCTCTTCGCCGCCCTCCTGGGTGCCCAGTGCGCTAATGAACAGCACATCGTAATTCAGTGTTAACTTGTCCAGGTACCCAGAACGGTTATCCCGCAATCGGTACATGCTGATGTTTTTCGCATGCAGGTCGTTATTGCCGATAACGAACGAGAATATTACCCGCCTAATGAAGTCCACGACGGGGGATTGCTTCCCATCGGTTGCGTCCAGTATTGCCCGCCCCATCTCTTCATAGGTAGTTTCGTACTTCTCCGCACTCTTTAGGCCCATTACTTGTGCCATATCTTCTTGGTGGATTTTCGATCCACCATCCCGATCAAAGCGCCGGGTGATATACGCATTCTGACCGTCTTTAAATGTCACTAGTCCGCACAAAGCTGTTGGTATTCCGAGCACCCGGCTTAATGACATTGCCGCGTGCTCATTTTCGGCCGCGAAAGGGTACGCCTCCGGACTGGGCTTAAGAATGAACTCTCCCTCGATGACAGTTGGCATCAGCTGCTTATCAACAACCATAAGGCTAAGCTTTTCCTGAACGCCTGAAATGGACATACCTTGTGCTTTCTTACGTCCGGTTTGGAAGAACTCTGAACGTGTGAAGGGTAGAACCCTTTTGACTCCAGCACTACCAAACAGCTTTTTATAGACCGCTGGGCGATAACCGGTGTTAGCGTTGCTGGCTGGTAGCTCTGTAAGCTCAATACTGCAATATGACATAACGTCTCTCTCTTATTGTGCCGCTGCCGTAACAGTTATGGCTCCTACCAGATCAGTACCATTGGCCATGAGTAGTCCAAATTTATCCTCGCTGTCGATCTTTTGCTCCTGCGCCTGAACTCCTTTCATCCAACCTTCAGCAGCCAGGTTTTCAAACAAGGGGGGCAGCCCGTCAAACCTAAATGGCTCATTCTGAATGGGCAAGGTGAATCCGATAGGGAGTCCACCAGCCACATACTCAGGTAGATACTGGAACACGTATTCAGAGCCATGCTCTTCGAGTGTGCCTGCGAGCGTGCCATTGAAATATACCGATGCTTGCCTCATGCGATCTTTCCTATCCAACCCATAACTTGAGGCCGAGGGAATTCATGATGGTCAATAGTGTTTCCAGCTTGACCGATGGGTGCCCATTCTCAACTTTCGAAATGGTCACGATGCCGACCCCGGACAGTTCTGCTAGCATTTGCTGATTCATATCTTGGCGCTGCCTCGCCTTCACGATTGCTCGACCAACATCACCTGCAGGTACAAACTGTGTTGCCTGATTACTCAAGCTCACCGTACTTTCAAGCTCCGCCACTTTTACCGACAGTTGGCGTAAGAGTTGATTAGCACTGAGATCTGCGTCTTTGCTCATAGGTCATTTACTCTCACTTTATTCACTACAGTACATTACTGTATGCCTTTTTCAAACTATATATCACTACGATGTGTATTGCGATACATTATATGTAGTAAGCTGTATGGGTGGGAGAATATATATAACATCAACATGTTATGATGTATGTTGGTTCTGGCTTACAATCGCGCTTGTTGGTATCTGCATCTACACATGCCTTAAAATGGTACCGCCAAGTTAAAACCTGGTAACTGGTAGAATCGGCAGATGAACACATACAAGCGCCACCGATTCCCACCTGACATTATTTCCTATGCCGTTTGGCTCTACTACAGATTCAATTTAAGCCACCTATATATCGAAGACCTTCTCGCTGAACGCGGTATTACCGTCAGTCACGAAGCAATCCGCCTGTGGTACCCAAAGCACTCGCTGCGCTCATGG
>JAUXFT010000198.1 GCA_030622755.1 Aestuariirhabdus sp. | reverse complement strand
TAATTTTGCCTTTACCCTGAACAAAAAAACCAGATCCTCACAGATCTATACTGTTAACCGGCCATCACAGCTACAACTTTTCAACAGCTGTGATGGCTGGCTATCCTTAGTAGCTACTCAGATTATCCTCTTAATAAACCTCACTCGTTATTCGTTGAGCATAAGTGCTTCGTATCTGCGCATTCACTCCACTGTCAAACCCTTCTCAACAGAAACTGCCGCACGGCTTATACTTGGGTTTCACTGAATCATTTCACTGAGTTTTTCAAATGGGCTATTCAAATGGGACTATTGCAACGCCATGACACAATCGCCACCTGCAAACAGTACGGCCACTAAAAACTCCCAGCCCAACAAAGGTCCGGATCATCATCAGCTGGCAAGGCAACTGCAACAACTTCTCTGCAATCGCCAGAGCCTGATGTTGTCCAGCACTAACGCGCAAGGACAACCGCTCGCCAGTTACGCCCCTTTTTATTTTGATCCCGCCGAGCAAGGCGCACTGTATATCTACATCAGTGAATTAGCTGCCCACACATCAAATCTGCTAGTTCAACCCAATGCATCGGTATTATTGATCGAGGATGAAGCCACCTGCAGTAATCCCTTCAAACGCCAGCGGCTTAACTGTCACGTCATGGCCAGCGAGATCTCGCGCAACAGCGAGCAATGGCAGCAACACACCGCAAATCTGCAACAAAAGTTGGGGGCCACCATGCAGGTATTGAAAAGCTTAAGTGATTTTCGCCTATTCAAGCTCACCCCGGAAGAGGGAACGTTAATCTGTGGATTCGGCAAGGCGTATCGGATACAGGGACTTCGCGCGAATCACTTCGAGGCCGTTACCGGACGTTAGCTCGAACTCTATTCCAGCTGTCTAAACCCTCACCGAATATCAACAGTCTTATCAACTGCGAGAAGCGCTTCAGGGGGATAGAGTCAGCCTGACATCCTGCTGATAATCATCTATCCGTAATCAAGCGGACTCTGCTGAAACAGGCGCTCGCCGACTCGCCAGTATTGTCGGCATCACTCATTAGCGCGACACCAGAAATGGGCGGTGGATCCCCGGCAAACGCGCGTCGATAGTCCTCGGCAATATTGCGAATTTCACGTTGCCACTGACCTCTCAAAGCTCCGCCGCTGCGCACCACCAGCATTTTGGAACGTGTGCTGTAGGGGCTGGTCACTATTCTGTCGACAGCAGTGTCGGCAACCAACTCATTCTCACTGGCCCAAACATAATTCAGCACCGCAACGGGAGGGTATTCTCCGTACAGCATGCGATAGCCTTCAAAGGTTAGGCTGGTGCTCCAGTCAGCGTGTTCAGGTTGATACTGAAAGCTGATATAAATCCGTGCCGGAAAATCATCACCCTCTTTCTCTCCCAAACGAGCTCGTTGATAAACGTTGGAGATTTTCCAGTTCCAGGCAATATGGGAATAGTGCTGCTCATCCGCAGCAACCCGATAGATCAAACCGGACGCACTGGCATCGGTATAACCGCACAGCACCACATCCTCAGAATCAGAATCAGAATTAGAGTCATCAACCAGGCGATACTCGGTTGGCGTTAACCCATCAAACTGAAGGGGTTGCCACTGTACAGGAATCGCATCTCCTGCCTGTAAGCCTTCCAGATCCAGTAGCAGTTTATCCTCACCTTCTGTTTGAACTTGGGCTTCAGCTTGAACCTGGGCTTGCAGAGATAACAGTAAACAGAATCCCAGACCAAAAGCCTGAGTTGATTTCAGCAGTGACAGCCTACTTTTCATACGAATTTTCAATATTAATCCTGCCATGCTGATAACATCATTCTGATTGCGATACTCCGATAGTCATTCTGAAAAATGCATATCCTGTTCACTTACTAATCCGATTCTATTTTCAGCACACGATTGAGTGAACCATTCAATAAACTATTCAGAGCACTCTTCAGCCTGGGAGCCTGTCGGACTCAGGATTGCTTTTGAGATAACAGTGACCGTAAAACATGACTCACACCAGTCAATTTGTTATTCCTATCTGGGCTTTATGCATGGGTATTCTGAGTAGATCTGACCCACCACTCCCCTGCACGGGTTTCTTTTATTGCGTAAAGCGCGCAATTTAATTAAATTACTGGCACTTTTAAAGGGAGAAAAAACATGTCCGGCTTGCTACCCAACGTTGATCCTGAAGGCTTACTGGAATATTCCGTAGTCTACACAGATCGCTCACTGAACCATATGTCTCGCTCATTTCAGGGAGTCATGCAGGATATCTCCAGCACCCTGAAAAGTGTTTACAATGCCCACGCAGTTGCCGTCGTTCCCGGCAGTGGTACATTCGGCATGGAAGCCGTGGCTCGCCAATTTGCCAGCGACAAGAAATGCCTGGTGATTCGCAACGGCTGGTTCAGCTTCCGTTGGAGTCAGATTCTGGAGATGGGAAATATCCCGGCTTCCACTACGGTCATGAAGGCACGTCGCCTCGAAGAATCGAAGCAGTCTCCTTTTGCTCCCGCACCTTTGGATGAGGTTCTGGCGACCATTGCGGCAGAAAAACCGGATATGGTGTTTGCCCCTCATGTGGAAACCGCTTCCGGCATAATATTGCCTGATGACTATATTCGCGCTGTAGCAGATGCCGTACATGCCGTCGGTGGTCTGTTTGTGCTTGACTGCATTGCATCCGGTGCCATCTGGGTCGACATGCAAGCCTGCGGCGTTGACCTGCTGATCAGTGCACCACAAAAAGGATGGAGCGGATCTCCATGCTGCGCCCTCGTCATGATGAGCCCTGTCGCCCGTGAGCGAATCGACGCGACTACCAGCAGCAGCTTCGCCTGTGATCTGAAAAAATGGCTACAAATAATGGAAGCTTATGAGCAGGGTGGCCACGCCTATCACGCCACTATGCCGACTGATTCCCTGATCCGATTCTGCGAAGTGATGAAAGAAACCCAGGCCTATGGGTTCGACAAGGTGCATGCGGAACAACAGGAACTTGGCGATCGTGTGCGCGCATTGCTCATAGCCAAAGGCATCCCCAGCGTTGCCGCGCCAGGATTTCAGGCACCGGGAGTTGTGGTTAGCTACACCGAAGATGCCGATATGCAGAACGGTAAGAAATTTATGGCCGAAGGCCTGCAAATTGCTGCGGGTGTGCCACTGCAATGCGACGAACCTGGGGACTTCCAGACCTTCCGTCTGGGATTGTTCGGCCTCGACAAACTGCACAATATCGACCGCACCGTAGGCGCACTGGAAAAGGTTCTTGATCGTATTTTATAACACTGCTGATAAAGTAGTTGAGAGAGGGAAGCTTTTACTCCCCCCCCTCTCAACAAACATCAGAGAAGCATTAAAAAAGCACTAATGAACACTTCGGTGCTCTTCTGATTTTCGCCACGGCGTTGTTATAAATCTACGTCGTGACTCTTCTCTTTTTTATACTCTCTATTTCCACTCCCTGTTTTCCACACCTTTATTTACCAGGCACGACTTATCGCACTATTAATCACTTACTACTTACCACTCAAGTCTTCATAAAGCTGGGTAATGGTGTTCATCTTTTTTAACATTGAGTTGGTGGTGGTGCGAATAACTGATGGCACATAGTGTCCGGATTCCAGCTGAGAAAACCCCGCTTTAGAAAATTTCCATTGGGCTTCAACCTTTTTTAGCTTACCTTCAATTTCAGGCGTATTACTGGCGAATCCTTGCATGGTGGACAGCGCCACGGCATATTCCTGCTGGGACTGATTGAAGTTATTCATCACCATTTCATCGTTATAGCCCCAGACCCACGCCATGTAATGCAAGGCTATACGCTGGGATAACATCCGCTGGCGACCGGCAATGTTTACCATTCTCGCTGATTGTTTATCGGACAGTGCCTCGATATCGAGCACTACCTGATGACAGGCGGCCAATAACTCTCCATTGGTCGCCAATAACTTTTGACCTCCCTCTTTATTGACCTTATCAACGGCGATCATCCGGTACGCACCCCAGAGATCTTCAACCTGCTCCAGGCCTTTTTCTACGGTCTCGTTCGGTGCAAACTCCTGCAGTTCTAACAGCTGCTCTTCAAACAATGCCATGCTGGCATCAAGCTCTTTTTGGGCTTTATCCGGTGCCACATCGAGACCAATCAACATATAGCTTTTGGCAATCCGTTGGGTCAGCATGCGCTGGCGACCCGATTTGTTGATCGCGCTGGCCACCGACATGCTTTCTGCCGCAGCCCACTCGACAGTGATAGGTTGAAATGACAGCGCCAACGTACACGCCAGCAAGGTAAGCATTTTGCTCAGATTCCCTTTCAGCATTTTTTAAGCTCTCCTGATTTTGAATAGTTGTTCTTTAGTATTTTATGCATGGGTAATTCTTTACCGATTCACGCGACTCATTTTTTATTCCATCCACCCCTGTGTTCATTTCTAACGGAACTCACATCGGTGCAGGCTTACGTCTGTATCAACAATTAGCATCAACTAACAGAATCAACAGCGATAACGATAATGCAGCGTCTTCAGTCCTTTATTTGCATCCTGTTCCGGGAAATCCGGTCCGGTTTCAATCCTCTCGACAAACTCAAGCGCAGCGCCCGCATCCGCAACCTGCTGCTGTATAAAATCAACACCAAGGTCAGGATCATTCAAACACAACAGCACCTCCGCGGAGGGCGCCAACAATTCAGGCAATCGGGCAACGGTCTTTTGATAATGGCGATCCGCTTCAAAGCTCCCGCGCTGGAAAGAGGGCGGATCGACTATCACCAGATCAAAAGGCCCTTTGCGCTTGAGTTTCCCCCAGGATTTAAAGAGGTCGTGAGACAAAAATTCGACCCGTCCCAAATCCACTCCGCTCAGGCGATGATTCACCCAACCCTTTTGCAATGAACGTTGGCTCATATCCAGATTGACCACCCGCTGCGCGCCAGCCAACATTGCAGCCACCGAAAATGCACAGGTGTAAGCAAACAGATTCAACACCCGTTTGCCGTCGGCCCTTTCACTCAGCCAATGACGCCCCCGCACCATATCCAGAAACAAACCACTATTTTGCTGTTTACCCAATTCCAGTTGATACCGTGCAGTCCCCTCATGCACCACTGGCTTTGGATCCAGCTCACCCCACAACACTTCCGTTGGCGCCCCGGGCAGATAACGCCGTTGAACCAACAACGATTTCAACGCTTCCCCACCGCATTTTTCCGCGATCGCCAGCAATTTTTCCCGGAGTTCCTCAACCCTGGCCTCACTGATCTCACGATACAGCGTCAGCATCCATTGAGTGCCAAACGCATCCAGGTTTACCGCTTCCAGACCGGCAAAACAGTGTCCTCGACCGTGAAATAATCGACGCGCCTCATCTCCGATAGGATCGGCACGCCTTGATGTTTCATTCAGGAGCACTTCCCAACTTACACCGGGATCGTTAATTGTGTTCATCTATTCTCGTTACCAGACACTGAAAATACGTTCGCCAAGGCTAATCGATTTCTCGGCGTAGTATTCAACAAGTTGTGTATCGTTGATTTGATTGGGATCAGCTTCACACGACGTTAAGGTGTGTTTTTTGTGATGCCAGTTCACTTTATATGCAAAAGTGAGGCAATCAGCGTGTCTTGCAACGCTTCTGCTAATAATTAGCGCCTAAAGCACCACTCAGGAGGCATCACTAGAAGTCATAACTAAGGTGCGCTGTTTCAAGTAACAACGTCAAAGCAATACCTTGCTAATCAGATATGCATTAAACATACCGGACATCATAACGATCAGCATTTTAACAGAAGTGGCCTGCAGGATGATCTGTGACTCGCTTTT
>JAUXFT010000119.1 GCA_030622755.1 Aestuariirhabdus sp. | reverse complement strand
TCGGAACTGACCATGCAACTACCCAGGGGGGTTTCCGGCGTACAGCCTCGGCCAAATACACGACAATCCTTGGGTTTGGCGAGACCGCGCAGCACATCACCACACTGACAGGCCTTGTGATCATCAATCGGGTCGAGCTGGAGCAGCTCGGCAAAGTGACTCTCTGCATCCCGGTGACGGTACTCTGCGCGTAACTGCAGTGCTGAATCAGACAGTGGTCCGAGTCCGCGCCAACGAAAGCTCTCTCGTACGCACAGGTATTTGTCGATCATGGCCTGTGCAGCGAGATTACCCTGCTCGCTAACGGCCCGGCTGTATTGTACATCCAGCTCGGCAACCCCCTTCACCTTCTGCTGGACGATGCGAAGAATGGATTCCATCACGTCGACCGGCTCAAAACCGGAAACGACAACGGGGGTACTGTAGTTTTCGACTGTCGGGCGATAGATTTTGGCGCCGCTGATCACGCTGACATGCGCAGGACCAATAAAGGCATTCACCTTCGTCGCCGGATCCGCCATCACGGCGTCGATGGCTGGCGGTACCAGCACATGGTTAATATGAAACAGCAGATTATTAACTTGCTGTTTTTCGGCCTGCTCAATCAATACCGCGGTCATCGGCGTTGAGGTTTCAAAACCAATGGCAAAAAATACCACGGTTTTATCCGGGTTCTCTTTTGCCAGAGTGAGCGCATCGAGGGGATCATAGACAGGGCGGATATCGCAGCCCCGGGAACGAAATTCAGCCAAGCTGCCTTTGGAGCCCGGCACCCGGATCATATCGCCCAGGGTCACCAGTATTACCCCGGGCTGGGATGCGATGATCGCCGCATGATCGATGCGCTCTTTGGGCATGATGCAAACCGGACAACCGGGGCCATGAATAAACTCGATGTTGTCGGGTAACAACTGGTTCAGACCATACTTCATGATGGTGTGGGTATGGCCACCACAGACCTCCATGATGTTAATTTTCCCCTCATAGCGGCCAGCCAGCTCGCTAATCTGCTCGGCCAGGCGCCGGATAGTGGCCGGATCACGAAACCCCTGATAAAGCTGTTTCAGCTCAAGCATCGGTCGCCTCCATCTCCTTCACTATCTCCTGATAAAGCGCCAGACTCTGCTCGGCATCCGCCTGATCAATTTTGTTCATCACGAAACCAATATGAATCAGCACATAATCGCCAACCGCCATCGGTTCTGTCATCAGATGGCTACTGACTTTGCGCTTTACTCCCAGGGTTTGCACCGTTACGCATTGTTCATCCGGGTGCAGCTGCACTACTTGCGAGGGGATCGACAGACACATTAACAATTCTCCAGCTGATGACGTTCAAGCCAACGGGCAAGATCAGCCATCGATCGACTGTCCTTGACCGAAAGCGTTATGACTTCGGCATCCGGATTCAGTTTCCGAACCTGCGCTTTAACTTCATCAGGATTGAAGTCAAAGTGGGGCAACAGATCGTACTTGGTGATCAGCACCAGATCAGCGCGGCGGAACATCACCGGATATTTTTCAACCTTGTCATCCCCTTCCGGAACGGAAAGTAGCACCACATTACGGTGCGTTCCCACATCATAGGAAGCGGGACAAACCAGGTTACCGACGTTTTCGACGAAGCAGATATCAAGCGGCTGCAGATCAATATGGTGCAGCGCGCCATGGACCATAAAGGCATCGAGATGGCAGGCGGAACCGGTCTGAATCTGGTAGGCATTTATCCCCTTGGCGGTCAGGCGATCGGCATCGCGGGAGGTTTCCAGGTCGCCTTCAATCACCGCATAGTTTAAATCGATGTGTTCGTGCAGATGTTCCAGCAGGGTGGTTTTACCACTGCCCGGGCTGCTCATCAGATTAAACGCGGTGACCCCGCCAGCTTCAAAATGGGCACGGTTGTGCTGCGCCTGTTGATCATTCTTATCCAGAATTTTATTAATGACCGACAGCGTTTTTTGATCATTTAACTGTGGGTTTGTGTGCAGGCTATGATGCTCCGCCTGATGGTGCTCGTCATGAGTCAGTGAGCAACCGCAATCTTTACACATAATGTCCTCCGTTATCTGACTTGACTGACCATTCCAGACTGACTGAATTTAACAATGGCTGCATTGATCTACCGTCACTTTTAGTGAAAATTGTTTTTTTATTGATAGCTTATTTATTAATAGTGCCTTGATAACACTTTGATGAGTTTTGCCCGGACTATTTCGGTACTTGATGAATCCCGTACCAAAGCTGCCCCAAAGCAATACCTCCATCGTTGATGGGTATCTGCTTTGAGGCCAGATAATTGCAGCCCACCTCGGCCAACTGTTGCTGGCACAACTCCAGCAAATAACGATTCTGGAACACCCCCCCACAGAGAGCGACGGGATGCGAATACTGCCTGGCCAGAGCCGTCACGGCCACCGCCAAGGCATCCATAAAACCTTTGGCGATCAGGCTCTGGGTAAGGTCGTTGTGAGGCCGGGCTTGCAGCGCAGTAATTATCTGCGCCAACAGATAATTGGTCTGCCATACACCATCAATCAGCGGCAGTTCAAATTGCAGAGAATCCCGGTCAATCTGCGCCGGGGTCAGGCGGTTAGCTGCGGTCTCAAGTAGCATGCCGCCCTGCCCCTCAAATTGGGTTTGCTCAATCAATCCGAGCATTGCGGCGACGCCATCAAAAAGGCGGCCGATCGAACTGGTTTCGATGCAGGCGGCGCGGTTTTTCCATAAGCGATAGAGGTTATGGATCAGCTGTTGTGGCAATTTCTTCACTGCGGGCAGGTCCAGAGCCAAAACCGAATCCAGGCCCTGTTCACTATCAGCGTGTTGGGCAAAAAGCAGCGCTAACATGATACGCCGCGGATCTTTAATCGCCTGCTCGTGGCCAATCAGGGTGATGGGGGCAAGTTGAGCAATGCGGCGATAACCCTGGGTATCAGCCAGTAATGCCTCACCACCCCACAGCCGCCCGTCATCTCCGAGTCCGGTACCATCAAAGGTAAAGCCCAATACGGTTTGGCTGTAATCATTAACCGCCATCACACTCAACAGGTGCGCATAATGGTGTTGCAGGGGGAAACCGGTAACGCTGGCGTGGCTGAGCAGATAGTTTTGGCTCCAGCGGCTGGTTGCGTAGTCCGGGTGGCGATCAAAGATAATATGTTGCGGTGACAGCTGATAAAGGCGTTCAAAGGTCGCTAGAGTTTGCCGAAAATAGTGTTCCGCTTCCAGACTGAAAAGATCGCCAATATGAGGGCTGACCACCAGATTATGAGCAAAGCCAAAAGCAATACAATTCTTCTGTTGCGCTCCCACCGCCAACACATGCTGAGACAGTTTCTGTTTAATGGGCAATGTCAACGGCGCATAGCCGCGGGCCAGGCGCAGCACTTGCAGTTGATCATTCACGGCCTGCACCACACTGTCATCACAGCCGTTAAGGATTGGTCGATTGTGGTCAAGCACCGCATCGACTACTTCACCCAATTGCTGGTAGATAGCATCCAGATGACAGATAATCGGCTCGCCTGAGCGGTTGGCACTGGTGGCTACCAGAGGGCGACCCAGCTGTTGCATTAACAGTTGATGCAGTGGCGTGTAGGGTAAAAAAACCCCTAGTTTATCGATATCTGGCGCGACGGCAGGGCTTAATACGTCCTGATTATTCCGTTTTTGCAGGAGCGTAATCGGGCGCTCGGCACTGACTAACAGTTGCCATTCAAACTCGCTGCCCGTAGCCAGAGTTTGCGCCATTTCGATATCCTGGCACATCAGGGCAAAGGGTTTTTTGGGGCGGTTTTTGCGCGCACGCAGGCGCTCCACGGCTCCATCATGGGTGGCGTCACAGACCAGATGAAAACCACCAAGGCCTTTAATAGCAACGATTTCTCCTGCCTTAATCCGTGTTACACAATCAGTCAGCGCCTGATCTTTCTCTGACAGCAGGCTTTGATCCTGATCAAACAAGCGGATCTGTGGACCGCAACGAGGACAGCTCACGGGCTGGGCATGATAACGGCGATCAAGAGGGTCATCATAGGCTTGCTGACAATCCTGACACATGGTGAACGACCCCATTGAGGTATTGGGTCTGTCATAGGGCAAGGCATTAATCAGCGTATATCGTGGGCCACAGTTAGTGCAGTTCACAAAGGGGTAACGGTAATGGCGATTACCGGGGTCATTGAGTTCACGAATGCAATCGCTGCAGCTACTTTTATCCGCAGAAACCGCCACCTGGGCACTCTGCTTTGCCTCACTGTTGTGGATCGAAAAGCCGGTTTCATCATTACTGAGAGTCAGTATTTTCTGGCTGATGCTATCGATCCGAGCCAGAGGCGGCGGCATATCCGTTAAGGTGGTGACAAACCGGCTTAGCAAAACCCGCTGGCCCTGTAGCTCTATGGTTACTCCCCGACTGTGGTTAAAGGTAAAACCGGTGAGTTTAAGGGTGGTTGCCAGCCGATACACATAGGGTCGAAACCCTACTCCCTGCACAATACCTGTCACGGACAGCTGCAAACGTTGCGCACAGTTTGTTCCTGTTCCGGCTTCGTTTGGCACGGCAGCGGCATAGCTATCCGGCATTATTTTCTGCGCCTTTGATGCAAATAGAGGGCACCGGCGGCGTAATTATTGCTATCTATTCCCAATAACTGATTAAACTTCAGTGGAAAATTTTTGCCAACCCTCAGGGTTATCCTTCGCGTCAGCACCTCGTTGCTGAACTCACTTCCGGCAAGAACTACGGTATTGATGCCAATTTTGTTATCAAAAAATTCGATCCACTGTGACAAGAAATCAGCCAGCGAATCCATCATACCGAAGGCCAGTTTAGCGCTATTGCCCTCCTCCGCCAGACGAAAACTGATCACTGTCCCCAATGTTTTACACCAATCGAGGCTGCTATGGGTCTCATTTGAGACGAGGGGATAATCGATACGAGGTGAGTTTGTCCCCTGATGGCGCATTGCCTCAGCGATCAACGCATCACTCAGATCGGCAACCGCCATTGAGCGACTGCCAAGGTCCAAAAGGACCGCCGCGATTGCCCAGAGTCCACTTAGAGTCTGACTTGATTGACCCAGATCCAGTGATTGCAGTCGCCTTACGGTTTCAGGATAACGCTGACTGAATTTCTGCCAAATACGGCCTTGCCGACCCTGTTCAAGACTGGCAACAATCTCCTCCCCTCGCCCCGGCAGCACCGGCAGGGAAAAAAAATGTTCGACTTGCTGCTGACTGTCAAGGGTGTCGATTTGACCCCCGTGAGTCTTGCTGAAATAAAGAATAATGCTGGCATCAGCACGTTTAAGCTGCTGATGTTCAAGGTTGACACTGTGCAGTGCACACAGTGACATTGACTCATGTTTTATCACACCTGGAGAGTCCAAAGGTTCAACTCGAATACTCCCACGCTGCCAACGAGCACAATAACCGGCCAGTTCGGCATCGTCATGCAAGGGCTCTACCCGGCAGGGAAGGCACACCGCTACCCGCTTGTCGGGGTTCACTTCAACCCAGTGGTCGCCGATCTGAACCAAGGAAGTCGCCAAATCAGGTGCATCAATATAGACCCAATCCACACCTTCCTCTCGAAGCAATTCCGCCAGCACCAGTAAAGCCCGATTGCGCGCAAAACAGAGATCATACAAGGGAGCCGTGAGCTTGGCATGACCAGCCACAGGGCGCGCGGTAATAAAGGGTTTCTCAACACTGGATAACGCCAGTATCTGGCTATCGTTGAGATGAAAATGACTATTCAACGCGCCGGGATTACAGATCAACAGCCGTTCACGTCCGCTTGGCTGAACAGAGCGCAAACTGAGTTGGGATGCTGCTGCCTGAGAGCTAAGCAGACCTGCCGGAAGGTTTAAACAACCAGACTCCAACAGACGCCGAGCCATCGCTTGAAGGTCGCTTCGGGTCAACCCTTGTCCCGAGGGAGAGAGACGCTGTTCACCATGACAGTGATCGCAGGCCAGGTCCAACCGGGCAAATTGAGGAGATTGCCGCTCACCCAGACGAGGCTGGCAGTGCTGACAATAATCGTGCTGCAATTCTGCGTGAGGTAGCGGAGTCTTACTGCCCCTGAGCTTGTCAATGAGCTCGATTTTTGAATCCGTTAGCCAGGTCGAGATTAAAAAGTCGGCTGCAATATCATCAGCTAACCGTTCCAACCCCGCTTGCTCGCCTTCGGCTTCGATAAAATAACAACCCGCTTGATGGCGAATATGGATATCGAACGACTCACGCTTCAGGTATTGATTACACAAATGCGCATAGAGCGGCACAGGACGCGAACAGCTAAACTCAAAGCTAATGGTATTAATGAGCGGATACCCCACGTTTATAAGAGTCAGGGATCAGGGCTTCGATGGGGGTTTGAGCCTGTCGTGTGACGGTAAAACCCAGTTCTCGAATATGCTGCAACAGTGTGCTTTCCATCAAGGGCACCGCCGCAGCAACTCTGGGGGTCAAACCCAGCGTCATCGGTTCGAGCACAGTTGGAGTACAGCCCAGCACATAGGTTTTCGGTCGATCGCCGACCATATCCATCATGTTAAGGGTTTGCAGCATCTCCACTTCGTGTGCACTGCCCTGCCAATCAATCTCGCTCGGTGCTTTATCAAAATCAAAGAAGTAAACCTCTCCGGCCTCCACGTCATGAGCGTTGACCGTATCTACCACGATCAACTGATCAAATTGGCAGATGATAGGGATCAGCCCCTGCGCGAGGGTGCCGCCATCCATAATCTCAAGCTTGGCGGTCGGATGTTCAAAACGATAGTTTTCTTGCAGATAATTGACAAAATGTACGCCGATACCCTCATCGGCGTACAGCAGGTTACCAATACCCAGTAACAGTATGTTCATGACACTCTTATCTAGTTTTTGTTATCAGGGGCCTTGACGGGCTGATAGTCGTAGCCGGAGACGATGACATCGACCGAATGATGTTTAAAGCGGATGCTACTCCAGACCACCATATAGATGTGAACCACTACAAAAATAATAAACGCCCACGCCAGGTAATGGTGCCATAGACGAACGACCGCCAAGCCACCCATCTGAGCTGTAATCCAGTTAGCACTGCCCCATAACAGACCGCCCAACCCTTCGTGGTAGACATTGGCATACATCACCAGACCACTGATCGCCATAAACAGAGCGACGAAATTAATAGCCATATACACCACTAACTGCAGCGGGCCATAGGCACCGGTTTTATCCAGATGTCCAACCCAGACATACGATTTCAATTGCGTCAGCCAACTTTTCACCCTGACCAGATCTTTGAAGGAGCGTCGCTCAATATCACTTTTACCAAAGAAGAACAGGTAAAATCTCGCCACAGTGATCGCACACAACAGAAAACCCGCGATCAGGTGGGCGAAGCGAATCCAGCCCTGTATTAACACATCGGAACTCACCGCCGCGACCAGAAAAGGCCAGGAAATATAAAAGCCCGTCAGCGCCAGAGTTACAATAGAGAACACTCGCAACCAATGGAAAATCCGGATGGCCGCACTGAAAACCAGAGTTCTTTGATAGGGTATCTCGTTTGTTTCCATGACATTCCCCTTTAGAAATTACCCGCTGGATCGATACGGAACTCACCCAGTTGCTGTCCCTTGAAATCCATCACATGAACAGAACACGCCATGCAGGGATCAAAGGAGTGAATAACCCGAAGTACCTCAAGAGGCTTGGTAGGATCTTCCAGTTTTAAGCCAATCAGGGAGGCCTCATAGGGTCCCATTTTACCGCTCTGATCAATGGGCCCGGCGTTCCAGGTGGTTGGAACCACTGCCTGATAGTTCTCAACAACCCCATTCTTGATCCGAATCCAGTGACTCAGCATTCCGCGAGGCGCCTCAATCATGGCGTGCCCCACATACTCTTCCTCGGAATCAATCTCGGGGCTTACGTAGGTGGATTCATCGACCTGAATGTTGGCGATAAGCGCATCAAAGGTTTTGAGCCCCTCATCAGCGACAATGACCGTTTGCAGCATACGGGCGGCGGTTCGACCCAGGGTAGTAAACAACGCTTCAACCGGTAAGCCGGTAACGGACAGCAGATTGTTAACGGCATCCACCACCACTTTATTACCACGAGCATAACTTACCAGCAGACAGGCCAATGGGCCAACCTCGACCGGTTCACCTTGATAACGCGGCGATTTCACCCAGCTGTATTTCCCATCACCATCGACGGTAGGTAGCTTGCCATAGACCGTGTCCCGCTCAACAAAGCCGGTGTAATCAGGCACGGTGGTGCCATCATAAGGATGCTGAGGTCCATCCGCCTGATACCAGGAATGAGTAACATCCTCCTGGATATGTTCAGGATTCAAGTCGCTGACGTTGGCGAGATCGCCATTCATGATGACCCCCTGATTGAACAGATACTCCCCATTACCCAGCATAAAGTCGTCCGTTGCCAGGAAATTTTTAACGTTAACACCTCCCAGCACACTGGGCTCAGAGCCAAAGGCATCGGCTGCCATAATGATATCGATCTTGTAAGCCCGATGGATAAAGTCGCTGACAATCGCGTGTTTTTGTTTCCACTCTTGCAAACGCGAGGGACTCAGCATATCGCGCACCGAAGTCACTCCACCCACAACCAATGATTGTGGATGTGGCTGTTTGCCACCAAAAATCGCCAGCATCTCAGCGGCAACACGCTGTACTTCCAGCGCTTTCAGGTAATGCGAGAGGGCTATCAGATTTTGCTCCGGGGTAAAGCGATAGGTGCTGTTGCCCCAGTAAGCGTTGGCGAAAGGACCCAGTTTTCCCGTTGCAACGAACCCCTTTACACGCTCTTGCACGGCTCGCAGCTCACCTTCACCGGCAGCAATGGGTTTATCGGTATATTTCAAGGCGACCTGAGCCGCCAAAGCAGGATCAGCACTCAGGGCGGAAACCACATCAACCCAATCCAGACCGTGCAGATGATAGAAATGGACGATATGGTCATGCATGTAGAGCGAAGTCTGCATTAGCGACCGAAGCAGCTTGGCATTAAGGGGAATATCGAGCCCCAGTGCGTTTTCTACCGCTTCGGTACCACAACGGTAATGCGAGTAAGTACAGACTCCACAGATCCGCTGGGTGATCAGGCCGACATCCATCGGGGTACGGCCTTTGAGGATAACCTCAATGCCACGCCACAGGGTCGAAGAGGACCAAGCCTTCTGGACAACATTGTTGTCGTCGACTTCGACTTCAATTCGCAGATGCCCTTCAATCCTGGTGATGGGATCAATCACGACTCGTTTGCTCATGAATTACTCCTCCTCGGATTTGGCAAATATGCTGGCAACTGCATGGGCACCAATGCCGACTGCAGTTGCACCCAAAATGACGGCACCGACTTTATCTGCGGTGGCGTCCAGCCCATGGATTAATTGTCTGCCGAGAGGTTTTTCGAAGTCGGCCATCTCGTCCCAGAAATTAGGCTCAGAGCACCCCATACAGCCATGGCCGGCCATCACGGGCCAGCTGGTATGATGATTAAAACGCTCGGTTGGGCAGTTGTTATAAGTGTAAGGTCCTTTACAGCCAACCTTATACAAGCAGTAACCATCCTTTGCTCCCTGATCGCCGAACGTTTCGACAAACTCACCTGCATCAAATCGGCCGCGCCGATCACAGTTGTCATGAATCCGGGCACCATAAGCCCACTTCGGTCGATTGAACATATCCAGTGCGGGTAGCTTACCGAACATGATGTAATACATCAGGGTACCGACGATGTTCTTCTCGCTTGGTGGACAACCGCCAAGGTTAATCACGGTTTTATTAACCACCTCATGCACCCCCTTCGCCCCGGTAGGGTTAGGTGCCGCCGCCTGAACTCCGCCAAAAGAGGCACAAGTACCGACAGAGATAATCGCTGCAGCACCTTCGGCCGCTTTTTTGACGAGATGCAACCCGGTGTGTCCTTTATTACCGATAGTGAGATAGGCAC
>JAUXFT010000037.1 GCA_030622755.1 Aestuariirhabdus sp. | reverse complement strand
TGCTGGTGGCCGGGAAGTAAAGGATCGAATTTGTATCTTTGAGAACAGAGACATTCCAGATGACCATCGAAGAGATAAACAGGATTTGCACGGGTACCTTCATGGACCTTTTGAACATTGAGTTTACCGGTTATACGGAATCCAGTGTGGAAGCTGTTATGGGGAAACAAGAGCCCCCATAACCACAGCCTGGATAGATAAAGTGGTAACCGATTCGCGGATCAGAACCGATCCCCTTCCTAACCTGCTCTATATCGGCTCCAAGACCTTCAGCGATATTTGCCATCTCATTCATAAAACTGATTTTCGTCGCCAACATGGCATTGGCTGCATACTTGGTCAATTCAGCTGAACGTACATCCATGTAAACCATACGATCACTGCTGCGATTAAATGGAGCGTAGAGTTCTTTCATCAAGGATTTACTACGTTCGCTGTCACTGCCAATCACAATACGATCCGGTTTCATAAAGTCATCAATCGCTCCACCTTCTTTCAGGAACTCAGGATTTGAGATCACATCAAAATCCAGAGAAATTTGCCTCGCACAAAGCTCACTATCGATAACAGAACGAACCTTATCAGCCGTCCCCACCGGAACAGTCGATTTATCAACTACCAGTTGCTCCGCTGTCATATACCGACCGATGTCCCTTGCTACTGCCAGCAAATATTGCAGATCCGCTGACCCATCTTCATCAGGAGGAGTACCCACCGCGATAAATTGCACGACTGCAAACTCGACAGCTCGCTGAATATCGGTAGTAAAATTGAGGCGGCCCTGACTAAAGTTTCTTGCTACAAGGGCCTCAAGCCCGGGTTCATAAATAGGGATTTCACCCTTCAGCAAACGAGAAACCTTTTCTGCATCTATATCTACACACAGCACATTATGTCCAACTTCAGCAAGACAAGCGCCAGTAACCAAGCCCACATATCCGGTGCCAAATATCGTCAACTGCATAAACCAGAACCCTCAAAAACATGGATTAAAAATGATCGAACATTGAAAACATTACAATCGAAGATCTACCCAATCTTTAGGCAATAAACTTTTGATATCAAATAGAACCGACGCAGGCTTCAGTAAGGCCTGGTATTGTTGTCTTGTCATAGCAGCAAACTGGTCATGACTAACCGCAATGATCACTGCGTCATAATTCTGAACTGGGCACTCCGATAGCACATCAACAGAGTACTCCTGTTGAGCTTCATCATGATCAACCCAGGGATCATAGACATCCACCTGTACACCCCAGCCTTGCAGTTCATGGATGATATCAATAGTTCGTGTATTTCGAAGATCCGGGCAATTTTCCTTGAAAGTTAACCCCATCACCAGTGCGCGACTTTCAGAGATATGGATTTTACGAGCAGCCATCGCCTTTACAACACGCCCGGCAACATACCCCCCCATACGATCATTAATACGACGTCCAGCCATGATCACCTGAGGACGGTAACCAATTTCCTGCGCTTTATAGGTGAGGTAATAGGGATCAACGCCAATGCAATGTCCGCCAACCAAGCCTGGGCGAAATGGCAAAAAGTTCCATTTTGTTCCGGCAGCTTCGAGTACTTCGATGGTATCAATGCCCAGCTTTTCAAAAATAACTGACAGCTCATTAATGAGCGCAATATTAAGATCCCGCTGGGTATTTTCAATAACCTTTGCCGCTTCAGCGACTCGTAAACTACTTGCCCTGTGAGTTCCTGCGGTAATAATGCTCGCATAGAGGGCATCAACAAAATCCGCCGCTTCAGGCGTAGAACCTGAGGTCACCTTAAGAATATTGACCAGTCGATGATCCTTATCGCCTGGATTAATTCTTTCAGGACTGTATCCAGCAAAAAAATCGCGGTTATAGACCAACCCGGAACCTGCTTCAATAATAGGGATGCAATGCTCCTCTGTTGCCCCTGGATAGACCGTAGACTCATAGATAACAACATCACCCGAGCTGACTACTTTGGCAATGCTCTCGCTTGCTCGTGAGAGCGGAGTTAAATCCGGATTATTAAATCGATCAATCGGTGTAGGAACCGTCACAATATAAACGTTACAGCGTGCTAATGATTCAAGATCACAGCCATATTCGAGTTGCGCCGCTTCAGCAAGTTCTGCTGCATCGACTTCCAGGGTTCTATCCCGACCCGACTGCAGTTCCACGATACGTTGCCGATCTATATCGAAACCAACCGTTGGATAGTGCTTGCCAAACTCTACGGCTAACGGCAACCCAACGTAGCCCAAGCCAATAACGCCAATTCGAACTTCTCGCAGTTCCCTTATCACTCGCTTCTCCATTCGTAACAATTACAACGACCTAAACTGTTATGTTTATAACTTCAACAACTGGTCTCTTAGCTGTCCGATCTGATCACGCATAGCCGCAGCTTCTTCGAATTCCAGATCACGCGCATGCTGATACATCTTTTCTTCAAGTTCAGTGATTTTAGTGCTCAACTGCTCAACTGTCATGGTTGATGAATCATAATCCTTGCCTGCTTCAGCAACACGGCGACGCGAACGCTTACTTTTACTACCGGGAATGACGGCGCCTTCCAAAATATCGGCCACGTCTTTATAAACGCCTTTCGGTACTATGCCATTTTGCTTATTGAACTCGATTTGTTTATTCCTGCGACGCTCCGTTTCGGCCATAGCGCGTTCCATCGAGCCTGTAATACGGTCAGCGTATAAAATTGCTTTGCCGTTAAGGTGGCGTGCGGCTCGACCTATGGTTTGAATAAGAGAGCGTTCTGAACGTAAAAACCCCTCTTTATCCGCATCCAAAATTGCAACCAGTGACACCTCCGGCATATCCAGGCCTTCTCGCAACAGGTTGATTCCTACCAAAACATCGAATACGCCCAGCCTTAGATCACGAATAATTTCAACTCGCTCAACCGTATCAATATCAGAGTGAAGATAGCGCGCTCGGGCGCCATGATCATTCAAATATTCCGTTAAATCCTCCGCCATGCGTTTGGTAAGTACCGTCGCAAGAACCCGATCACCAGCCGCGACCCGAAGCGATATTTCCGACAGTAAGTCATCTACTTGGGTCGATGCAGGCCGAACCTCTAATTCGGGATCGATCAACCCCGTCGGGCGCACCACCTGCTCAACTACCTGTCCCTGATTCTCTGTTTCATAATTTCCTGGAGTAGCCGATACAAAAATAGTTTGTGGACGTTTCCTCTCCCACTCATCAAAGCGCATTGGCCGATTATCAAGGGCAGAAGGCAAGCGAAAACCAAATTCCACGAGCGTTTCCTTACGAGAACGATCCCCTTTATACATTGCGCCAACTTGTGAAACGGTAACGTGAGACTCATCAATAATCAGCAAAGCATCATCAGGTATATAGTCAAACAGCGTTGGCGGTGCCTCACCTGCGCCTCTTCCCGACAGATACCGTGAATAGTTCTCGATACCATTGCAATAACCAAGCTCAATAATCATCTCGAGATCAAAGCGAGTACGCTGCTCCAGCCGCTGCACTTCAACCAGTTTATCTACCGAGCGCAACTGTTCCAGACGATCGGTTAGCTCCAGCTTTATGTGATCTACAGCACCCATCAGGGTTTCTCGAGGTGTTACGTAATGAGATTTCGGGTAGATCGTCACACGCGGCACCCGTCGAAGTACTTCTCCTGTTAAAGGATCAAAATAGCTGAGATTCTCTACCTCATCATCGAAAAGCTCGATTCGCACCGCTTCAAGATCTGATTCTGCTGGATAAATATCAATCACATCACCACGAACACGATACGTCGCACGATGCAACTCAACATCGTTTCGAGTGTACTGAAGCTCTGCCAAACGACGTAACACTGCACGCTGATCAATCCGATCCCCCCGATTCAGATGCAACATCATTTTGAGATAGGATTCCGGGTCACCCAATCCATATATGGCAGATACTGAAGCCACAACAATTGCATCCGATCGTTCCAGCAATGCTTTAGTTGCTGAAAGTCGCATCTGTTCTATGTGGTCGTTTATAGAAGCGTCTTTCTCAATATAGGTATCAGATGTTGGAACATAGGCTTCCGGCTGATAATAATCATAATAAGAGACGAAATACTCAACCGCATTATTCGGAAAAAACTCTTTGAATTCTCCATATAGCTGTGCGGCCAGAGTTTTGTTTGGCGCCATAACCACAGTAGGCCTTTGCACCTGATTAATCACGTTGGCAATAGTAAACGTCTTTCCCGATCCAGTTACGCCAAGCAATGTTTGCGTTGCAAGGCCCGCATCCAAACCAGACACCAACTCACGAATGGCCTGAGGCTGGTCTCCTGCCGGATCGAACCGGGAAGACAATTTAAATTCTCGCTCCATTTCTCGCGTCATATGGCTCCTTAAACGCCATTACAGTAGATAGATCAACCCTTGCAATAGCAGCGTTAACTTACACTGTCCCCATACCAGCATAGTGCTGACTGAGTACTATCTTGCACAGTAGAGATAGTGATAAAGTTCGCCAGTTAGCAAAAAGTGAACTGATTCTTTAAAGGGATATTAAGGGCTCCATGCTAACCCAGACACCCCCTTTATCAAAGAGGAAGCAGAACGTGAAATTGCCATTATCCAGCCGTGTCCAAAACATCCAGCCTTCCCCCACACTTGAGATTACCTCCCGAGCGGCTGAGCTTCGCGCTGCAGGTAAAGATATCATTGGACTAGGAGCTGGAGAGCCAGATTTTGACACTCCATTGCATATCAAAGAAGCTGCGATTCGAGCTATACATGATGGAAAAACAAAGTACACCGCTGTCGATGGCACGGCTGAGTTAAAACGAGCAATCATTGATAAATTCAGCCGAGACAATCATCTCGCATACCAGCCACAACAAGTTCTTGTGTCTTGTGGAGGCAAGCAAAGTTTCTTTAACCTCGCCCTGGCATTACTTAATCCCGGAGATGAAGTAATCATCCCCGCTCCTTATTGGGTTTCTTATCCCGATATGGTTCGTATCGCTGAAGGAACTCCCGTAATAGTCCCAACGACTCAGCAACAAAAATTCAAGATGAGCGCTGAACAGTTGCAAGAGGCTATTACTCCAAAAACCCGTCTGGTGGTTCTCAACAGCCCATCGAATCCAACAGGCTCAGTCTATAACCGTGACGAATTGAACAGCCTGGCGAAAGTATTAGCCAAGCACCCTGATATTCTTATTGCATCCGATGACATGTATGAACATATCCAGTGGAGCGATGAAGGCTTTAATAATATTTTAAATGTATGCCCTGCTCTCTATGACCGTACCATTGTCCTAAACGGTGTTTCTAAAGCCTACGCCATGACGGGATGGCGTATCGGATACGCCGCAGGCCCTGCAAAACTCATCGGCGCCATGAAGAAAATTCAATCCCAAAGCACCTCAAACCCATGCTCGATCGCTCAGGCAGCTGCAACAGCAGCACTTGCCGGCCCCCAACAATGCATTCAGGATATGCTGGCTGCATTCAAGCAACGTCATGATTTTGTGGTCTCACGCCTTAATCAAATTGAAGGAGTCAGCGCCATTGCCAGCGCTGGAACCTTCTACAGTTTTCCGAGTTTCCACGGCGTGTTAAAAAGGAAGAATATTCGCAACGACATAGAACTCGCTGAACAACTTCTTATGGATGCGGGTGTTGCCCTGGTACCGGGCTCAGCATTTGGTGCCGAAGGTCATATGCGTCTTTCATACGCGAACAGCCAAGAGTTACTCGGCGACGCCCTTAACCGAATAGAAAAAGCGCTTCTTTAAATTATACATTCATGATTTCAGTGCCGAAACTTTGTGCCTAATTGAAAGCTATTACTTGAAACCGCACATCACATACAGAAGAAATTTTTTTGCAGTTTCTTTACTAACAGTATCGCCACAAACTTTTCTGACCATATCCAGTCTCATCGCTTTATTTATTGCGTCGTTATAAGAAGTATGGTCTGATGACAATTAATCAGGTAAGAAGAATTAAAGTATAAAAAATGCCATATCTCTCTCTCAGCACAAAACTCGTAAACAAACTCGTGGTGATTATTATGCACCTGCGAGGGGGTTTGCGCGTCGGCTGAAACTGGCAATCAAACAAAAAACCCTCGAATCGAAAGATCCGGGGGTTTTTTTGTACCGATAACTAATGAAGGTAAAACCATGAAGGGAGCTGAATATCTAATCCACGCTCTGCAGGAAGCAAGCATCGACACCATCTTCGGTTATCCGGGTGGTGCAATTATGCCCGTGTACGATGCGATCTATGACAGCACAATTCGACATATACTCTGTCGGCACGAACAAGGTGCCGCACTTGCGGCTGATGGTTATGCACGATCCAGCGGTAGACTCGGTGTTTGTCTGGGAACCTCTGGCCCTGGCGCCACCAATCTGCTCACAGGTATAGCGAACGCTCATCTGGATTCTATCCCGATGCTGGCTATCACCGGACAAGTTGCTTCACCGGTCATGGGAACAGATGCATTTCAGGAAGTCGACATCCTCGGCATGTCGCTACCCGTCGTTAAACACAGCTTTCTGGTACAGCATGTCGATAAGCTGCCAGAAATTATCAATGAGGCGATACAGATCGCTACCAGTGGACGCCCTGGCCCTGTATTAATCGATATCCCCAAGGATATCCAGCTAGCAGAATTCGATCCTGAAACACCCATGATTGAATCTGAAGCAATACTGCAGTGCGATTCACAGACCCTTACAGATGCTCGAGAGTTAATCATGTCGAGCGAACAACCTGTTTTATACAGCGGCGGCGGTGTAGTTCTGGCGGATGCCGTTCATGCTTTACGAGCATTGGCACAATTTACCGGCATACCCTGCGTTAATACGCTGAAAGGTATAGGCAACCACCTCCCTGCAGAACCAGGATATCTTGGCATGCTGGGAATGCATGGTACCAAAGCAGCCAATCTCGCCGTACATGACTGCGACCTGTTGATCTGTGTTGGCGCTCGTTTTGATGACCGTGTTACCGGCAAACTGGATGAATTCGCACCACAGGCCAAAGTTATTCATCTCGACATAGATCTTGCGGAGTTCGGCAAACTGCGACGCCCTGATATCTGCTTGCACGGTGACCTTACACACTCGCTACAGAACCTTGCGTGCACGCCCAGTATTGCCCTGTGGCAACAACACTGCGTAGACATGAAACAAAAATACCGTTGGCGTTACGGACATCCTGGACCAGGAATCTGGGCTCCGGATCTTATTCATGAGCTTGCATCGCAAACCCGGGACGATCACATCATCAGCTGCGATGTCGGACAGCACCAGATGTGGGTTGCACAGCACTACCCTCCTGCCCACCCTAATCGGCACCTGAGCAGTAGTGGATTAGGGGCTATGGGGTATGGCCTGCCTGCCGCTATGGGAGCACAGCTTGCTAACCCCGATTGCGGAGTCATCAACATTTCGGGGGATGGTTCCTTCATGATGAACATTCAGGAACTGGCAACGCTCAAACGATACGGCCTCCCGGTTAAAATCATCATACTCGACAACCAAAGGCTCGGCATGGTTCGACAATGGCAAGAACTCTTTTTCACCGAAAGGTACAGTGAAACAGACCTTAGCGATAACCCCGACTTCGCTGCTGTTGCGCGCGCTTTTGGCATCGAAGCAAAACATATCGAACATCGTGATCAAGTATCACACGCAATAACTGAGATGCTGGAAAGCAAAAATGCCTACCTACTTCATGTCAGCATCAACCCCCAGGAAAATGTTTGGCCGCTGGTTCCTCCCGGGGTCTCAAACTCTCAGATGATGGAGCAAAATTATGAATCGTTTTAACTTGCGATTAGTCGCCCGCAACACTCCCGGGAGTCTGGAGCGAATCCTTAACACCAGCCGGGTAAGAGGGTTTAACATCGATCACTTCCGAGCTGAACTTGATCGAAACCAACAATATTGCATTGAGATGGCAGTAACGGGAGAGCGAAACATAGAATTGCTGATTTTCCAGCTAGCTAAGCAATATGATGTACGTGAACTGGAGCAGCGTCGAAACAGATCTTCCTGAGAAAAGCATTGATCAATCGCCACGTAAAAATGCAGGGATGAAATCGCACCAAAGCCATAGCTATGCTGGTGCGACTTTGCCTGAGTTTCTTATGACTACCACTGAAGAGTGAGCTTTAACAGAAAGCAACTCAACGCTTATCAGGCGAGCTAAGACCCTTTGTAATAAGGTGCCGAATAAGAAGGTGAGGCGGCATACGCAGATAATGGGAGCGGACATAAATTATCCATTCATAGAACTGCGAGCTCAGGCGTCGAGTTTTAACCGCTTCATCATCGAATACAGAAGCGTACAAAACTTTCATCCACATCAAACGCGAAAAACTGGACAGCTCTGCATCTATTTGTGATTGAATAACCTCTGGCAGAGGCGTTTTTAAATACCTGGCACTAAAATACAACGCGTAGAGCAGAGAACGTTGCTGTTTTAGCTGCTGGGCTCGCATCAACAAATTTTCAGACCGCTGCTCGGGAATTAATTCCCTAAACAACAAATCCACATCCACCAAACCACGTAAACCTTGCCTTACCTCACCTTCATGAAAAAGGTGCACAGCCGCATGAATCAACATATCAACAGATGACAGAGTCTTGTAACCATTATCATGACCAACAGCATCGGCTATCAATAATTTTGCATCCGGATGATTGTGCATGGAACGAGGCAATATATTGTGATGGACATCAAGCACCGTACGACGGCTCACATTCAGCATTGGTGGCAACTCATGCATCCAGCGCCGATAATAGTTTTGATCATACTTATTCGCATGAGTTGTTATCCAACCATCGTCACCCAATAGAGTTTCAGTCTCATTCAATTTTTTTTCAGGAACCAAAATATCAATATCAGAAAACAAGCGCCCGGTAGCATTTTCAGCATTCGCTATTAAATATGCAGCCCCTTTTAGAAAAACACACTCTATCCCTTTGCGATTCAAGGATTGAGTGATTGATTTTACTTCATAGAGAACAGCACGTTTCTGAGCTTGCAACTGAATCATTGTGCTATCTAATTGCCGCCGAACAAATTCAGGTAACCGCTGATAAGTACCTTGTTGCTCTACCAATGCATAAACACGCCCCAATAACTCACATTCCCGTGCACGTCTTATCACATAGTCCCACTCTTTATCGCTCAATTGTTTAAGGAGAGAGGGATCAGTAAGAATTTTCAACAACATCGAGGTCAAAGGCTTGCCACCGCTAAAGGTTCACCCAACAAATGCGATTCAAGCAGACTTACTCCCTCCTCGAGGCTTGAGTATTCAAAAGAATAACAGTCACTTCGCTTAACCAGCCCGGTCAAAACCTCAAAACCCCTTTTACCATGCAGCTGATAATTAAACGCCTGTTCTTGTAACTGCATAAAAGCCGTTCCTCCAGCCATAGGTTCGAGTTTGGCATCAGAACCATCGACATACTGTGGAAACACTATCCAATCGGCCAAGGCATTATTGCAAGCTGAATGGACACTCTCTGCCATGGGCTTGGCATGGGCAACACTACCTTTTTGCGTATCATTCACTATCGGCCCAATCAAAAATTCAGGTGCGAAGGCATTCAAGACGCCTACAGATTCATTTTTCAAACTGATGGGACGAGGAAAAGCGATCAACCTACCTGATTCAGGTTCAATGAGGGCAAGTTCATCAGAGAGTAAACGCCAACCACGAGCAACCAATCCAGCACACAGGGTACTCTTGCCAGCACCAGAGGCACCGGGCAGCAGCAAAGCCTTGCCATTTTTTTCAACTACGGCGGTATGCAATATCAGGTAACGATGCATATGGTTGGCTACACACCAGTTCATGCCCCACTCTAAAAATGCATAAGACTGATTGCGAGGTAAGGGCTTAAAAGGCCTGTGTCGATCCAAATAGAATTGGATTTGCGGGCGCCAAAAGCGTCGTACGCCGGCAGGAGGTTTTATCGTGATATGGAAATCTGCGTAGTCGCCCTGAAAGGCAACAGGATAGTCAGCATAAAGTTGGGAGATGCCTGTAGCAACAGCAAGTTCATTACTTTTAATATGAAATAAGAAAGGAAAAACCGACAGCCAAATGCCCTCCTGGCAGAGAGTTTGTTGCAATTCATCCTGCTGCAAATCCGCTATTCGCATCCCTGACTCTTATAATCCCTATAGACTCAAGATTCATAATTAGCCGGGATAGAGGGAATTGCAAGTTACTATCACGCTGCTTATGCAACTGATGAACTTGTTCATTAGTCAGGGGACGTTCAGAAAGCGTAGAGATAAGCCATGCGGCATCACCCTCCAGCAAGTGGGTATCGCCACTGGAAGTGTTATAAGCGAGCAACTGCTCATCAAGCCAACAAAATGAGATCGTATCGTTAACAATCATACTAAATAGAGATTTAAAGGGTTTTTGCTCATCTACAATCAAACACCATTAGGGTGTCGAATAAGTGCCGCGTAGAATTCTTTAAGATTCATACCATGAGGCCCATGACCTTGATCCCAATAGGATATTATCTCATCAGCAGTGTAGCCAAAGCTAAGTCCTGCCTGTGTGGCAAAATACACAGCATTTAGTAAAGCTCCTACAGCATGAGCTCCAAGCTGTTCACTATCCTCATTCCCTCCCATACGTAGCACATCCATCATGCTTGGTTCAGGTTTACCCGAAGGAACAACAAAGTGAGGATCCCTATACGCAAACGGGATTCTAAATAAGGTCCCTCCAACCGTTTCAGGTGCATCTTTTCCATTCCCTTGGTTTTGCTGAGGCACACCTGGGTCATAAGGGGGGAGCCAATTTTCCGGATGAGTCATCCAGTAACCAGGGCTCAACCCAATGCAAGTCACCTGCTCACCCGGGGCTGATAAATTCCCTGACATCATACCCGATAGTGTGCATTGATTTCCCAATACAGGTCGAGCTACAGCAGTGAGGATTAACGGAGTCGCACCTATTAGGGATTTACGCAAAAAATTCCTGCGCTCAGGGGGATCCATCCCTTCCTTCTTATCGGTTACTGGGTTGCTGTTTTGAGATTCGTTATCCATGGCCTATCTTTATCCAGCTATTATTTGGCAACGCTACGGTTACCATGACTTATACTGACACAATGCAATTTTCAATCCATAAAATATAAATGCAATAATTTCAATACATTGAAATGCTTTAAAATGAATTTCACTTAACTCCGCCTGCACACTGTAAAATATACTGACACTCAAATTAATTTGAATGCGGCTTGTATAACCAATGCATCTCAACAATTAAAACAGTGTAATCAGACTTCAATAACTTACTTCAGTAACTATAGACCAATATAAAACCCTCAATAACTTCCCTGACATCTATGGCCTCTGCCAACGAATCCTGATAGCGTTTGATGAACAAATCAAATAGCAAACAACGGCTTTTTACGAAAGTGTATTCGTAAAAATCCTGGTCCCATTCCACACTGGATACAAAGAATTGTTGCCCATGGCCGCCACTCCGCTAGCTGTTAAAATTGCCACCAATGACGGCGCAACGAACACCCTCATACTCTATCTGCACAACGAAAAACCAAATACACCGATTATTCTGTGCATGCCTGCTATGGGCGTACTCGCGAGTTTTTACCATCCCTTAGGAGAAGCATTTCAGCAATCTGGATTACAATTTGCTACTGCTGATCTTAGAGGCAATGGAGAAAGCTCAATACGAGCATCACGTCGCGTAAATTTTGGCTATGGAGAGATCATTCATCACGAGATACCCGCATTTATCGCAGCCATTCGCGATCACTGCCCGCAAAGTCCGATCTATTTGTTAGGACACAGTCTTGGTGGACAACTGAATACTCTGTACCTTGCAGAAAGCGCTTCATCTGTTCAGGGGATGATTCTGGTTGCCGCTTCCAACATTTACTACAAAGGCTATGCACAACCGCTCAAAATGTTGGCCTCCAGCCAATTCCTGAATGTCGTCAGCAAAATATGTGGCTACTTGCCCGGAAATACACTTGGTTTTGGGGGGCGTGAAGCGCGGCAGCTCATCAGCGAATGGGCTCATTGCGCCCGCACCGGACGCTATAATCTAAAATACGATGGTGTTTCGCTGGAAAAAAAACTGAAAGATATATCATTGCCAGTACTCGCCATATCCTTTGAAGAAGACTGGCGGGCTCCTCGTGAGGCGGTTATTAACTTGTATAAAAAACTGACTTCCGCAGATATTGCTCATCAGCATCTTAAGGGTCACGAGCTCGGCATCGAAAATCTCGATCACTTTAACTGGGTTAAGCAACCTGACATTCTGGTTGAACGAATTCACAATTGGCTGTGCAACCTTGAAACAACCAGCAAGCCTGACGTTGCAACAAATATTGATCTAACGCCTGCTATGGATGCTCAATAGCGGCAACGGGCAACCCAGCACCTCAGCGATTGTGCGCAACACCTCTAACTCGGCGGGCAACAGCTTCTTATCGCTCAGCACGATCCCCTGGCATGCGCTCATCAGCTGTTTTTTATCCTTGATGCGTAAATTAGCTAACGCCAACAGTGCTACAGTAACATCTAATGGCTTTAATCGATTGGCTCCTATACAACCAACATCCTTAACACCCATCACCATGTAAGCAACCTTACTTGCTTCCAACCTTTGTTCTTCAGACATGTGCGAAGCCGAAAGCAGATAAGAGAAGAGCAATCTTAAATTTCTCAACTGAGCAGCAACACGAGTTACTTTTTCATTTGGACGCGTTTGCAACTGCTGCCTTACCAATACCTGCATTGCCCATTCAAATGTACTGACTTTGCCATCTACAGCAATCAATTTACCAATCAATGTAGGAATGAGTGACTCAACAACCGTTATATCCGTCTGTGCACCCTGCTTTTGAGTTGCCAGGGCAATATTCAATAGCGGCAAGCGTTGCAGAGGGTTTAGGGTATCAATTAACTTGCACTCGCCGCAGAGCAACATAAATAACCCACCACTGACCTCATTTCTTAACAACCGAAGCTGCTTTTCGCGCATACCGCTGTCAGGGTGAAGTAGCAGACCATAGATAATGACAGCATGATTATCAGAACTGTGCGCTGAATTCAGTAAGCGAGTCGGAAGTTCAGCAATTAACTGTCTGGCATTGGTTCTCTCAACATGACCTGCGTTCCCAACTCGCTGGGGATCGACCTGTTCGTGTAACGACAGATCACCATCTCCGGACAGACTGCTGATGGCTCCCTGCGACTGGGCACTTTCCATCCCTGGTTTTGCAGGGCCTGACGACTCTTCACTTAAAAACTGTTGATTCCAATGTGGTTGCAATCGCAAAATACGATCAGGCAATGGCGGGTGAGTATTAAAAAGACCTCCTATCCAATTGCTTACCGCCTGGGAAAACATCATATGAGATGCCCCAGCAGCAATTGGTGTCACCATTTCTCGTCCAGAAGACTGCCCTCCGATACGTTTTAATGCATCTGCCAGCCCGTCCATATTGCGGGTATATTGCACGGCTGAAGCATCGGCCAAAAACTCTCGCTGCCTGGACACGGCTGAACGAATTAAACTGGCAAAAAAAACACCGCTATAACCAACCATCAACAGAGCAATGCCGGCTAATGATATGGAAGCGCCATCGCGACTGCTACGCGACCGATAGCGTTGACTGCGCAGCATCTGGTAACCCAAATTTGAGATCATCGTAATACCGTGCAAAACCCCCATTAACTTAAGGTTTAAACGGCTATCGCCGTGCACCAAATGGCTAAACTCATGTGCCACCACTCCTTCCAGCTCACCCCTGGAAAGCCGCTGGACACTCCCTTTGGTAAATCCTAACGCGGCATCATTCAGTGAAAACCCGGCTGCAAATGCGTTTATAGAAGGTTCATCATCCAGCACATAAACGTTAGGGATCGGTGCTCCACTGGCAATCGCAATCTCTTCGACCAGATTACGCAACACTGCTTCACGAAGATCCGTAGGCTCCGGGGGTATGCAACGCCCCCCCATTGCAACAATCAGGGCATCGGAACCACGACCCAGGCTGGCCAGCTTGATTAAAGAGCCAACCAAAACAACGCCACCAATAATAAGCAAGCAAACTAAAAAAAGTTCCGGTGTAAAATAGAACCCAACCGGATTCATCATGCCAACCGATTGCTGCCCATACCAAAGAAACAGAGCAACAAGTAGCGTTGTCAGTAGTACCAAACTAACAACCGCCGCGCCCATCATGAATACCAGCCAAACGGTTTTCCGACGAGCATCCTCTTGCGCTTGAAAAAAATCCAACTTCTCTCTCCAATCTAATAGAACGATACTTATTCGAGTAACACCTAAATAGAGGAATACCTAAAAAGAGACGTTGGGTGCTTGTTGTATCTGCTGCTGGTCTTCGAACTCAAGTAAGGTTGCATCCATGGGATGACCGAACAAACCGGCAAATATGACTTGAGGAAAACTGGACCGGTACGTGTTATACAGCATGACAGAATCGTTGTAGAACTGGCGTGATTTAGCAACCTTGTTTTCCGTACTTTGTAATTCCTCCATCAGACGTAACATGGTGGCGTCTGCCTTCAGATCCGGATACTGTTCAACCGTTACGTTTAACCCCTGCAAGGCAGATAACAGGGCGCTTTCGGCTCCTGCCAGTTTCTTAATAGCCGTTCCATCGACATTAGCGCCTACATGTTTGAGTAATTGAGCCGCTGTATTTCGAGCCTCGACAACCTTTTCAAGAGTTTCTTGTTCATGTTTCAAATACCCCTTTGCGGTATTCACAAGATTCGGTATCAAGTCGTGACGTCGTTTCATTTGAACGGATATCTGCCCAAATGAATTCTGATATCTGTTTTTTCGACTAACCAGGCCATTAAAAATACTGATCGCATACACTGCCACAACACCTAAAACAGCCAATACGATAATATTACTTACTTCCATATAACCAACTCCTGATTAGTTATCACTCGGATTATTTACAATCTCATCTTCGCTGTTAATCACCTTACCTTCCAGGATTTTTCCTACATCGACACCATCCACAGTTACGGGCTCTCGGACAATAATCTGGAAAGTTTCGCTGTCGGATGCTTGAGAAGCATCCGTTACCTTAGAGTCACCTGCCATTCCAGATTGAGCACTACCGGAACCTTGATTTTCCTCTCTTTGCACGGTGCCTGATGATGCATTGGGCGCCGGTAATCCCGTTTCAGAAACAGTTCCCTCAGGAGAAACCAGAGACTTTTCAAGCACCGATGGTTCTGAATCATCGCTGTCCCGGGAACCACCAAGCAACCAGAAGCCCGCAAGCACAACGATCAAGATCACTGCAACGATCCAAATCGACAGACGTGTTTCTTTGGTCATGCTTTTTCTCCACAGTTCAGTTGAACACTATTAAAATTGAATCAGCAAAGGGACGCCAGTATTGATCTACAAATCAGCGAAAATAGCAGAAAAACATGCAACCTGAAGTAATCCTTTATCAAACCCTGTATCAAACCTCTTTATCAAACTTCCATATCAAAAAGAGCACTTAGCCATTCGAATTGAATGTATTAACCTACCATCCCCCAAAACATCTTCCACAAAATTTTATCGTATTAAACGATCATTATGGCGAAGAAGATCATAATCTGAGGTGTATATCGCAATTTTCCACCACACATTTCTGCAAGAAAATACGGCCTCATTACTTGAAACTGCGCCTCTTTACTGTATTAGAAAGGTGTATTTCTACAGACAACGTACAAACTGAATTCAGCAAGCACTTATTAAAAACCATTAGAATTCATTAAAAAAAAACCCACAACCAGCTAATTAAAATTAACTGATATACTACCTACCCACGCTCTATATTGATTCAAGCATGCATATCTACTTCATTTTAGTTGAACCGGTTCTCGCTGAAAATGTGGGAGCCGCTGCCCGCGCTTTGAAAACCATGGGTTTCCAGCACCTTCGTATTGTCAATAGCGAGCGCCATCTGGAAGACAAGGCTCGTTGGGTTGCGCATGGCTCACGTGAAATTTTACTACATGCTGAAAGTTACACGAGTCTGGCAAATGCAACCGCCGACCTGGACCTGATCATCGGCACTACAGCCAAGAAGCGTCATCAACGCAACTACGCGCACTCACCCAAAGAGCTAGCGCCCTTAATCAGTAATAAACCGTCTGATAGCCGTATCGGAATTGTGTTCGGTCGAGAAGATCAGGGGCTATCCAATGAAGAGGTCGCCAGTTGCGACCTAATGACCAGTATCCCTTTAGCGGCTAGTTACCCGTCTTTAAATCTGGGCCAAGCCGTCATGTTATACGCTTACGAGCTGAATCAACTATCCCTACCCGAATCCAGTGACGGCAAAACACCTGAATTGCAATTGAAAGCCCTAAAACACAAGCTCCGCACCCTACTTGCTGATATTGGTATCGCCAACGACGCCAAGGAACATCGTTGGGTTGAAGAGCGTATTGGAGTTCTGGCAGAACGAGACATCGGCTTCATGCATACTCTGATAAATAGCGTGCAGAGAACGCTGCACGCACCACCCGCAGCCATTCAAAAACCTATTCAATTTGATAATGACGCGCCAGCAGACTCTTGAATTCTTTTACGACCTGTAAAGCCTCACGGAGTAAGTCTCGTTCAAGCCGGTTCAGCTTCTTTACTTCTATATGGTTGGTTCCAATCATGGAAGCGGTAGGTTCTTTCATACGTGCAATCTGTTGTTTTAACCGAATCTCTACAAACAGGCTGAGTGCTTCACTGATATTATCTGCAGTAGCAGGCTCTATCACACGCGCTTTAACCAGCTCTTTTAAACGCTTATACGAATTTGTTTTGGTTATTTTTTGCTCCAGCGCCAGCGTTCTTAAACCATTAACAATGGGAAAAACACCACCCTTCTTGATATCGATTCCTTCACTGGAATTTTTCAAATTACCGAAGAATGTCAGTGGTGTACTGAACTCCAAAGAGCCTTTGGCCAGACACCCCAGTGTCACCATATCTTGACGGGGTTGATTGATTAAACGTTTCTTCCATTTTTTAAAGAGCTTTTTATCGCCCCCTATAGGATGGGCGTCAAGCACTATTGCAAGATCAATCATGGCTTCCGGGGTTGATACGGCAAACCAAGTCTGGATTTTTTCCTGCCATTCATCCTCTTCCATAACCCACTTCGGATTATTGACCATCACGTTACCGGGACAACGCGGGAAACCAAAAGAAACCAACTCCTCACTGAAGGTACTCAATAAATCCGCTAAACCCTCGTAACTAAAACCATTTCGCACAATCAGTGCATTATCCTGGTCAGTTTTTAAAATCTGCTCACCGCGGCCTTCACTGCCCAATACCAGAATACAGGTGTTATTTAATACTTCATCAGGCATTACAAAACGAAACAGCTTGGACATAATGCGGGCATTCAAAGCAGCCAAGAGGTCCATAGCAAAAGGAATACGAACGCCCAGCTCTATCAACGACTCTACCAGGCCATTCAGTTCGAGCGCTGCACGACGTAACTGTGAAACGGTGGTAGCGCGTTCAATCTGTAGACCAATCACATGAGAGTGGCTGGAGAAAAAGCTCAAAATATCGGTGAGTTCGACGATACCTGCCAGTTTTTCTTGCTCCATTACCACGACACGCTCAATATTATGTCGCGTCATCATAATCAAAGCATTAAACAGAAAGTCTCCCTTCTCAACGCTGACCAGTTTGTAGCTGGCATAATCACCTACCGCCTCTGAGCTGGAAGCCTCTTTTATTATCAACGCATTCAACAGGTCGGTTCCGGTGACCATGCCATATTTACGGTCTTTCACAACTAACAAACTGTCCAGCTTGTGTTCACGCATCTCTCGAACAGCTTGGTCTATGGTTGTTTCTGCTGGCAGCACCATCGGCTGGCGCATACAATCTGTATCGATTTGGGAAATCATAAAACTGTTGGAATCACGTGAACGAGATGCACGATTCCACAATTTTGCTTTGTTAGCCAAGCGCTCACGAAAATAATTTCCGAAATTTTTATTATCTGAAATCAGTGAAACGAACTTTGATTTATCCAGGGTTAAACAACTGGTTTTCTCAAGCGCGGTAAATCGATGCTGGCTTATACCATTCATAATTGCCAACGCCCCGAAACAATCATCGGCAATGTAATGGGTGATCATGCCCTCATCTTCATCAACATTAGGATCTGTTTCTCCTATAACGCCGTGCTGAACAATAAAAAAATCATTAACTATTTGATCGGCATCGAAAATAACGGTGCCAGCTTCAAACTCTTTAACTTTCAGGTTAGATAATAAAAAATCCATCTCTTCACGATTCAAATACTTGAAGGGTGGATGCTGAATATCCAACGCATGGCCACTGGTTACGGCATCAGGCATAGTTACTTTCCTTGTTGTGCAATCTATCTATACGGAGCATAGAACAACTCAAAAGAGTGTTTAATGACCCATGTCGATAGTGTAAAAAATAGCGGAAATAAACCACTTGAAAAACAGTTAAAAAAAAGTTCCAAAAAAAAGAGGAGCCAGAAGCTCCCCCTTTTACACTCATACGCACTATCTATTAGTGAGCGTGAGCAGTTCCGGCACCGCGAGGTACACGAATATCTTCTACGATTTGCTGGATCTCCGCTGGAGGCGGAGGTGTCACGCTGGAAACTACCAGAGCAACGACAAAGTTGAAGATCATACCCAGGGTACCAATACCCTCAGGAGATACACCCAACAGCCAGTGATCAGCATTGTTATCGCCAGGAGCGATGAACTTGAAGTAAACGATGTAGCTGAAGGTGAAGGCCAGGCCAACAGACATACCGGCAATCGCACCTTCCTTGTTCATCCGCTTATAGAAGATGCCCATCAGGATAACCGGGAAGAAGGATGCAGCAGCCAGGCCGAAGGCGAAGGCTACCACCTGAGCCACAAATCCCGGCGGATAGATACCAAACAGTCCGGCAATAGTGATCGCTACAACTGCCGCGCCACGAGCCGCCAACAGTTCCTGTTTTTCACTGATATTCGGTGCAAAGGTCTTCTTCAACAGGTCATGCGAAACCGCGGTAGAGATAACCAACAGTAGACCCGCTGCAGTAGACAATGCTGCTGCTACACCACCGGCGGCCACCAGTGCGATTACCCAGTTAGGCAAATTCGCGATCTCGGGATTAGCCAATACCATGATGTCACGGTCAACGTACACTTCGTTAGCAAATGGTGCTTTACCAATCGGCTTAGCCTCGGTGTTGGCGTTAGTTACGGCACGCTCACCATTAGGACCACGATTGTCGCCATCGAATACAGGCTTACCCTTGCCTGTGAATGCCTTACCGTTAGCGTACTGAACCTTACCGTCGCCATTGACGTCGTTCCAACCGATCAGGCCGGAATTCTCCCAGTTCTTGAACCAGGCTGGCATTTCAGTGTAGGAAGTACCCGTACCATCAGCACCGTTTACGGTATTGATCAGGTTAACACGACCCATAGCCGCTACAGCTGGTACCGCAGTGTAAAGGATGGCGATGAACAACAAAGCCCAACCGGCAGAAGTACGAGCATCTTTCACTTTAGGTACAGTGAAGAAACGTACAATTACGTGAGGGAGACCCGCAGTACCACACATCAAGGCCGCAGTAATGAAGAACATGTCGATAGTCGATTTACGACCCTCGGTGTACTCTTTAAAGCCAAGATCGGTTACCAAGCCATCAAGCGTTGCAAGGACTGATTGCCCACTGTCGAGGGTAGCACCCAAGCCAGTCTGCGGCAGTACGTGTCCGGTAATCTGATAGGTCAGGAAGACAGCTGGTACGGTGAAGGCGAAGATCAATACGCAGTACTGAGCTACCTGAGTGTAGGTAATACCCTTCATGCCACCCAAAACCGCGTAGAAGAACACGACAGCCATACCAATGACGACACCGGTATTCACGTCTACTTCGAGGAAGCGAGAGAACACGATACCAACACCACGCATTTGACCGGCAACGTAAGTAAAGGAGATGAAAATTACGCAAATCACAGCCACTATACGAGCCGTGCTTGAGTAGTAACGATCACCAACGAAATCTGGCACGGTAAACTTGCCGAACTTGCGCAAGTATGGAGCCAGTAGCAGTGCCAACAGCACGTAACCACCAGTCCAGCCCATCAGGTAGCCAGTACCATCAGAACCCATGAAAGAGATAATACCTGCCAGAGAGATGAAGGATGCCGCAGACATCCAGTCAGCCGCAGTAGCCATACCGTTAGCCAACGGATGAACACCACCACCAGCTATGTAAAATTCCTTGGTTGACCCGGCTCGCATATAGATCGCGATACCGATATAGAGAGCGAAAGAACCACCTACGAATAGGTAAGTTAGCGTTTGAAGATCCATGTTAATGGTGCCTCTTGGTTGTTATTATTCGTGGACGTCGAACTCTTCATCCAGTTTATTCATACGTATTGCGTAAGCCACGATCAGGCCAACAAATACGAAGATCGATCCCTGTTGGGCGAACCAGAAACCAAGTTTGAAGCCAAAGAATGGAATCGTGTTCAACTGATCGATAAACAGGATTCCACACCCGTAAGAGACAACAAACCAAACGACCAAAAAGCTCAAGATAATTTTGAGGTTGGCCTTCCAGTACTCCTGGGCCCGCGATTGAGCTCCCCCGTCGGAGGAGACGGCTTTTTCTGCACTCATGATGACAGTCCTTCTCTACATTATTGTTATTTAAGGTTTGGGGTTTGTACGCAAACTAATGTAACAACCCGACCTGTTCATAACATACGACCTTGGTCTAAACGTCATAACTCAACTTGATTAAATAGAATTAATTCGTTGTATTTCAATAATTTAGATCACTAAAAGATTGGCCATGACCATGGTCTGTTAGACTAACGGCTACTTACAACACCGATACTGTATTGGCGCAAAAATACAAAAACTGGCGCTCTATTCAACCAGCAAAGAGACAACCCTAAAATCTGCAGAATTCACCAGGAAGACCATCACTTATAGCCTCTCCCCCGCCCCGGCTCTGTTTAAGGTTCGGCCTGATGTTTACCAAAATAAAAATAAAACCACCCAACCGTTCCATTCTTTTACATTTGAGCTTTTGAATTCGACGATCAAATCATTAACAAAAATTTAAACCTGACTGCCCGTTACTGTGATCTTAAGCACAGCCAAACTGTTTATATCAACAATGTTCATCATTACCTTGATCCTGTGAAAAGGCCCTAGCTGCAAGATCCCAGGCGAGCCTTTATGTAAAGTTTCTTACCAGTTACGATGCTTAGGTTTAAGCCGAACTCTAAACAACAGATAAATGCTGTCATGCACGCTATATCTCATGAAATTGTGTTATACCTGAAATCATAGCGACGGGGTTTTCAGCTTTGAGATGGCAGTTGCTCTACAGGGAGTGAAAATCTCCACCCAATGCTCCTCATAACATCGACAAGGAGAAGTTCTAGTGCTCAAAAAGGAGTTGGTTTCCGCCATTGTCAGTCCCATTGGAACCATGAACGTGCTATCGAATGCAGAAGTGCGCATG
>JAUXFT010000031.1 GCA_030622755.1 Aestuariirhabdus sp. | reverse complement strand
TTAGATTCTTTTGAGGCGAATAGTCATTCTATTCAACAAGAAAGAGCATAGAAAATGACCAAATCCGGCTTTTTCGCAGTAGGGCAACCCTGAGTCCGACAGGCTCCTAGAGTAACGGGTGGGTTGATTCCAGGAAGATAAGTTAATCGCATGTTAGCGGTTATGAAACTATCGAACGCCAACATCCAGGCTTCCATAAACTCACATTCTCTATTCGCCTTCGGGCCACATTAACACTCCTTTGAAATCTGCTGTCGCCCCCCCCAAAAAACAAAATCTGCATCCCATAAACAACAAACCCCGGCCGAAGTCGGGGTTTGTTGTTTATAAAAAGCAGATCCCAGGGTCTGCCATTTTAACAATTACAGGTCATAACCACGCTCATCGTGCAGCACCAGATCCAGACCTTCGGTCTCTTGTTCGGTGTCGACACGCAGGGTAACGAAGGAATTAACAACCTTCATAATAATGAGGGTAACGACGACAGTGTAAACACCAACCGCAACCACGCCGATCGCCTGAACGCCCAGCTGTTGAGTTATGGAAACCCCTTCTGCCAGGCCCTGACCGCTGAATACGCCCAGTTCGCTGGAGGCGAAGATACCGGCCAGCAATGTACCCAAAATCCCGCCCACACCGTGCACAGGGAAAACATCAAGAGAGTCATCGATCTTCCATTTTTGCTTGATCGCCTGAGTCATGTAATAGCAGATGATACCGGCCGAGATGCCGATGATCAGTGCACCACCTGGCCCAACGTATCCGGATGCAGGTGTGATGGTACCAAGGCCGGCAACCATACCGGTGACGATACCCAGCACAGAAGGTTTGCCGTGCTTGATCCATTCCATCGCCATCCACGTTAATGAACCTGCTGCAGCGGAGATATGGGTAACCAGCATTGCCATGGCGGCGTCGCCATTGGCTGCCAATGCGCTACCGGCGTTAAAGCCGAACCAGCCAACCCACAGCATACCGGCACCGGTCACGACCATGGTCATGTTGTGCGGAGGCATGGCGGTAGTGCCGAAGCCTTTGCGGTTGCCCACAACCAGGGCGAACACCAGTGAGGCAACACCTGCGGTGATATGTACCACGGTACCGCCAGCGAAGTCGAGCAAGCCCAGATCGCTGAGCCAGCCGCCGCCCCACACCCAGTGGGTGACAGGTACATAAACCAGCAGCAACCATGCGGCGCTAAACAGCAACATCGCTGAGAAGCGAATACGCTCCGCGAAAGCACCCACGATCAATGCGGGTGTGATGATGGCAAAGGTCATCTGGAACATGGCAAACAGGGATTCGGGAATGTCACCTTTGACAGTGCTTTCGGCGATGTTTGCGAACAGTACCTGACTGAAGCCACCGATCAGGCTGTTCAGTGAACCGCCGTCAGTGAAGGCCAGGCTGTAGCCTACGACCATCCATAAGATAGAGGCGAGGCAGGCAATGGCAAAACACTGCATCAGTACCGAAAGAACGTTACGGGTACGTACCAGGCCGCCGTAGAAAAGTGACAGGCCGGGCAGGGTCATGAATAAAACCAGCGCCGTTGAAGTTAAAATCCAGGCGGTATTGGCACCGTTGATTTCATCCGCAAAGGCGGGAAGGGGTAGCGCACAAAGGGCAGCCAGGGCAGCCAGTAAGCCACCGGTTCGAGAGATTCGCATCTCTACTCTCCTTTTTAGTACATGCAAAAATACATGTGTATTTTTGGCGTAGAGCAATCGTTGCTCAGGCTATGTTGAAACAGTATTTGACGGAGTTTTTGATTTTATTATTGTTCCGGTCAGCCTGGTATATGGCGTCCGGACTGTTTCAATGGTTAAGCATTAATTACAGCGCTTCTGGTCCGGTTTCACCGGTACGGATGCGAATAACCTGCTCCAGATTGGTAACGAAGATCTTACCGTCGCCGATTTTTCCGGTGTTTGCAGAGGTTTGAATCGCTTCGATCGCTTGCTCAAGAACATCTTCATCAACGGCAATCTGGATTCTGACTTTAGGCAGGAAATCCACCACGTACTCAGCGCCGCGGTAGAGTTCAGTGTGTCCTTTCTGACGGCCGAAGCCTTTTACTTCCTCAATCGTCATTCCCCGGATACCGATATCGGACAATGCGGCACGAACATCATCAAGCTTGAACGGCTTGATTACAGCGTTAATCATTTTCATATTTTCCCCCAAGTGATCAATTGGCAATCTTCTGCGTCTTTGCGCAGTGGACTGCATACATATCGCAGCCTATGAGATCGCTTGCGTATTTTGGCGTTCGGCGCGCTAAAACACAACTGACTTATTGGCTGTAAGCGCTGGGAATCTTCTCAGGTCACAGGGATAATGGTTTTTTCCGAGTGGATTGCCCCTATGTATCGTTTAGTTTTTAAACATGCTGATTTTTTAGTGATCAATAAGTCACCAGGGATTAGTGTGCATCGTGACGAGGCGATGCAGGGATTGCTGGCCCGTATTTCTGAGGAGCAACAGCTTTCAGGCTTGAAACTGGTGCATCGACTCGATCGCATGACTTCCGGTTTGCTGTTGTTGGCTTGTCATGGCGAGTGTGCCGCAGAGTTGGCGGCGCAATTTCGCGAAAGGACCATCGAAAAATATTATCTGGCGCTGTCGGATCGAAAGCCTGTTCGTAAGCAGGGTTTGATTCGGGGAGATATGGAACGCAGTCGTCGTGGTAGTTGGAAGCTGAGCAAAACCCAAGACAATTCTGCAGTGACACAATTTTTTAGCGTATCCGTCGGGGAAAAGCGCAGACTGTTTCTGTTAAAACCGGCGACGGGAAAAACCCATCAGTTGCGCGTGGCCATGAAAAGCCTGGCAGCCCCGATTCTTGGGGACCAGCGTTATGCGGAACAAACCAGCGCACAACAGTGGGATCGAGGTTATCTGCACGCCTACGCGTTACGATTTGAACTGGCTGGGCAACCCTGGAGCTTTGTGTTGCCCCCCGACCAGGGAGCTGAGTTCTTGACGGGCTCCAGCATGAAACGGATTGCCGCCTGGCAGACCCCCTGGGAGCTGGAGTGGCCGGCGTTACCGCGGTAATGTCTTGTCTATTGCGAGTTAAACAAGAGCAACCGTCGCTTATCTCGGAGGAATCGAAGCGCTGAAAAACCGGGTGACCGCCGGATTATGCAGAGTGTAGAGCCATTTCCAGCCTCAGCGTCGGCTGGGTTCCATGTCTCTCAATATCACCTGATATCACACCCTGATCCCCTGGAAAGGTAACGGACGGATCAGTTTTTCCATAATCCCTCTTAAATAGGAGGGGCATTCAATGGTACCCCGTCGTCCATTGATCTCTTAAAGAGTGGACGTAATAGAACTCCGTTATCAGATGGATAACGAAACAGGCGCTAAACCGTTTGGAAAGAATGTATTGCATTGATACTCCAGTGATGTCAGGAAAGCACTTTAGCATTCGGTATGCCCGGAACTTCAGGTTACCAAACCTCCATGGTTAACTTGATAGTGCACCACTGGAGCCTACACTGACCCTATAGGCACGGGATGTACTCGTTTAAAGGGTCAGTCAATTTGACTCGCTACCCTTCAGTTGAAAACAGGAGCAACGAATGCGTGTATCGCGACAGTGTATTCGTACCATGCCGTCAGGTTACTTGTTCACGATGTTACTATTGATCAGTAGTTATTTTTTCACTCCTCCTGGCTTCGCACGAACTGATCCACAATTAACCGCAAAACTTATCGAGCAGCGCCTGGCCACGCTTCGCGACGAAGGCAGTGCTGAGGATAGCGAAGTTGTAAAGACCTACGAGCAAGCAAGGGGTTTTCTTACCGAAGCTGAATCAAGCCAGCAGGCCGCTACCCAATATCTTGAAGCGATGACTACCGCACCCCAGCGCCAGGCTGAAATACAGTCTCGTATCGATGATTTTGAAACAGGCAGTAAGCCGAAACCAGACCTGTCAAAACTGGACAGCGCTGAACTGGAAACTCTTCTGGTCAAGGTGCGTGCAGAGCTGCAGGAAGCTAATAACAACATCGATACCCTGGATCGTCAACTTTCCGCTCGTGAAACCAATGCCGCCAGCAGTCGCAGTCGGCTGACTGAAATCGGCAGCCTGATCGATGAACTGCCACGTGTCGTTCTGGTGGTGGACCCTGCAGCACAACCGTCACAAGCCGAAGCGCAGCGATGGAGGAATTCTGCGCAATACCTGGCATTGGTGGCCGAGCGGAGGGAGCTGGATGCCCGCTTGAACAGTCAGGCCGTTCGCTACAGTGCCATGGCGGTTGTGCGCGCAGAACATATGCTGCAAGTGGAGCGTCTGTCACAACAGTTACGTGAGCTTGAGTCCTATTCCCATGCCAGCGTGGCAGGGGTGGTGGATATCGACGCTTTGGGCGTCGCTTCAGGTGATCCTGCCTATACCCTGATCGAGCGCATAACAGAAAACGATGCGCAGCTCAGGGCGGAGAGTATCGTGGTTAATGCGAATCTGTCCGATGCTCATCGACTGGCGGAGGAGTTTGACCAGCAATCACGGGCATTGGGTGAACGCTTCGCCACCGCTCGACGGGTAGTAGACTTCGCCTCTGAAAGCGAGGTGCTTGGTCGGGTTTTGCTTGCCTACTGGGCAGAAATTGACGAATATCGGCCGACAACGCCCACTGGCGATATCTCCGAAAAAGCCGGCGGCACCGTGATCCGTCGTATAGAACTGGAGGAGATCCTCAAACCACTGTTCAATGCTACGGCTTTCATAAACTTGCAGCTGCAAAGCGAGGGGATAGATCCGGGCACGATCTCCTCTGATAGCCATAAGGTGTTATTAAATCTGGTGCAGGGTTATCGGGAACGGCTCCGGTCGACTATAGATGCACAATCCGACTATCTGGAAACACTGGACAAACTGGGAAAGCGATCTCTGGGACTGAACAATCTCATCAAGGAGTATGAAACTTCTCTCAAGAGCCTTATTCTCTGGATTCCCGCGTTTCCACCGTTATGGGAGGTTGATGGCCGATCCGTCAGCAAAGAGTTTACTGATCTGGCTATCACGACGCGCAATACCCGGTTATCCCCTTCATTTGTATCGCTACTGTCTTTCCTCCTGTTTGGTTTTTTGTTAGCAAAACGTAGCCAGTTCATTGGGTATCAGGACAGCCTGAATAAACGCATCTCCCGTCCCAGGGATGACGCTATTATTTATACGTTGCTTGCTCTGTTCTATACTGCGCTAAGGGCCTTACCAGTGCCTGTGTTACTCATGGCGTTTGCTAATGTAATATCCGAAGAGATGCCGAAAAGCGTGCTATTGGATTCGGCTGTAAGTCTGTTTGTACTGTTATTCGTACGTTTCATCTGCTCACGAGAGGGACTTGGACAGTTGCATTTCGGGTGGCGAACAACAGTCACCAAACGAATCTACCGGGATTTGGGTGGGCTGATTTATTACTGGTTACCGTTGGCCGCACTGGCTAGCTTCATTGTTAGTGCGAACCAGGGCATCGGAAATGCAGTCCTCGCCCGTGGGTCGATGCTGGCTTTGCTGATTTTGCCGCTTGGTATCATTATTTCTTCGCTGGTCAAGGAAACCAGAAACACAGATAGCCATTGGCTGAGTGACACATCAAACCGGGTGCGGTTGATTTTTCTGGTGATCCTGCTGATCATCATCACCGCCGTGGTATTAGGTCATGTCTATTCTGTTACTGTTATCTTCTCCAGTCTGCTCGCTACCACCTGGATCGGTATCTGTGTGCTGCTGGCACATGTCATCCTTAAGCGTTGGCTTTCCGTTACACGGCGAAAGCTTCGCCTGGCTGAACTCATCGAGGCGCGAGAAGAGAAGGCGCGAGAAGGTAAGGCTGACACCGAAGAGATCATTGTAGATGAGCATTGTGCCAACCTGGGTGATGTGAGTTCTGAAACCGGACAATTAATCAACGTGGTTACCTTTTCCGTTGCCACCGTTCTGTTGGTGTACGTCTGGTCGCCCTTGTTGCCGGTTTTTTTCGCCTTTGACAGTATCACGCTATGGACCTCGACGACGACAGTGGAAGGAGTAATTGTCGAGAACCGAATTACCCTGGCAACACTGATGATCATCGCTTTGCTGACCAGCCTGACGATCTTCGCAGCGCGTAAACTTCCCTCATTGATCGACCTGATATTACGTAGTAGAACCCATGTCTCCGTGAGTGCTCGATACACCGTCAGTACGCTGGTGAACTATGTCATCATGGGGGGAGGCATCATTGCCGCGTTCTCTGCCCTTGGCCTACAGTGGTCGCAGTTGCAGTGGCTGGTAGCCGCGATGGGTGTAGGTATTGGTTTTGGATTGCAGGAGATAATCGCCAACTTTTTCAGCGGGTTGATCATTCTGTTCGAACGCCCCATACGCGTCGGGGATATTGTCTCCACCGGGGGGGATGAAGGGGTGGTTACGCGCATCCGCATTCGGGCGACCACTATCTGTGACTGGGACGGTAAAGAACTACTGGTCCCTAACAAAGAGTTCATTACCGGCCGCCTGTTGAACTGGAGCCTGTCGAATCCCAAAATTCGCACGGTACTTCCGGTAGGCATCGCCTACGGCAGTGATGTCGAAGCGGCGCTAAAAATTCTGAACGAAATCGTCAGCAATCACCCGCGGGTGATTGAGGATCCTGCGCCGCAGATCGTATTCGAAAGTTTTGGTGATGACGCGCTGATGTTGTCCGCGCGTGCTTATCTGGATTCCTCGGAAAACCGTTTGGGCGTTGTCACTGAGATGAATCGGGAGATCTACAAACGGTTCACGGAAGAGGGCATCATCATCGCCTTCCCGCAGCGGGATATCCATATTGATGCCGAAAAACCTATCCGTATTACTCTGGAGAACCCTGCCAACGAGTCTGGGCATCAACCCGGCTAATTCGTTCGTCATGCGCACCCTGATTTATTGAGCGATACCAGAAGCAGTGTGTGGCCAGTTACGCTTTGCTGAAATACTCCCGCCCAGGACTGTCCCGGCAGCTCAAAGCGCAACGCATAGGCATGCAGGTTATCGCGTTGCCAGAGTTTGTTGCTGGACTGGCCTCCAGGAATCGGTGCCCGGGTTTTCGATGCCGCTCGTAGTTAATGAGGCGAATGTTCCCGGGCTTATTGGTTTTTGTATCTCGGCGTTTCGCATTGATGTTCTGAATATGGGTTTTTTTAGTTTTCCGGGAGTGTAATGGATACCGTTCAGGGATTAGGGATACTCCCCTTTGGTTGATTGCTATAAAATGCGTGATTGATCTCTCCAGAAGGTTTTTATCTATCCGTTATCGGCAGGATATGTAAAGAGACCAACCAACTAATGGCCCGCTCAATGATCTATTTGCTCAAAAACGCTAATGTATACGCACCTGAACCACTGGGCATAAAGCATGTGCTGGTGGCGGCTGGTAAGATTATCAAAATTCTTGATCGCAAATCCGACCAGCAAGATCAACCCCCTGCGAGCTGGGGCGTAGAGGTTGTTGACTGCGAAGGTGCATCCTTGTTGCCGGGCTTTATAGACGGTCATGCCCACATTACCGGCGGTGGTGGAGAGGCTGGATTTGCTACCCAGGTACCTCCGGTAGCCCTATCGGAGTTTACCGGCGTCGGGGTGACCACGGTGGTCGGTCTGTTGGGAACGGATGACACCACGCGCAGTACCGAAAACCTGTTAGCGCGGGTATATGGACTTCGTGAGGAGGGAATGTCTGCGTATTGCTGGACGGGAGGCTATCACTACCCATTGACCACGCTGACCGGAAGTGCCAAGTCGGATATTGTTTATCTGGAACCGGTCATTGGCATTGGCGAGTTTGCTATCAGTGACCATCGTTCCAGTCAACCAACCTTTGAGGAAGTGATCCGCCTTGCCAGTGAGGCCCATGTGGCTGGATTAATCACTGGCAAGGCAGGCGTGATTCATTTCCATATGGGAGATGGCGGGCGTCGTCTTGAATTGATCGAGCGCGCCATTAGCGAGACCGAGATTCCGGCGCGGGTGTTTAACCCCACTCACGTCAACCGTAACAAAGCGTTGTTCGAAGACAGCTGTAAACTGTTGGATCGGGGTGGTTACATAGATATTACAGCAGATCCGGGCCTGGAAGCGGTGGAAGCGATCGCTCAGGCGATTAATCGCGGTCTGGATCTTGAGCGTATTACTCTGAGTTCGGATGGTGGAGGTTGCCTGCCTTGCTTTGATTCGCAAGGAAAATTGCAACATATGGATTTTGGACGTGCCAGCACCCTGTTGGAAACGGTACAATCTGCGCTCGCAGCGGGTATGACCATGGAATCGATATTGCCCATGGTGACCAGTAATGTGGCATCCTTGCTGCGTTTGGGGGGGAAAGGCAGAATCGCACCGGGATATGATGCGGATCTGTTGGTAGTTAATCGTACACACGATGGTAAGTATGAAATGACTGACGTTATGGCCAAGGGACACTGGCACAAACGAAACAATACGTTGGTTAAAATCGGAACTTTTGAATAGAGGTAGTTATGTGTCCAGCGAAAATTGCTGACGGGGGGGAACGGGGATTTGTAATTCCTATCGGTGGAGCTGAGGAGCGTATAGACGATCCAGTCATTCTTCAGCGTTTTGTCGAGCTCTGTGGGGGGAGCGACGCCAACATTGTTATTATTCCAACAGCCTCTCAGCTGGAAGAAACTGGCCCAAACTATGAGGTTGTATTTGCCGAGCTGGGGGTGGCGAACGCGGTATCCTTGCCGATCACGACACGTGAAGATGCCCAGCGGGAAGACTATGTTGAAGAGCTAGCGAAAGCGACGGGTATTTTTATCACGGGGGGTAACCAGTTGCGTTTATCCACCATTCTGGGGGGAACCCCGGTAGCCCAGAGTATCAGGAAGCTGAATGCTGCCGGTGTCCATGTGGCGGGTACTTCGGCTGGAGCGGCTATCATGCCTGAGCATATGATCGCCGGGGGAGCTTCAGGCTCATTGCCTAATGAACAGGGCGTTATCTTTGCACCGGGTCTGGGTTTACTCAGTAAAGTGATTCTTGATCAGCATTTTAGTCAGAGAAACCGGCTGGGACGGTTGTTATCGGCGGTTTCCTATAACCCCTTTGCCTCTGGTCTGGGGATTTGTGAAGACACCGCAGCCTTCATTGGCCCTGATAATGTGTTGGAAGTGGTAGGAAGCGGTAATGTGACCGTAGTCGATCCTTCTGATTTGCAGCACAGCTCAATGGCAGAAGCGCGTTCTCAAGAATCGATAACGCTGATTGGCCTGAAGCTACATATGCTTAGCAGTGGCGCCAGGTATTGTCTCAATACTCGTGAGGCATCTCCGGAGTAAAAAGAAGCGGATTAAATAGAAGCAGAGTTAGAAACAGAGTAATCGAACGTTGAAACCTTTGCTGTAAGCGTTTCTACAGACGTTTCATTAAAGGTTTCAATACATGTTTAAGCTTATGTTTCATCTCCTGTTTTAGTAATTGGTTTCAATACATCGATCGACAAGAGACTCCTGTAATCGTTTTTCATTGCAGATCTCTATAAACCCGGCGCGACACAGTCGTCGGGTGACTTCTCTCCTGACAAATTTTACAAATCTGCACAGAGTCTTACGTGGTAGTTCTGTAAGATACATCGCTGTTTGACAATTCTTCTTTAATTCATTTTTTACAGCTAGTAGACAGCTCTTTTCATAGTACGCTTCCAGATAACAGAAGATCCTGAAGGCTTCGTTTGAGCTTTCATCAGGAAGTCTGTCACTGTTGTGTATGGATGGTTAAATTTCCAGTTGTTTTGATGGATCAAAACTGCGCTCTGTGTTCTACGCTTATTTGACTGTTTACTTAATAGTTCACTTAACCGATCCATTCAGGTGAGTAGCATGATGCAGTATTGTTTATGCGCTCCCCGAAGTTACAGAACGTTTTATCAAGCTCTTCATAACCTCTGGCCTATTCTATAGGCCTTAAAATCAGGCGTGTATCCGGTGGGGTATACGTGAGAACTCTACGGCATAATACCTGGATGTTACGATGAAAATTATCTCTTCAAATGTGTATGTTGGTCCCAATGTTTATGCACACTTTCCTGTCATTCGTCATGTCGTCAATCTGGGCGTGTTGGAGGAGTATCCTTCAGTAAAGTTGGGAGAAGCCTTTATTGAAGGGATGCTCTCCGCGCTGCCCGGTTTGCAGGAGCATGGTTGCTCTTACGGTGAGGCGGGTGGTTTTATCCGTCGTCTCAAAGAGGACGAAGGAACCTGGATCGCACATATCTGGGAGCATGTAACGCTGGAGCTGCAGTGCATGGCGGGAGCCGATGTTACTTTCGGGAAAACCCGGGGCACCGGAGAGGAGGGCCAATACAATATGGTCTTCCAATACAAACAGCGTGATGTCGGGCTGGAAGCTGCCTTATTGGCCAGAAAACTATTGATCTCCCTGATGCCCGAGCACGTCCAGACCCAGCTCGACACCGAGCTGGAAGAGGATTTTGATTTTGAGGTAGAACTGTCTGATTTTATTCGTTACTCCCAGCGCAAAGAGTTCGGTCCCAGTACCCAGTCACTGGTGAATGCTGCGGAAGAGCGAGATATTCCCTGGATGCGGCTGAATCAATACAGCCTGGTGCAGTTTGGGCACGGCAAATATCAGCAACGCATTCAGGCCACGATCACTAGTCAAACCAACCACATCGCGGTTGAAATCTCCTGCGACAAGGAAGATACCCACAATCTGCTCAGTGATCTGGGTTTGCCCGTACCGAAACAGCGCATGGTCTACTCGGAGCGCCAGGCGTGCAGTGCTGCCAGACGAATTGGTTATCCGGTGGTGGTTAAACCCCTGAATGCCAATCACGGGCGTGGGGTATCCATTAATCTGACCAGTGATGGAGATGTACAAACCGCGTTTGCTTACGCCAGTGAGCATGGCAGTAGTCGAGCGGTATTGGTTGAGTCATTCTTAACCGGACTTGATCACCGGATGCTGGTGGTCAACGGTGAGCTGGTGGCTGTGGCAAAACGGGTGCCGGGGCATATTGTTGGTGATGGTAAATGCACTATTGCGGAGCTGGTGGATGTGGTGAATCATGACCCACGACGTGGCGTCGGCCATGAAAAGGTGTTGACTCAACTGGAGATCGATACCCAGGCACGGCGCTTAATGGCAGAGGCTGGAGTGAATGAGGATAGCGTGTTACCGGATGGGGAAATATTCTATCTGCGTTCCACCGCAAATCTGTCAACCGGTGGTACCGCTATCGACATGACTGATGTGTTGCACCCTGATAATAAAGCGATGGCCGAACGTGCGATAAGGGCTGTTGGCCTCGATGTCGGCGGGGTGGATTTCCTGACCGAGGATATTACCCGTTCCTATAAAGAGGCTGGTGGCGGCATCGTTGAAGTGAATGCTGCGCCGGGCTTCCGTATGCACGTTGCACCCAGTGAGGGTAAACCCCGTGATGTTGCCGGTAAGGTGATGGAGATGTTATTCCCGCCGTCGACTCCCACCAGAATTCCTATTGCGGGCATCACCGGTACTAACGGTAAGACCACAACATCGCGCATGCTTTCCCATATTTTGAAAGCAGCGGGTCATGTGGTCGGCATGACGTCGACCGACGGCGTCTATATCGATGGCCACCTGACGGTTAAGGGTGATATGACGGGGCCGGTGTCCTCACAGATTGCCCTGCGTGACCCTACGGTGGATATAGCCGTGCTTGAAACAGCGCGAGGCGGTATCTTGCGGGCTGGTTTGGGCTATCGGAATAGTAATGTCGCAGCCTGCCTGAACGTTCAGGCGGATCATCTCGGCATGAAAGGCATTAATACCCTGGATCAGCTGGCCGAGATCAAACGCGTCGTGGTGGAAGTGGCTAAAGATACCGCCGTGTTAAACGCCGACGACCCCCAGTGCCTCAAAATGGCCGAGCATACCCAGGCGGAACATCTGTGTTACGTCACTATGAATCCGGGGCATGGATTGGTGCGCGAACATATCAGGGCCGGTGGACGTGCTGTGGTTCTGGAAAAAGGTATAAACGGGGATATGATCACCATTTTCGATAATGGCGCGCATATTCCGTTGCTGTGGACCCATTTGATCCCCGCCACTCTGGAAGGCAAGGCGACGCATAACGTGCAGAATGCGATGTTTGCGGCAGCGCTGGCCTATAGCCTGAACAAATCCATAGAGGATATTCAGCACGGGCTGAGAACCTTTAATATGACCTTCTTCCAGGCTCCTGGCAGGATGAACGTGTACGACGAGCATCCGTTCCGGGTGATTCTCGATTACGCCCACAATCCGGATGGCATTCGCGTTATGAGTGAGCTGGCCAGCAAGCTGGAAGTGAATGGCAAACGTATTGCGGTAGTAACAGGCCCCGGTGATCGACGGGATGAAGATCTGGACCACATCGCCGAAGCTGCAGCGGGCCATTTCGACATCTATATCTGTAAAGCCGATGATGACCGTCGCGGCCGAGGTCCTGACGAGGTGCCTACACGTATCGCAACTGCGTTAAAGGGATTGGGCATCAATGAGAAGAATATATTGGTTATCCCCGATGAGGTTGAAGCCATCGATAAGGCGCTGAACCTTGCCATGAATGATGATCTGGTGATGGTTTTTGGTGACGCTATTACCCGCTGCTGGAAACAGATTATCCACTTCAATGGGCAGGAGATTTCCAAGCAGGAAGTTGAAGAGAACCCGGTAGAGACTGTTGTTTCCATGTTGGACACCAATGAGCCGGATCCGTTTGTGCTGGAGTCCGGAATGAAAATTGTCAAGGATGAACGTGGTGTGCGCGTGGTGTCCGAGTTAAGCGAAGATAGCGATTAATGGCAGAAACAGCGATTCAACTTGAACTGGATGATGTTCGTCGTCTGACGGGCAAAAGTTTGCTGTGGGATGAGCCGGGTTCGATAATCGATGCGTTTGTCTCCGGCGTCGAAAAACAGCGAGTCGTTGACCACTGGCAAACAGTGGTTCGCAACTTGCTGGATGAGCTGGGTTGGCACAGCGAGAAGAGCTGTTACCGAATCTTTGAGGACGGTATCAGCATCGCCATCAGTGCTCCCCTGGATGCGTTGTATGCCGCTTGTGATATCAACGAAGCGGCCTGGGAGATAACTCGCGCAGAAATTACCGGCAAGGCATTAACTGAGTCTGCAGAAGAAAATGAGGGCGAGCAGCAATCACTGGATGATCGTTTAAAACAGTTACAGCAACGCATTAATGATGAGGTAAATCCTGAACTCCTGGCGTTAATTGATCTCGCAACAGCGCATCAGGTCCCGTGGCTAACGGATGACGATGAATTTTCCCTGGGGTATGGTGCTACCGTCAAAGTCTGGCCAGTGACCGCATTGCCCGATCCAGATGAATTGGATTGGCAGAGTTTTAAAGCCATACCCCTGGCTCTGGTTACCGGTACTAATGGCAAGTCTACCAGTGTGCGCATTCTCTCGCAGATGGTTCGGCAGCAGGGTTTATGTTGCGGAGTGACCTCCACCGATTTTATTCGGGTGGGAGATGATATCCTCGATTATGGTGATTATTCCGGCCCCGGTGGTGCCAGAATGTTACTGCGCCACGCAGCTACCGAAGTGGCGATTCTTGAAGTGGCCCGTGGCGGTATTTTACGGCGGGGGCTGCCGGTCGATCGTGTCGATGTAGCCTTGGTTACCAATGTTGCCGAAGATCATCTGGGGCAGTATGGAATCAACACCATTGAAGCCCTGGCCAGAACCAAGACTGTGGTGGCCAAGGGGCTCGATCATAATGGCATTCTGGTGCTCAATGCTGATGACGCACAACTGGTAGCTTTAGCGCCAGAGCTGACGCCAGAAAAATGTTGGTTTTCGCTGCAGGAAAATAATCCGGTTTTACAAGCCCATCGTCAGAAAGGTGGAGCAGTCTGCTTTCTGCGCGATGGCCAGTTGATCTATGCAGTGGGTCAGCAGGAGACTGAGATCGTCGCTGTTAACGATATTCCAATGACCTTAAACGGCGCGGCTCGTCACAACATACACAACGCTTTGGGAGCGATTGGGTGCGCGAAGGCTCTTGGTGGCTCGAAGGCTCTTGGTGGCTCGAAGGCTCTTGGAATCGATGATGCTTCCATCGCTGCTGCGTTAAAAGAGTTTTCCAGCAGCGTCGAGGATAATCCTGGCCGCGGAAATCAATTTTCTGTTAAAGGTGCCCGGGTCATTATGGACTTTGCGCATAATGCTCACAGCATGGATGCGATGGCCGCCACCGTGGCAAATATTCCGGCGCCGAGAAAATTTTTGATGTTGAGCATGGGGGGAGATCGTAGCGACCGGGAAATTTTCGAATCGACGCATGCTGCCCTGGCAATGAAACCTGACATTTTGGTAGCCGCCGATATTGAGCAGTATTTGCGGGGGCGTGAATTGGGTGAAATCCCGGCGCTTATCTCTTCAGCAGCAGTTAGCTGGGGAATGCCGGAGGAAAATATTGTGATTACGCATGGGCCCTACGAAGGCGCCTGCTGGATTGTTGATCAGCTGGAGCCTGATGATCTGGCGCTACTGCTCGCGTTGTCTGAGCGGGATGAAATTATCCAGCTTTTGTCTGATGAAGAGACGAATTAACTGTCTAATGAAGTAACTATTGAAGTGCCGTATTAAGTGATCAATAAAGTAATAAACCAAGTGACGGATGACGTTAATTAAACAGGGAGAAAATATTTTATATTTTCTCCCTGTTTTTCGATTTTCTGAGATCGGTAACTGTCTGGCTCAGTGAAGTGATGGATACGGTAAAGTTTTTGTTCTGTGTTTCTTCGTTTTATCTCTTTCTTCTTTCTTCTTTTTCTCTCTTCGCAGATTAAAGCGATTTAGTTCTCTGGTTGCCGGCTATTGTTTGTTCTGATCATAAACAGTTATGCCTTTAAAAGGCTTCAGGCGTTTTTAAACAGAATTAATCACTCGGTTCTGGTACAGTGAGCGCAATTATAAATTACCAGCAAAAGCCGTATGACCATAAAAATCTCACGTTTTATTCGTTGTGTTTGCGCTGCATTTTTTGTGTTTTCTATTTCGTTACATGTTCAGGCAAAACGTCCCGGTTTAAGCGGTTTGACGGCGCTGGCGGATTCTCCCGATACCACCTTCTGGAACCCCGCTGGCATGACCCGTTTGCCGGAATCGCTGGAATCCCAGTTGGTCACTGTTTTTCGCAACAGCGATTTTGAAGTGGATGAGGCTACCCATGCGGGTGGGGATCCTAAGTCGCAAAATGATATCTATTTGATTCCTGGATTCTATTACGTCCGTCCATTGAGTGATCAGTGGACGGCAGGGGTATCCTTGAATATTCCTTCTGGCTTTGGGGGCGACTATGGTAAAACCTGGTCAGGCCGTTATCTTTCTCGCGAGTTTAGCCTCGATTTTGTTTCCTTAAATCCTTCTGTAGCGTACCAGTTCAATGATGCCTGGTCGTTTGCGGCGGGTATGCAGGCGATGTACGCCGAGTCTTACTCAACAGCAAGCGTTAATAACCTTGGGCCCAGGGAAGATGGACGCATTAAGCTGGATGTTGACGGGACTGGCGCTGGTTATACGCTGAGTGCATTGTATGAATTCAGTCCATCTACTCGGTTCGGTCTAAATTATCGCTCCAAAGTGGATATCGAGCTTGAAGGAACACCAAAATTCCGCAATGTGAACGCCGCCTATCTTCTGGCGCTTGAGAAAAAGGGACTGTTGGGTAAAGAGGCCGAAGTGGATTTTGAAGTCCCGGCGATTGCTCAGTTTGGCGTTTTTCACCAGATCAACGAACGTTACAGCATGACGGCTGATATTGTCTGGTTGGATATGTCGGAATTCGGCGTCTCTTCTGTGTCGGCGGGTGCCGATCATCTGTCCGTTGAGCCTATCTTTCAAGATTCCTGGTTGACGAGCACCAGTGTGGGCTATCAGTGGGATAGCAAAACCATACTAAGTGCTGGTGTGGGTTATATGAGGTCGCCATCAGACAAGGAAGACCGAACCCTCTATCTGCCCCTTGATCGTGTCTGGATCGTCGGGATGGGTGTTGAGAAGGAGTTACAAAGCGGCGATATCATTAATGTCAGCTTTGAATATGTCGATCTGGGTAGTGCCCCGGTGGATCAGCAAAATACGCCGCTATCCGGTCGAGTGAAAGGTGATTATGAAAACAACTACGCCGCGTTAGTCGATTTCAGTTATCGCTTTGATTTATAGGATTTGTAAAAAGTCGTATAAAAGCGTGGAGCAACAAGTTTAACTTGATGTTTCGCTGATAAAGAAGCCGATGGATTCTCGGCACTCGTTCAGGAATCCATCAAAGGTTATTCAGCGCCGTCGTCATCAGGTAACGGTTAACACCTCGATCAGTCCCGCGCGTTGCACCTCTTTGACGGCAGCTTTTTTGAGTACCAGATAGGCCAGGTACATGAGGGCTCCCATCGATAGTATCCAGCTGATAGAAAACAGTGGGTTGGCACTAATCGTCCCTAACTGGTAGATCGATGTCGCTGTGGCGTAGGCCAGCACGGTACTCCATCCAACCACGATCCAGGCCCAGTGTTTACCGGATTCCCTGACTAATGCGCCAATAACCGCAATGCAAGGGGTATAGAGAAGTACGAATACCAGATAACAGAAAGCGGCAAACGGGGTAACGAATAACTCGGACATCTTGGACAGGGTAGCTTCCCGTACTCCCTGATCTTCTGCGGCTTCTTCAATGCTGCTGTAGGTTGATAGCTGAATCCCCAGCGGGTCTGTCAGGCTGTCCAGCAGCTCTTTCGAGTTGTCCAGAATGCTCTGGAACGCCAGCATTGTTGCCTGCCATAGTGTGGTGTCTTCATTTCGGGAATCGTTGGCGCCGGCAATATCGGCGTAGAGCGAATCCAGCGTGCCTACTACCGCTTCTTTGGCAAAGATGCCGGTAACGATACCTACCGTGGCGGGCCAGTTTTCCTCTTGCACCCCCATGGGTTCGAAAACCGGGGTAATGGTTCTACTAATGGCGCTGAGCACCGAGTTTTGTTTGTTTTCATTGCCGAAGCTACCGTCGGTGCCCCAGGAGTTAATGAACGATAGCGCGATGACGACCAGAATAATGGTTTTACCCGCGTCAACACAGAAGCCACGCAGGCGATGCCAGGTGATAATGGTAATGTTTTTCAGGCTGGGCAAGTGATACGCCGGTAGATCCATAATGGATGAGGAGAGCTCACTGGGTGGGAAAGCGCGCCGGAACACCCAGCCTGTAAATACCGCCATACAGATGCCCAGCAGATAGAGCCCAAACACCACGTTTTGCCCATTTGAGGTAAACAGGGCGGCGGCAAACAGTGCGTACACCGTCAGGCGGGCACCGCAGGACATAAAGGGGGTCATCGCGATGGTGATCATACGATCATAGGGATTATGCAGTGAACGCGAAGCCATCACCGAGGGCACATTACAACCCAGCCCGATAATCAGTGGAACAAACGCCCGACCAGGCAGGCCGATAGAGCGCATCAAACGGTCGATAACAAAAGCGGCTCGAGGTAGATAACCGGTGCTTTCCAGTATCGACAATCCAACGTATAAAAACCCAATCACCGGAATAAAAGTACCGACCAGCCGGATACCGCCACCGAGTCCGTCACTTAACAGGACGATCATCCACTCCGGTGTCGCAATCCGGGTTAATAGCATTCTGCTGGTATCGACCAGCCAGGCACCGAGAAAAATGTCGAAAAAGTCGATAAAAACGGCGCCGACATTGGTAGCGAAGGTGAACAGCAGGTACATCACCCCAAGAAATACAGGCACTCCAAGCCAGCGATTCAGTACCACGCTGTCGATGTGCTCGGTAATGGTCTTGTGTCCTTCATCAACCTGTACTGAGCTCTTCACCCAACCCTGTACATCGTGCAGGCGCCCCAGCATTCGAGTTTCGCTGATGGTTTCTGATGATTCATTTTGCTCAGGCGGAGTCGTGGAGCGGCTTTCCGGTGTGGGGCTGACGGATACCCGGGTTATTTCTTGCCTGAATGCCTGCTTGATTCTGCAGATAGAGTCTTTTTTTGAAGCGATCGCGCCGACTACTGGAACGCCGAGTTGTTGTTCAAGAGCCTCAAGATCCACTTTGATATGATTGGTTTCCGCGACATCCAGCATGTTGACCACGACCAGCATCGGGATATCGAGTTCCCGCAGTTGGTGAGTTAGCATAAGTTGTCGATTGAGCGTTGTGGCATCGACGATATTTACAATGAGATCGGGGTTGTCGTTGAGCAAAAATGAGCGGGCGATCGATTCATCCAGCCCCATCTGCTCCTGTTCGAGGGAGTAGATGCCTGGTAAATCGACCAGAGTATATTCTTGCTGATCAATGGTGAACTGTCCGCTTTTGCGATCAACGGTGACACCGGGCCAGTTACCAATTTTTTGGTTACGACCAGTCAGTCCATTAAATAGAGTTGTTTTGCCACAGTTGGGATTACCAATTAATGCGATGGTTTTTGACATGATCAGGACGGTTGTTTTTTTACCATAGAAGTGTGTGCCACGGAGGTGTCTACCTTGGGGGCGATTGTCTCAGGGGAGATCACCACGGAGGCGGCTTCTGCTTTACGGATGCTGATCAGGGATTGACCGATTTTGACTTGAAACGGGCAACCCAGGGGTGCGATGCGCAGCACTTGAACGGGTGTTTCCGGAGCGATACCCAGGGCGAGAAAATGACTAATCTGGGTCGGAGTCGTTTCTTGATAGCTTTTCACAATGGCAGGTTGGCCAATGGGTAAATTATCCAAGGTCATCGTACATACTCATCAGTGAAGTGTGCGTACTATAAATGAAAATCATTCTCATTTAAATGGTTCAGGTAGTATCGTTTGATTTACATCAATTTAGCGGGTGAAAAGTTCCTGGTTTCGTTTCTTTGATACGTTTTTGATACTTAAGGATTGTAAGATCCAGTGCTCGAATAAGAGCCTGAACACTTGTTCGAGCCAGGTTTTGGAAAAGATTCTCGTTATACGACTGAGCTTTTTTTACGGGTTAAGGTGCCTGGAAATCACCTCTAGAAACGCCGGACCGTATTTGTTTAGCTTGCGCTCACCGATGCCACTGATCTCAGCGAGCTCATCGAGACTGTTTGGAATACTCGCGCACATCTCCTGCAATGTACGATCGTGAAACACCACATACGGCGGTACACCCTGGTCGTCGGCAAATTCGCGCCGGCAATTGCGCAGCGCCTCCCACAGCTCGACATCAATATCGACAGGTAGTGACGTTTTGGTTTGCTGTTTCGCGGAGCTGCGTTTGCTGTCGCGTCGTAATTCTATGGTCTGTTCACCGCGCAATAATGGCCGGCAGGTCTCTTCCAGTCGCAAGGCACCGAAGCGCTCCATGTCGACGCTCAGGTATCCCCTGGCGACCAGTTGTCGGAACACCGAGCTCCACTGGTTTTTATCGAGCGCCTTGCCAATGCCATACGTCGGCAGTTTATGGTGGTCGCATGCGAAGATCTTGCTGGTCTCACCACCCCGCAATACGTCGATTAAATGATTGACCCCAAAGCGCTGTCCGGTACGGTAGGCCACGCTTAATGCCATTCGTGCGGCTTCGGTGCCATCCCAGGTATCCACCGGCTCCAGGCAAGTATCGCAGTTGCCACAAGGGGCGGGCAGGGTATCGCCAAAATAACTCAGCAGGGTCTGGCGGCGGCAGCTGGTAATCTCGCACAGGCCCAGCATGGCATTCAGACGGTGTTGCTCGGCACGCTTGTGCTCTTCACTGCCATCAGAACCGGCCATCATCTGGCGCAGTTTAATGACATCCTGCAAACCGTAGATCATCCAGGCATTGGCCGCATCGCCATCCCGGCCGGCTCGTCCGGTTTCCTGATAGTAGGACTCTACGGTTTTAGGCAGGTCGAGGTGTGCCACAAACCGAACGTCGGGTTTATCGATGCCCATGCCAAAGGCGATGGTCGCGACAATAATGACACCCTCTTCACGCAAGAAGCGTGATTGATGCTCGGAGCGCAGTTCTACATCCAGTCCGGCATGATAGGGCAGGGCATTAAAGCCGTGTCCCTGTAACCAGGCGGATATATCTTCAGTTTTACGTCGCGACAAGCAGTAAATAATACCGGCATCCTGATCGTGTTCCTCTTTCAGGAAACGCAGTAATTGCTGCTTGGCGTTGTGTTTAAGAGCAATCCGGTAACGAATGTTGGGACGATCGAATCCCGCGATAAATTGTCTGGCTTCGGACAGGTCCAGGCGGGTGATGATCTCGTTGCGGGTTCGTTCGTCAGCGGTGGCGGTCAGCGCAATACGAGGGATTTCCGGAAACCCTTCATGCAGTACGCTGAGCTGCAAATAGTCGGCGCGAAAATCGTGGCCCCATTGCGATACGCAATGCGCTTCGTCGATGGCAAACAGGGCGATCGGTGAACGCTGTAATAACGACAACATGCGGGATTGGTTGAGCCGTTCCGGGGCGATATAGAGGAGATCCAGTTCGCCTGCTACCAGGGCTGCTTCAACGGCCTGGGATTCGGAAAAATTCTGCGTAGAGTTGAGGTATGCGGCCTTCACGCCAACTTGCTGTAAGGCATCAACCTGGTTTTGCATCAACGCGATGAGGGGAGATATCACCACTCCGCAGCCGGCGCGCACCAGCGCTGGAATCTGATAACAGAGAGATTTTCCGCCGCCGGTAGGCATCAGCACCAGCGCATCTCCGCCGTTAATCACCGTCTCGATGATTTCATCTTGTGGTGGGCGGAAGGCCTCGTAGCCAAAAGTGTTGTGGAGTATCTGTTGGGCGCGTTTCATGGCGGCGAAGTATACAGACTTTAATTCATCGAACAAAAGTATGGAGTAGAGAGTGTCATTTTTATTAATGCGTAAGGTTAGTTTCAGCGTCAGCGCCGAACGAATTGAACCTGTATAAACTGTATGCTGATGCCTTCCAGATCTGGTCTACACTCAAAATCAGAGTACTCCATACGTTAAGCATGGAGTGGTGCAGAGGCTATTTAATGCATTTTCAAGTTTGCTGCAGAACAATTTTGGACAGGATTTTTATGTAACAGGGAGCTTATTATGAAAGATGATGACCGACATGGAGAGGAGAAAGACAAGGTAACAGAGAGCCGGAGAAATTTTCTCAAGGGTAGCGCCGCCGCCGGAGCTGGTTTGGCCGCAGGAGCTGTACCGGGAGTATCTGCTGCTGCCGAAGGTGGGGGAGTTCCGCCGAAAAACCCCTATGGGCCAAGACCGGGGGGTGGGATTAGCCTTCCGGATTACTACAAGCCCTGGCCTGCCATCAAAAACCGTAATATGTATCTGCCCGGCACAGAAACTCTTCCCAAGAACGAGATGCGGGTTACCTTCTTAGGCAGTTCCCCGTGGCCGCCGAACCCCTTACAGAAAGGCACATCGATACTTGTTGAGCTTGGCAACGGTACGGCTCAACCAAGGCGTTTCTTTTTTGATCTTGGCAATGGCAGCGTAGGTCACGCGATCGCACTTCAAGTTCCGGCCCCTTTTATTAACGACATATTCATCAGTCACCTCCATACCGACCATTATGCCGATCTCCCCTACATGTATCCGTTCAGGGCTTTTTCCGGTGGCTTTACCCCATTGCGCGTATACGGTCCCTCGGGTCGAACGCCTGAACTTGGCACCAAACACATGATTAAACACATGCGCGAGATGGGTCGTTGGCACGAAGAAAACTTTCATTCATGTCCGGTGGGTGACGGTATGGAAATTGAAGTCACTGAATTCGACTGGAAAGAAGAAAACGGGATTTGCTATGACAAGGATGGCGTAAAGGTTCGTCATTGGCCACGATCCCACGTCAAAGATGGCGCATCAGCTTATCGTCTGGATTGGGAAGAAGCTGGCTTATCATTCGTCTGGACAGGTGATGGCAGACCCGATGAACTATCGGCGAAATATGGCAAAGGCGCCGATGTTTTTGTGACAGAAGGCACTATTGACACACCTGCTCTTTCCGCTATGAAAGTCGGTTCTCCGGCCAAGTTATGGGAATACACCATCGATATTTATCACACGATGTATTATGCAGCGGGTTACCTGTTTAAACAGGTGCAACCGCGCATGGCTGCGGTATGTCACTTTGAATGGTCCGGAGATCAGCTGGCCGCCGAGTCTATCGCCCAGATTCGTTCCCACTGGGACGGTCTGTTTATGTTTGGTCTGGACCTTAAAGTCATTAATGTTACCAAAGACGCGATATGGGCTCGTGAAGCGGTTATTTCAAATGGGGCTGCACCTGCCAGTATGGACCCTCGCTGGTTCGTGCCACCGGGAGAAGATTTACCTGACAAAATCGAGTTTCCAACGCCAACAATGCCGCGAGAAATGCAGCAAGCTCAATACCTTCGCGACCTTGAGATCGATCCGAAACTTTACTATCCGCCGGATGCCTACCGACCACCAACCCAAAAGTGGCCCGGTATTACGTTGAACCCCAAAGAGATGCTGAAAGCCCGGGGGATTGATGTAGACGATGGCTGAGTGCTCGTTTTCAATTTCGTTAGAGCTAGTCTTTGTAGCTTTATTTCAGGAAGCTTATTTTAGAAAGGAAAGTTAATGACCGAAAACAACAGGCCTATACTCGCCCCGGCACCGCGCACTGAGGTTTTATCCCTGGACGGTAGAGACCCCGTACCTGTTACCTTATTAACGGGTTTCCTTGGCGCGGGTAAAACGACCCTGTTAAACAGAATTCTTAATGGCGAACACGGCCTTAAGGTTGGGGTTCTGGTAAATGACTTCGGGGCAATCAATATTGATGCGGAACTCATTGATGGGGTAGAGGAAAATACCATAAGCCTGAGTAACGGATGTGTCTGCTGTGAAATCCGTGATGATCTGGTTAACTCGCTCGAGACGCTGCTGACGGGTAACAATGTCATCGATTATGTGATTCTGGAAGCCAGTGGCGTAGCCGATCCCGAAGGTATCGTGATGACATTTCTGGATCAGCGATATGAAAAGATACTGCGTCTAGACAGTATCACCTGTGTTCTGGATGCAGAGGCCATTTTTACCGACGGCGACAATGAAGAGCTCAATTTGCTCAAGTTACGCCAAATCGCATTTGCTGATTTAGTCGTGCTCAATAAAGTTGATCTGGTTTCTCAGACTCATATCGAGGTGATTCATTCCTGGATCGATGAGCAAATCCATCGTATTCGCGTGATTGAAGCGACTCGATGCGAAGTACCCTTAGAGGTTCTTCTCGCGGTAGGTCGCTTTGATCCGGCGCGGGCAATCTTTGAACTTGACAGTAGTGGTGCTCACGCTGATCAGCAGCAACACAATCTCCATCGCAAGGGAAAACACAGCGTAGGCAGCGCAAGAGGCTTGTTTGACACCTGGAGTTATCAAAGTACTAAGCCCTTTTCCATGGATGCGTTTCGGGAAATGGTCAGGCGGGAATTACCAGCAACAATTTACCGATGTAAAGGTATTGTCTACACGCAAGATGCCCCGGAAAAACGCTTCGTATTACAGGTTGTAGGGCGCAGGGTTGAGATAGTAGAAACCGGTGATTGGCAGGGACGGGAACCGCAAAGCCAATTGGTTGCCATCGGTAAGGAGATCGATTCTGAGGGCTTGAACCAAAAATTCGATGCCTGTTTGCAAGACGCTATAAAACGTTGAAAGAAGTCGGTGAGTTAGCCTGTTGGCAAGTGGTTTTAATGTAAAAATTCAATCATCCGATTTGAACGAAAATATCGTTTGAATAGCGATGTTTTGGGATGCTGGTGGGGGAGATGTTGGCAGTGCGGTGACATAACAGAATGAGGAACGGTAGGTGGCTCGATGGTTTTTATCCACTCATTCGGTGTCTTGATCACGTCGTCGATACAAAATTCCAACCTGATTAGAGGCACCTGAAACGGCTGCTCCGTAGCCGGATTTTAAGGGGGTGAAACCGGAGAGTTTCTCTGGCTGCGGGCCTGTTTATGGGTGTTGATTTTCTTTACATACACTTTGTTGTAACGATAGAAATTATCGGTGTAACAGCTTAGGGAGATCGCCTTGGTGGATAGTCGTTTTTGAATCAGTATTTTTCGTCATCAATTGGCTGGGAGACTCAATTATTTTTGCAAAGCCCCGTCACAAAAGGGCTGGTTTAGGTTTATAGATGTTTGCACTCACCGTCAAACGCTGCTCTCTGGTATTTTGAAAAGCAGAGCTTGATTTTCGTGCTGTGCATCCAATGGATAGTCTAGGATTTTGTGCTGTGTTTGTCAGGAGAATGGGTGTTTTTGGTGTCGATGTTATTTACATGTTTTTTGTTTTTTGGAAAGTAGTGATTTATAAGCTTTTGTAAAATAATAGATTTTTTTTTACGGTACGATTTATGCCTTAAATTAGTTAGGTTTGCGTATTTGAAAAGTTCAGAGAGGGCGTTATGAATATCATCAGAAGTCTATTTTCAGCAGTAGTATTGTTGGTGTTTTCGACTAGTGCGTTTGCGGTACTTATGGGAGTTGCCGGCAGTGTAGATGATAAGATTGCTCAAACGACATTAGGTAGCTCTGGTGAAGCAGTTGAGGAAGCCTGGATTGAGTCGGTTTTAGGTTTTGATATTACTTATACCCAACTAACCACTGGTGGTGGAGCTAATTGGGAACCAGTCTCTGATGGCGCTGCTGGCGACTATGCTTTTGATTTTGGTAGTGGTGTGGAACCAGACCATTTCTTAGTAAAACTCGGTGGCGGTGGTGGTGCTGGTGCTGATAACTCACATTTCCTTTATGACAACCTATTGACAATGCAGTGGGCTTACGTGAATTTGGCCGACTTTGGTAGTGGTGTTTCATTAATGAATGTCGGCGTCATCAGTCATGTAGGTACCAGTGACGGTGGTGGCAGTGTTCCAGAGCCCGGTACACTGCTGCTAATGGCGTTGGGTATTCTTGGTCTGGGGTATTCGGCTAGAAGAAATCCAAAAGCCTGATGGTTTGAATTGAGTTAGATGGTATAAACCAAAGAGAACGATTCAAGGGTAGTCGTGGCCTTATTTAAACTTTTTTGCGAATACCAAATGCCGACAGTGATTGTCGGCATTTTTTATGTCTGAAATTAAACACTGTTTATTGTAATTACTTTACCCATACATATCAGGTTTACATTTTTTAATCATCTGCCGCTGCCGATTTGTATCTTGGCTATGTTTTGATTTTCAGTGTGCTTCAGGTATCTGATTTCAGGTTGATAACTCCAGTAATTGATCTGCTACTTGCGCCACATCCTCATCTTGGTGGGTAACCATTATCAGGGTTTTGCCGAGGCTCTTTGCGGTTGAGCGGGTCCAGTGTGTCGCCAGTTGCCGGGTGTGTGAATCCAGCTCGGCGAAGGGTTCATCGAGCAGCACCAGGGGTTCCGGGCGCAACAGTGTGCGG
>JAUXFT010000083.1 GCA_030622755.1 Aestuariirhabdus sp. | reverse complement strand
TTGGCCTCCGACTTGCGATTAGTCAGGCAGTCAAGTACTTCTGGCGTAATATTTCTAATCATTTTAACAGCCGTCTGATCTTGTAAATCGCGGTTCTCTCTTTCTTCCCTTACCTGTTATCTATGGTTACTCTCCTGGATGGCTTCGTTTTCCTCAATATCCGATTAATGCAACATTCGCAAGAAGCGGGCGTTACGCCGGATAATCACACTGGCCTTAACTCTCGGAATCATCCAGGAGAAAATAATGAGCAATGTAGCAGCTGACATCAGCTGGTTTGACTAGGTTCGGATCTTCACCTAACCCTATAAGGGTGCCTTTACCGTAACTCTTTACCGCAGCCCTTTAAGCAGTGAGGCTGGAACCTTGATTTTGGTTGAAGTGAAAGATATATCGAAGGAAAAAGAGACTCAATTTATGCTGGATTCATACTCTCGTCTGGCAGAGAAAAAATCAAATATGCCAGTGCGCTGGTGTCTGAACTCAATGATATTTTTTCTGCGTTTGATCGAATTGTTGAAATGTTTGGCTGTGAACGTATTCGTACCATCGGTGATTCCTATCTTGCTGTTTCCGGTATCCCTGAGGAAAACACCGAGCATACCCAGAATATTGCCAGGGTCGCATTGCGCATGCGTCGTTATCTGGAAAAACGAAATACCGCACACCCCACACCCCACACCCCACACAATGGAAATGCCGAATTGGTATTAATACCGATACGGTAATTGGCTCGTTAGTAGGTATTCAGAAATATGTCTACGATCTGTTTGGGCCGGGGGTGAATTTGGCTTCTCGAATGGAGAGTATGTCGAAATCGATGCATATTACGGTGAATCAATCGACCTATGAATTGATTAAAGATGATTTTGTGTTTGCCGGCCGTGGTGAGATGGAGGTGAAAGGTTTCGGTAAAATGAATCTTTATTTCCTGGAGGAAGAAATCAGACAAAGTTTTTAAATTCAGATTATTATTCCTGGATTTATTGAGAGAGTAAGTTTTTGATGTTCCTAAGGCACCTCTTACATGGACACCGACCGAAATCTATTGTTAGATTCCGGACGTTATTATTTGAAACAGCGTTTTATAAGTTTTCAGCGTACAGGCTGAACAAAACTGAATGTTATGCGGTGGGCAGCTGATAGGTTACCCAATGGGTTTTCTCGGAAATTTTGTCATACACCGCACGGCCCCGATAATTATTTTCAGCCGTTATCCAGCGTACGAAGGGCCAGTCATTTTCTTTAGCAGCGGCATCAAGTTCTTTGTATAAAACTTCCACGACGCCCAATCCACGAGCCTCTGGCGTAACGAACAGATCGTCGAGAAAACCGACCGTGGAGCCTCTTAATGGAGAGGGCATTGCCCGGAAGTGCATCAGCCCTACTGCGCTGCCATCGCTATTTTTTGCCAGCAGACAATAGAACGGATTTTCAGGGTCAAATATCCAGCCCCAGACAGTCTCCAGCGTTTGCTTTTTCATTGGCATTTTGTAGAACTCGGCATAACCATGATACAGGTTTTGCCATTGTTCCCGATCACTATGAATTAAGGGTGCAACGACTACTTGCATACTGCTCTCCTTGCTTTTATGTGGTGCTGAATAGTTTGATCAGTGTACAAAAATCTGTGTTTATTGAAGTGGCATTACTTAAATAATTTTTCAAAAAAGCGCAAGACCAGATCTGATTAAGGCGTCAAGGACGCTCGAGATCAACTATTTGCCGATCGATTCAGGGTCAATTCTGACAGCGACGTTTTTGACTGACCATTGCTGTCAAAGTTTGTTGGTTCAAGCCAGCGCTCGCTCATCTCACGTAGAGTCGCCCATTCGTAATCAAGAATGGAATACCATGCGGTATCACGATTTTTACCCTTAACAATTATATGATTGTAAAAAACCCCCTCGAAACGAAAGCCAAGGCGTTTTGCTGCTCGGCGTGAATTGCTATTGAGAGCGTTACATTTCCATTCCATGCGGCGGTAGCCAAGATCATCCATCGCATAACGAATCATCAGGAACAGTGCTTCGGTGGCCGCCCGGGTTTTTTGTAGCGATGGGCTAAACCAGATATGACCGATTTCGATGGAGCCGTGTTGAGGTTTGATGTTGAGGAAGCTGGCTTGCCCACAAACCTGGCCAGTGTCCAGAGATCGGATAGCAAAGAACACCGGATCTAATTCTGCGGACTGTTGCCTGATGACGGACCGGTAGCTTTCGACATCTGGCCAGGGCCCCGAGAGCAAGTAGTCCCACACTTTCAAGGCTTGTTCACTATCGTGACTCGCGTGGTATAACGCTTCGGTATGTTCTGTGGCGTTCATGGGTTCCAGCCTGACGTGATGGCCTTCGAGAACGGTGCGGGCAGGTGCCAGTGCAGAAGGTAGGGTTTCCACCACAGCGCCAGACAAGGGGCGCGGGAAGGGTTGTTCCAGAGTTTGATCTGTCACCATGTTGTAGTGATCCTGTGTGATTGTTAGTTTGTTAGTTATTTATAAGTAAGTAAGTGATAAGTAGCTGATTAATTGCTGATTAATAGTTAAATGATAGTTGTGTGTTAGTCATGTGTTCATTGTGTGCGTTGGTTAAGATCGGTGCTCTTTATTGCCAGTTTACTATCTTGGCCGTTTAAGCCGTTTAAGCCGTTTAAGCCGTTTATTAGCAGGTTTCAATCGCGCGTTGGTTAACCAATCCAGCAACTTTTTGTGAGTTACTGTCACTGTTTTGGTATAAGCCTGCGATCACACCCCGTATATTTCGTTCGGGTTGATTTTGACTGAGTTTCCATTGACCCGTTATAGATGTGACTTTTATTTCCAGCCCTACGATAGCCGGCAACATTTTCTGAATATAGATTTCAGGCGCATCCGATATAGACCAGGGGCTTGGCTGCCCAGCCTCATGTTGACTGGTTAAGTTATTTATCATGTTCAGTTTCCATTCTTCATCATGGATATATGACATGACGCCTCTTACATGAACCGCAACGTAATTCCACGTGGGCACCGCTTTGCCTGTTTCGTTTTTTGTTGGATAGTGATTTGGAGATATATAACAATTGGGTCCTTGAAACACGATCAATACTTCGGATTTATCGTTTACGTTTTTCCATAACGGATTCGCTGTAGCGATATGCCCTTGAATAAACTCTTTATCCCTGTTTTGGTCGAGATAAAAAGGGATGTGATTCACCTCTAACCCTTGATCAGAATGCGTTATTAACGTTGCGAAAGGATATGTGACAATAATATCGTTTAAGAGAGCTGGGTCATGTTGCTGAAATTTCGTTGGTATATGCATAGCCTCTCCTGGGCGCCTAACATCATTGTTAGGGGTGTCTGTGACGCTCTATGTCGCTTATCCGGCGATTTTTATGATGTTCGATGATGGGAAAGAGTAAAGGCTTTTGGGTCTAAACAAGAGATCCAATTCTATAAAGATGATAGGCCCACTGTTACGGGTGATATCATTACTCTCCTGTTTCTCATTAATGTGTATCGTGCTTGTTCATCATGAATGCATTTCATGAGTGTGTGGGAATGCATGTCGATTGTGCGCGGCATGAATGCCGGTGGGGTTTTAACAGGTGGTAGTTGTAGCGTTTATTTAAAAAATCAAGAGTGTTTTTTGCCTGTTGCCTGCTATTGGCTAAGGGTTTGCCAGGCGCGATCCGCCTGTTGGAGGTAGGTTTGCCAGTCGCCGGTGAGCCAGCGCTGTCGTCCGCGTTCGGCGTAGAACAGGTGTAGTTTGTTGCCAAAAAATTCCCATACCTGACCATTGGTGGGTATCAGTCCTTCATCCAGGCTTAGGGCATTGGAGCAGTGGCCGTTGTACTCCGGGCGATAGTGCTCCGGGTTGGCAGCAAACTTGTCGGCGGATGACCGGGAGGCGAATTGCCAGTTAGCGTTCATCCATTTAACGGTATAGGTTGGTGTGCCCATGATGGCTTTATGGGCACGTTGCACGTTTGCATCGTGATAGGCCACGGTATCCATTCCTGCAATAGCGGAGCCACGATAGTCAGTGCTCACCGGTTCGGAAGCAGCCAGAGGAATGCTGATAAGCACGAACAGGGCGAAGAGAAGTTTATGCATGAAATTTTCCTGTACAGACCTACGCAGTTAATTAACTGATGGATAAATAGATCTACAAGATAGGATAATTACAGGAATTGTTGCGTATCAGTGATCGACTTCAGACGTTTACCGGCTCATGTAGCTTGTGTTCCAGAGATTCTAATACTTGAAAGGAAAACTTCGATTTCCACCGTGCAAAGTAAACGCTATTCACTAACGAAAGTCTCAGGATGGAATGATTATGCTGGCGGGTGTTTGTGTAGGAACGAATGATTTGGCCGGAGCAGGCAGGTTTTACGATCGTCTTTTTTCGGTATTAGGAATGGTGCGTACCATGGAGGCCGATAACGAGATCGGTTATGGCCCGGTTGGTGGGCCAAGTTGTTTCTGGGTGCTGGAACCCTTTGATCAAAAAAGAGCGACTCATGGAAATGGTACGCAGGTGACTTTCAGGGCATTAAATAATGACGAGGTAAACAGGTTCCATGAAGTGGCGCTGGCGCAGGGCGGCAGCGATGAAGGCGCGCCGGGGTTTCGTTATCGTCCAGGGTATTACGGAGCATACTGCCGAGATCTTGACGGAAATAAACTGCATATAATGCATGAAGCTCTCCAGGAGTAAGAGGCTTGTTAAGTCTGAAGGTTTGGTAAGGTAAGAGTTTCCGTAAGGCTACAGGGTATTTCGATGTGTTGCCCGCGCCAGGTGTGGGCCAGATAAAGCTCTCAGGGGTGTTATTCGGCTGTACGGTAATAGGCGGTTCGTTCATTAATGCAGTCGACTGAACCCATTTCGAATTCGCGACAAATAAAGGGTCTTTGCTCGTAGATTGAGCAGCTCATGGTGGCGCGATCAAGTGCAGCGCACCAGCCATCATCCAGTCGTGCCATAGTCATTCCTCCCCAGCGGTCCGTGGCGATAAAGCGTTCGGGTACACCGGTCTCGGTAATTAACAGTACTTCCAGCTGACAACAGCAAGCGTCACACTTTGTACAGGTAATACTCTTATCAGGCAGGTTAATGAGATCGATGGTCATAATGTCAGCAGCCCTTTGGAGAGTGTAATGCCTGTGGTTAAAGGTATTATCCGCTGATCTGTTTCAAGCCAAGCTAATCTTTAGTCAGTATAACCTCGAATAGCCTGACGAATAGGTCAGAACGATTTAATGCGCTAGATGTGGTTTTTATTTGGAACTAAACGGCATCACTTTACATAGTTTTTTTACAGGTAAAAAGTAATGGAAATTCTATATGTGCCCATTAGTGAGTGGCTGGTTTCGTTCTGCAGACAGACCATAACTTTCTAGCTTGCTATACAGCAAGGAGATGCACCTGGATATTACTATTGGCAGCGGCATTAGCAGATTGGTCGATGGATATGACGCAGGCGTTGAGGCGGCGCTTAACAACCGGGGTGCTTACAGTTTGCGTGAGTGGTGCTGGTTGGAAAAATGGAAGTGATCGTCATCTATGAGGCGCTTGATACGGGTGATGCAAATCTTAAACAACAAAAACTGGACAATGCTGATCTCTTTAAACGTGGGTTGGAGCGTTATCGCACGGGTGATTTTCGAGAGGCACGATTATTTTTTGCCAGTTGCCTGGTGCGTGTACCTTTAGATGAGGCTGCGGTTTTGTATATCGGGCGTTGCGTTAAACTGATTGGGCAAGCGCCGGCAAGACACTGCGATGGCGCGACTGTTTTGTCTCGAAAATACCTTCCCTCTGAGCAATTGTTGCCTGGAAATTGTCATAGCTGAATGTACCAGGTGGATGTGTCAGGAAAGAAATCCAGAAATTTTTTAAAGAGGATCCCACCATGCTTTTACTTCACAAGTTGGTGCTCTCCGGGTTGCTCGGTGTTCTCGGTGTGAGTTTGTTATTTCCCGGGCTTTTGGAACTGTTTAAAGTGCATCCTGGAACGTCGGGTGTGTCATTAAACACGGTAGATGCCAAAAATCAGTTCAGGGCGTTGCATGGCATGATGGCGGGGGTAGGCATTATTGCGCTCTGGGCCTGCATCGATCTGGCTAACGCGCGTAATCTGGTTCTTGGTTTGGGCGTGATAATGGCGATGTTGGTGATAGCGCGGAGCTACTCTATGCTGGCAGATGGCATTCCCGGTCAGACGAGTTGGTTATACCTGTCTGTAGAGATGTTGTTTGCGGTTGTTTTTTTGTTTTGGCCACCCCCTCTAACTTGAGAGTAGATCCTCAGCAATTCATTTTAATCTTCGTCGCTTGTCTCGGTGCCCGTGTGTGTCGTAATGGTGCCCGGGAGGGGAGTTTGTTGTTGATGATGGTGGTCGTGCTGAATGGTGGAGGAAACGCCATCAGCATGTATATGTAGATGGTCATGGCGGTAAACATGTGGATGAGAGTGCATTACCGCCTCAGACAGACGATGATCTTGCAGTATGACGGCCCGGGTTGCCAGGCGTTCTACTACCCTGCGATCATGAGATACAAACACCATGGCCAGAGTCAGCTCCTCAAGATGTTCCAGCAGGCGTTGCTCTGCTTTTTCATCCAGTCCATTGGTGGGCTCATCCATCAACAGTACTTCCGGTTGCATCGCCAGCACACCCGCCAGGGCTACCATGCGTTTTTCACCGCCAGAGAGTTTATGGGTTATGCGATCAGCGAGTTCGCCAAGATGAAGTTGTTGCAGAGTATGGTGAGCGATCTCTACCGCCTCGGTTTGGGTTTTGCCGAGATTTAAAGGTCCGAAGGCAACATCTTCCAATACGGTGGGGCAAAACAGTTGATCGTCGCTGTCCTGGAATAACAGTCCTGCCCGGGCGCGTACATCGCGAAAGTCCTTTTCTTGCCTGCGTTCACGGCCGAAGGCGAAAAGCTGGCCACTTTGCGGTTTGTGCAAACCGACCATTAATTGCAGAAAGCTGGTTTTGCCGGCCCCGTTATCACCGATTAAGGCGATTCGTTCTCCCGCTCGGAGGCTGAAGTTAACACCCTCTAGTACTTTTCGGCTTCCATAGCTAAAACTGACATCCTGCAGGACGATTAAGGGTTCACTCATGTGGATAGTTCCAGGGCGATGAGTCCAGCTAATGGGAGCATCCAGAGTAACAGTAAAAGGGAATCCCTGCTTTGCCAGTGGCTGGTATCCACTAAAAACAGGCGATTGTTGAATCCACGGCACTTCATGGCGGTAAGGATTCGCTGGGAACGTTCCAGGCTGCGTACCAGTAACATGCCGATCAGGTCGCCAAAAGAACGCCAGGTGTGACGATTACTGGTCGGAGTGAAGCCGCGTGCTCGCATCGCCAGGCGCAGGCGTTGATATTCATTCATGAATACCCCGATGTATCGAGCGGTGAACAGGAACAGGTGTACCAGTTTTTCAGGTACGCCGAGCCGAGCCATAGCGTGCCCCAGAACCACAGGTTCGAGAGTGCCTATCAGGGCCAGTAGTATGATAACAACGGCATTGGCTTTAAGAAGGATCTCCAGGGCGCGCAGGGAGCCCTCTATGCTTGCCGTTAAGGGGCCCAATTGAAACCAGGTTTGTCCGACGATACTGAAGGGTAATGTCAGCAGCAGAACTAGCATGAAACCTTCCACTGCGATCAGGCGCTGCAGTAATAATTCAGGTTTGATACCGATGGTGAAGGCGAATAGCAGGGAGAGTAACAGCGCGCTCATTAGGGCGACAGGTTGTTGCAAGCTGACGCAGAGTGCTACGAATAGCAGGGCAGCAATCACCCGTAATCGCGGGTCACATCGTGATAACCAGCTATCGGTTGTTGTAGAACTTAGCGTCAGTGATTTCATCTGCTTGCTTTCATTTTTTCTATTTGGAATCTGATGAAGAGTGCGGTGAAGAGTGCGATGCGGAGGATGACGAAGTTCCCACCAAGAGGCGTCTGCTACGCCACCACATGGTAATGCCCGCCAAACCAAAAATAATGCCGATACCACCCAGGATATCGCTTAGTCGTGCCCTGTCCTGTTGTTGTTCCAGTTGCAGGCGCAATGGGCCCAGTTGGCGAGCCACCGCTCGTTCAATCATGGCTTCAGAGAGCTCGGTTGATGGTCTGGTCCGGGAAATATTTTCTGTTGAGTCAGTATCGCCAGAAAGCGCTGATAGATTGGCTGACCGGGGTGTAGCACTGGTTGCGTCGTTTGATCCTATGGTGTTGGGATCTCCTGCTGAATTATCTCCTGAGCTATTGCCTGGATTTCTTCCCGAGCTGTCCGCAGAATTATTGTCCGGCCCTGGCGTGGCAATCGTTCCCAGTTCGGCTTTGGAGATAGTCCATTGTGCGCTGTGGCCATCGCCGCTAAAAGCTCGAATATGTTGAGCTTCAGGGTGTGTGATGGGGTAGCGAAATCTCCCTTCAGCGTCACTGCGTAGAGTTGATAAAACCCAGCCGGTTGCTCCGGAAACTTTTAATTCGACATCGCCTGCAGGATCTCCGCCAGCGAAATATACACTGCCGATAACCTCATCCCCGGTGCTGTAGGCAAATACTTTTAACAAGTGAGCTTGTATGGGTGAGCTTAGGCTCATTAAGGCAATTATAGATAGTAAATACTTACTCAACAGGCTTCTCCAGGGGCAAGATTAACTCCGGTGATACCCGCAATATAAAGTTAATAGCAAAGCCCGTGACTGCGGCTTCGACCACCATCAGGGGCAGGTAGGTGGCCAGCATAACACTGGCAGCAGGAATATAATCCGGCCCGCTGAGCGCCAGCGACAGGCTTACCAGAATGCCCGTTAACAGTACTCCGCAGGCACCCGCTAGCGCGCCAATAATAAAGCTTTTATTAACCTGCGTGCGCTGTAATCCGGGAGCGAGTATAGCGCCAACAAATAAGGCAGGCAGGGCTATATTGAGTGTATTGCTGCCCAGAACCAGCAGGCCTCCGTAGCCAAAGAATACGGCTTGCATCAGTAATGCAATAAGGATGGCTGGTACGGCACTCCAGCCAAGTACCAGTCCCATCAAGCCGTTTAGCATCAGGTGCACACTGCTGGGGCCGACAGGTACGCTGACTAGCGAGCATACAAAAAAAGCAGCCGCTAATACGGCAGCTTGTGGGATTCGGTCGTAATCCAGGCGCCGCGTGGCCATGATCAATACAGCCGTGGTGATTGTGGCGGCTCCGATAAGTACAGGGGCAGACAACACGCCGTCGGGAATATGGGCTATGGCTAAAACTCCTTTATTTCATGTCTCTGCTATATACCCAGATAATCGCGCCCTGTTCGACGTTGACCGATTGCTCATCCGTTCCAGGTATGGGTTCACTACCTTCAAACAGGGCGGCAAATCCCCACCAGCCGGCTCTGGGCATGACGTAGCTGAAGGTGCCATTGGCATCTGCTTTGAGCTGTTGAGTAACGAAAGCATCCGCAGGAGGAGAGAAGCTGCCATCATTGAGCCATTCGACTTCAATGTTCGCGAAGGGAACAGGTTGACCCTGTTGGAGTACGACACCCTGAAATTGATTGCCGGTCCATAACCCATAAGGGCGAGTTAATGGGTCGATTTCGACAGGAAAGCCAACGGTCTGTTGCCACATCGAATCGCCTGCATAGGCATCGACCACTACTTTCGCGTAGTGGACGATCATTTTTTGCTCGGCAGGTTCCCAGTAGGGGGAGGGTTCAACGAAGAAAATATGGTCTCCGGGCTCATGGATCATGTACTGGGATCTGTAGGCTGTTTTCCCATCGAGTGTGAAGGGTTTAAGTGTGTCGAGCAGGTTTTGTTGTCCAGCCGGGTTAATAACTCCAAACTGTCGTGGTTTTGCCATTTCCATGGTTGGTCCGCGATTCATGGGGTGAGTGAATTGCAGTTCCAGGGCAAGGGTCCGCTGTTCCGGATGATCAACAATATCTGCGGAAGGAATGATTGTCTGAAAGTGAGCCTGTGCATTGGAGATCCCTAGCATCAACAGCGCAAGGGTGCAGCGAACGAGTACCGATCTCATGGCTTATCCTTTCCAGGGCAAGGGATAGTGTGTGATATATGACGATGCGATATTACTAAAATAAAATCCGTAATAACACTCAATTACCGCCTGGAACGCATTAATCGCCGATCGCTGGAATCTGTTGTGCTGCTCAAGAGGTGCTATAGAGTAACGGGTCATAGGGAGTGTGATGGGATGTCATTATTATTTCAGGTGCGAATTTGAGTCGGGCTCTTTTTTTCGCAGGGGGCAGAAATAAGTGTGCGTTGAGCTTGAGTGGCACTGCATATATGGACGGCGCATTAAAGATGATCTGGTATGGGAGAGGTGTACATTTCTCATACAGGCATGCTGGAAGCTAGCTGCTATAATTTTTCGGTGCCAATCTGATTTGCTGTTCCCCGGAGAAAAACATGTCCTCAACGACGACTTATAGCCTAGGTGAAGAGATCGCTAATGCTATTTCACACGGGTTGGGTGCTGCCGCCGCGATTGTTGGGCTGACGTTACTGCTGGTGGAGAGTGTTACGGTACTGGATGCGACTTCGATAACGGCGTTGTCGATATATGGCGGGAGTCTGGTTCTGTTGTTTCTCTGTTCGACCCTGTACCACGCCTTTACACACCATAAAACGAAAGCGGTATTCAAGGTCCTGGATCATTGTGCGATCTACCTGCTGATCGCTGGTACCTACACACCCTTTTTATTGATTACCCTCGATGGTGGACTGGCAACCGGCATGTTGATAGCAATCTGGAGCCTTGCACTGGTGGGTATAGTGTTCAAGGCACTGTTTATTCACCGTTTTGAATTGGTATCTGTCATTACTTATCTGGCTATGGGGTGGCTGTCGTTGATTGTGGTGTATGAGTTGGCTCAGCGCCTGGACCTGACAGGCTTTGTATTGCTAGTGGCGGGGGGGGTGGTATACAGTTTGGGGGTGGTGTTTTATGTCTGGAATCGGGTGCCCTTTAATCATGCCATCTGGCACCTGTTTGTACTGGGCGGGGCGGTCTGTCACTTCTTTGCGATTTTTATGTATGTGATTCCTCAGCAGTCTGTGATCTAGATCATCTGTTCGCTGAAGCCCAGATGTTTACTAGACTTTTCTTTAGCGTTTAAATGTGAGAATCTAACGTCAATATTGTTATATAGCTATTTTGATCTGCAAAACGAGATCAAAATACTCATGATCGGACCTTTCTGGAAGGCGATCATTGCCATCTGACGGGCGCTTGATCGGATGGCGGTGTACATTCAAAACAGCGCATGTTGTGAGACAAGACTGAATGAAAATATATGTCGGGAATCTGTCCTACTCAGTGACAGATGATGACCTTGTTGATGCTTTTTCCGATTTCGGGGATGTAGCCAGCGTTAATATCGTGATGGACGAAGCAACTGGACAGTCCAAAGGTTATGGATTTGTCGAAATGCAGGTTAAGTCCGAAGCGCGTGACGCAGTGCAAGTTCTGAATGAGTCGCCTTTATGCGGGCGTATCATTCGCGTCAATGAGGCACGTGGTGGTGGTGGCGGTGGTAATCGTAATCGTCGGCCACGAAGAAATAACAACAGGAATAACAACGCACCTGACAACGATGCGGCGAAAAGTGCTGCTAAGCCACAAAACACCACACCCGAATAGGCGACCTGTCTCCTTCTGATCGTCAGTAGCAGATTGAAGTAAACGCCTTCTTTTATGGTATGAGTGTGAAGTGAGCGAAAGCTACTTTCTGATCTGCTTGTAGCCGAGGTGATGATTCCTCGGGTTGCTTTTTATTTTGCAGCAGACTGTGTTGCGGAGATGCTTTTTGATGAAACGGGTGCTGGCGTTGCGTTAGTTGTCTGTTTGAGTCTATGGCGTTTCATCCCGGCTACCCGAAATACAGTTATTTCGTGTCATGGGGTTGCGGGGTTACTTTCTAGATTGATTCTTATAATCGTTAGCGGATTCGTTGCGAGATTTTTCTGCGCAGATTTTTTGATATTTCTGTCCGTTCGCATTGCAGAAAACTTTGTGTTGTACGCCTCAGGAAGAATTTACGCGAATTACCGGGTAACCGGTGGTTTTGTTTTTGCCACTTTTGTTTTTGTACTGTTGATCTTGTTACTTTCGATTTTATACTCTCGATTGTGACCCTTTTAAATTGACAAAAGGCCACGACCACCAGGTGTGAATAAATCATTTCATTGTTTCCGGCCGTGATCCATTCAAGCTGCGACGGTCATTCGTATTTATCCAGTTTGCTGGATGTTGTTGCTTTATTCTTTCTTCCGTTGAGGTTAGGCAGCAGATCCTGGAAAGTGGGCAAAAAGCCAGAATCCAAACACCCATTGTTGTTGGGCATCTTCAGTTTAAGATTTCTTATTTTGTTTGTTGGTCAACTTTGAAAAGGACTCTTGAACGGGATTGTTGAACTCGATTGTTGAACTCGATTGTTGAACTCAATTCTTGAAAATGGCTCTTTAAGAGGTTGCTGCGTGATCACGTGGATTTATTGAAATTTTGCACGCACACTACATGCACATTATGGGCAGCTTGTCCGTTGCCTGAAACACTGGAAATCGTGGAGAGAATTGTGGTTAACCGATCTACCCAATGGGGGTTTTGGGCGTTTGCCCTGGCGGCAATGAGTTATTTGCTTACCCTGGATATGCAACCCTATCCGTTGTCGTTTATCGTCAAGGCATTGCCCATCTGGATTTTGATCTGGATAGTGTTTAGTGCGCGCAGTGAATTACGACAGCGTTGGGTGATTGTGGGCTTGGCGTTCTCTTCGGTAGGAGACCTGCTGTTAGCCTGGAATCTTTTTATTCCGGGATTAAGTGCTTTTCTGGTGGGTCATCTGTTTTATATAGCGGCATTTGCTCGCCATATTAGACTCACAACACCTCGATTCAATGCCGCGCTCATCATGCTGGTTGCCACGGGCACGCTGGTTTCACAGTTGTTGCCCTATTTGGCAGAAATGACCGTACCGGTTGTGGTTTATATCACGGTGATTTTATGTATGGCGTTAAGCGCGACTCTCGGAGGAAATAATCATCCGATGATAGCGGTCGGTGCGGCGCTATTTTTAGTGTCCGATTCACTGATCGCGGTGAATCGTTTTATGTTCGAGATCCCTCATGAAAGGGAGCTGGTAATGGTGACCTATTATGCCGCTCAGTTGTTTATTGCTGCCGGAGCGATACGCCGCTGGCCAGCCAGGCAATAGTTTTTTTCACCAATAGTTTTCTTTAAGCGATACAGTGAAAGGTATTTTTATGTGGCAACGGGGCGAATCCTGGCGCCTGGATATCAGGAGTTAAGGGTGGTGGGTTGGTAATATTTTGACAATACATTGATTCAGCGCAGCATGCGCCAGGACAATCTTATAGATAATGATTCTCAATTAGCTTGATTAATTAATGATAATCATTATCATTGCTGAAAATTAATTGTCATGGTTCCAATAAGGGGGGATCTATCCTGTGAAATTCCAGCCTTCAAAAATATTAATGGCATTGGCAACATCTGCAGCCGTTTTCTTAAGCAGTAGTTTTGTCCAGGCTGCCGATGAGTCTTTGAAGTCGGAGGCCAAGCGGTC
>JAUXFT010000020.1 GCA_030622755.1 Aestuariirhabdus sp. | reverse complement strand
CAATTCAACAATACGATTGGCATAACCCATTTCATTGTCATACCAGGCGTAAAGCTTAACCAGTGTACCGTTCACTACCCGCGTGAAGGAGCCATCGAGAACTCCGGAGCGAGGGTCGCTGCGGTAATCTATCGACACCAAAGGACGTTCCTCATAGCCATAGATTCCCGCTAAATCACCCGCTGCGGCAGCGCGAAACAAGCCATTCACTTCATCCACTGTGGTCTCACGCGCTACCTCAAACTGCACGTCGGTAATGGACGCATTGGCCAATGGTACGCGAATCGCGTGACCATCCAAACGCCCCTTAAGCTGTGGATAGATCTGCATAATCGCAGTTGCAGAGCCTGTTGTGGTAGGTATCAGCGACATCCCGCAGGCACGGGCGCGGCGCAGATCCTTGTGCGGCTGATCCAGAATGCTCTGGGTATTGGTGATGTCATGAATGGTGGTAAAGGCGCCATGACGAATTCCGATCGCTTCCTCGATTACCTTGACCATCGGCGCCAGACAATTGGTGGTGCAAGAAGCTGCAGTCACAATCGGATGCCGAGCCGGATCATAGAGATGATCGTTGACGCCCATCACCACATTAAGCACCCCCGCCTCCTTGACCGGTGCGGTGACCACGACGCGCTTAACACCCTGCTGCAGGTACCCTTGCAACAGCGCCGCTGATTTAAAAAAACCACTGGCCTCAATCACCAGGTCACAATCGGACCAGTCAGCTTCGGCAATACTTCTGTGCCGGGTAAAGGCGATGGATTGTCCACCGACCAAAATCGCCTGCTCACCATGGCCCGCATCATAGTGCCAACGGCCATGTACCGAATCGAAATTCAGCAGATGCGCCATGGTCTCGGCATCGCCGCCGGGATCATTGATGCGCACAAACTCAAACTCCGGCCAATCCCAGGCGGTACGCAAAGCCAGTCTTCCCATGCGACCGAAACCGTTAATACCCACTCGTATCATCTTCATCTCTCAACTCCTGACAGATTAGCAATCTGTCATAGTGTGAACCTCAGGCATAGGTTATCAACCCCACGCTTGCTGACACTCATTTCAGCTTTGTAGCCAACGCTCAATTTCATCCCGATGGGGAATCGAACCACTGTGCTGTAGCCTGCCATCGATAACCACCGCCGGGGTCGTCATCACCCCATGCTGCATCATCAACTGTGGATCGGCCTCTTTGGTAACCGTCACCTCGACACCAAGCTGCTCGGCAATACGTTCGATGCTTTCGGCCGTTTTACGGCACTTGGTGCAACCGGAGCCTAATACCTGAATAGTTTTCATTGCAATTCTCCCTGAGCGGCTTAGCTCTTCCCTATAAAAATCCGGCCCCTCACTCTGTGGTTTTTCCTATATATTTCCTTTTATAGAAAGCCCAGTCCGGATAAACCATTAAACAACCAACCGACCAGCGTAAAAGACACCAGCAGCAATACAAACAGAATCGCCAGCAAGCGCCACTGCATCACCTGTTTCAATAGAATAAATTCGGGAAAACTGGCCGCGACGGTACTCATACAAAATGCCAGCGTGGTACCCACCGGCAAACCCTGGGTAATCAGGCTCTCCATCACCGGAATAACCCCCGTTGCATTAGCATACAAGGGAATTCCCAAAGCCACTGCCGCGGGCACTGACCACCACTGCCCATCGCCCAGATGTTGCTCGATCCAACCTTCGGGGACGAAACCATGCAGCGCAGCGCCCACGCCGACCCCGATAAACACCCACTTCCAGACCCGCGAAAGAATATCCGTTAATTCATCCATCGCAAAGCGATGGCGTGCAGACAGCGTTAAGGAATCATTTTGCCCACTGTTTTCGATAATATTGTCAACTGCAGCTGGCGCACTCGCATTATCGAAGGCTTTACGCGCGAAGGCTTGTAACAACCGCTCGGCACGAATGCTGTCGAGAAACAGACCGCCGAGCATACCCACACTCATCCCGACCACGACATACACCAGGGTAAACTTCCAGCCCAGCAAACCAGCGAGCAGAACAATCGCCACCTCATTGATCAGCGGCGACGTTAATAAAAATGACATGGTGATACCGATGGGAATGCCCGCCGAGGTAAAACCAAGAAACAGCGGGATGCTGGAGCAGGAACAAAATGGCGTGATGGCACCGAACGCCGAACCCAGCCCGTAGCCCAAATAGCGATTTCTACCCGCCAGGTAATCACGTACCCGCTCTACCCTGAGTGACGCCCGCGCCAGGGCAATCAGGTAGATCATTACCACCAGCAGAACAAAAATTTTACTGGTGTCCTCAACAAAGAAATGCAGCGCTCCACCAAGACGATCATCCCGGGACAACCCCAACTGTTCGACGATTAAAAAATCCGCGAGACGGCTAAACCACTCCAGCATATCCATTGCGCTCCATACACAGCCGTCACTACCAGAAAATCCACTGCTTTTCTATTCGCAACAACTTGATTTACCTGCGCTATTTACCTTCTTCAGGGTACTCCAGAGCGCTTCAAACTTCACTGTTCAGCATCATGATCGAGGCCTGTTTTACGCAATACAGTCTCGTCAAACATCCTGCGGAATCGATCTGAACTCCACTGGCAGACGGTTAACTACAAGTGTCTTTAAAAAGAGATTTTTCTATCGTTAAAGGGAGACACTTGAAACTATCTCACCGCACCATTCGATTCAGGCAGTGTTCCAGAGGCGCTAAAAATTTTCTGCCAGCGAACATTTTTGGGTGATTTAAATCCTGTTTATCGCCCACACTGGCGCAAACTTCCTATATTCTTATACTCAACCCTGTATTATGTCGAACCTGAATATTTACGCCATTGATAACCCATTGATAACATTGCAACCTGGCCTTGGCTATACCCGTGCCCATTGAAAACTTGCAAGGCGTGTAAATCATATCCAGGCAGTCACTCAACCAGAATGGAGTCCCCATGCCCAGCCTACTACCCAAACTGTTCTTCACCAGTCTCGCAGCATCCAGTCTGGTCTTGTCCGCTGTCGCTCATAGCGATAATCATGCGCACAGTCAATATGGTATGTCCCTGTCAGATGAAACCGTAACCATGGAATCTGGCTCTATTACCCACCCCACCGCCGCGCAAGGCAACCAACTGATGGGGGCGGCAAAAGAAGAGGTCACTAAGATCACTGAGGGTATCTACCGCATCTCAGGTTGGGGATTATCTAACACCGTTGCCGTCGAAGCCCCTGAAGGCTGGATCATTGTCGATACCGGCGATAATATTAAAGCAGCGCAAGAACAAAGGGACGCCCTGGAAGTCAAACTCGGCAAAAAGATCAAGGTGGCTGCCATCCTCTATACCCACTCCCACTACGTTTGGGGTGGCAACGTCTGGCAGGATGAAGGCGCTACGGTTTACGCCCATGAAGGTCTGGTTGAAGAGCTGCAAAGCGATACCGGTATCAGCGTACTATCCGGTAACTTTATGACCCGCGCGACGGCGCAATTTGGAATTTTACATCCGACCCAGGGTCCCGATGCCTTTCCTAACAAAATGGGCTTTAGCGCTGACAAACTGACTGCGCCTAAATCCTTCATCCCTCCCAGCATCACCTTCAAAGATAACGTCGTTGAGACCCACCGCATCGCCGGCTTAACCGTCGAAGTACTGCCATCGAAAACTGACGTTCAGGACAGTGTTGCGTACTACTTCTCCGATAAGAAACTGCTCGTTTCGAACGCACTGAATGAGGGCACCATTTTCAACCTGTATACCTTACGGGGAGACTGGTACCGGGATCCGATGGAGCTGGTTAAATCAGCCGATTTAGCGCTCACTCGTGATATCGAATATCACGTGGATATCCACGGCACCGCCAAGATCGGTAAGGCTGACATCACAGCAGGGCTGCAGGAAACTCGCGACCAGATGCAACTGGTTCACGACCAGACCTATCGGGCTATTGCTCTGGGTATGGACGCACAGGGCGCCGCAGAGTGGGTTTACATGCCCACAGCACTGCGTAAAAACAAAGAGTTTTATGGCCAACTGGAAAGCCACGTCAAACGCGTTTATGGCGCTCGCATCGGCTGGATGGGCTGGGACGTTTACGACATCAATCCGCTGCAAAAATCCGAATTCAGTGACCATATAATCAACGCCATGGGCGGCTTCGACGCCGTGCTGAAAAACGCGCAGGCCGCCAATGACAAACAGACCCTGAAAGACTGGCAGTGGTCTTTGTACCTGACATCCCGGTTGTTGCAAATTCAGCCTGACAACAGCGAGGCAAAAACCGCCCGCGCCGATGCCGCTCGCGCTTTGGGTCAACGCACCGAATCTGCCAACGCTCGCGGCTGGTATATTTCTGAAGCCTTGCTGCACGAAGGAAAAATGAAGCTGGGTGAACACAGCATTGGACAATACCAGCAATTGAGCCAGTTTCTCGGCGCGCCAAATGCCAAGAAACTGGCCAAATCGCCGCTTGAGTACAACGTCCAGTACCTGCGCTATCTGGTGGATCCCCGTCTGGCCGAAGGCAAGACTGCTCAGTTTAATGCCAACTTTAAAGCGGAGGGTATGAGCTACGCCATCGCCTTGCGCAACGGCGTGATTGCCATTACCGACCATCCTAACGAGGGTCCAACCATCGAGATGAGCAAAGCCCAGTGGGATAGCATCATTCTCGGGGAAAGCAGCTTTGCCGAGCTGAATGCTTCGCTAAAAGCGATTGACCAGGCTATTGGCCGCTAAGGTCAACCTGTTTCAGGACGGGACACCAAAAACAAAAAAGCCAAACCTTTAGAGGTTTGGCTTTTTTATGCTCGCCCGGTTTAATTCGAACCAAACATGTCAGCCAAACGCCGCATGATAGATAGTGATTTTTATAATGCAATGATAACCCTGTTTTCTGTTTTCCAGATAAACCGAAAATAATGCCACCCGCCTTCCTTGGGAAGTTTCTTATAGAACCCCTGAAAGATGACACGCAACCTCGCAGATTTAAGCGGTAACGAGCGCAGCCTGTTCAGAAATAATTCCAACCGAGTCATAGCCGCCAGGATTGTGGCTTGGTGATTTAGCCCGCGTCGTTTCCGCTGCAATTAACGCCTGCGCGTTATCCAGCATTCGATTGGAAAACCCCCACTCGTTATCATGCCAGGCCATCACCTTGACTAGCCGGCCATTAATACGGGTTTGGCTGGCATCGAAGATAGACGAGGCCTACACGCTATAAGTTAATTCGCAAGCACAGCTTCTAATTTCTCAAAAGCCTGCCTGTGTTTATCTTCTGACATTTTAGCCAGATTAATTTGCTTCCATTTGATGGCCGGAAGCTCACTAATACCGTCCAAACCCAATAGCGACCATTCTGGCTCGCGATTTTTAAACGATAAGAGATACTGCCTTTCATCTTCTGTCAGCCCTTGATGAATAAGATCAACCAAACGTTCTCTTACCGAAATCAACTCTTCCAGCGGAACACCCTTTTCGGTCATATTGGCGAACTCACCCTCATAAATGGCCGCAATATCTTTAAACTGAGGCCTAAGCAGTTCAGCCATTGGCCGATTGTGGCTCGATAAATATACTAACAAAGCCTTACGGATATCGTCGGTCAGACCTTCATTTTCAAGCAGCCACTTTACATCAAATAAATCTCTTGGATGCTGGCGATCCAGCGCTGCACAGATTTTACCTGCGTAAAGATCGGCTAAAGCGACTACGGCATTTTCAGCATAACCAAATTCATTCTCTACAGCCTCGCACACTTCCATAAGCACTGGTTCAAAAACGGTCCCACGTAATACAGGGGAAAGCTCAACCTTAATCTGTACGCCATTGCGTGAAACAACAAGCCTAAGCGCATCACTCTTGGACCTATAGGCCTCAGTGACCTCAACATCTTTAAAGGTTTCTTTCAGATCCGAGCTGATCACATCCAAGGCACTGCAGATTTCCTTCAATGCTTCATCACGTCCTTTCATTGGTAAATAGACAAGATCTATATCCACTGAAAGACGCGGAAAATCTCTAACAAATAAGTTAATGGCTGTTCCGCCTTTAAGCGCAAAGCAAGACTGCCTTGCAACAAAGGGTAATACCAGTATCAGTAATTGCGCTTGCTGGTAATAAATATTATTTCTATCCATTCTTTAAGGCCATTCCTGAATCGCTACTCACTTTCTAGCACCATATGCGATGGCACGGTGATCAGATAATCCTTGTCCAATTTTCCGCCCTTAGCAACAGCCCGTTTACCTGAACCCAAATCGTAGCTATTTTCATCCAGCTTGTTAAACCACGGATAGTTCTGGCGCTTTGCCAGCCAGAAAAACAAGCGCTTAACCTTTACGTTCTTACAAACCTTTAACAGTGCATCCAGCTTTCCAGGCGACAAATTCACCATGCCTTGCATGAGTTCGTCTGCATGTTCAAAACTAACGCTATCTGGAACATTCAACAGCACTTCAAAAACCGCTTTCTCAGGGCATGAAAAATAAACAGGCGGTAATGCCTGCTCCCAGTCATGTTGTTTAACAAACTTCTCGTCTTGAAGCAGTTCCGCTGGCCATAACAACTTTGTGCTGTGTCCTTCAAACTTGACCGACAATGACAAGCGTGCCAGCCATGTTGGCAGCTTGTCTTGGGCATATAAATGAATATGCCGAGTACTGCCCAATGACAAATATTGCGACAATCCAGACAGTGTCAATGCGGATAAACCACCGACTAACACAGGGGGCAGCGTATCCTTGTTCTCAACTGCCATATGTTGCATGGAAGCGACAACACCTTCCCAGCTTATAACGCGGGAATATTGACTATAAACGCCAGTCGCCAATAACAGTAAGGTCTGAGTTTTTACTGCATTGTCTAGCGCATGAGCACTTAAGCCTTGTGCAGCAAGCCACTTTTTAGTGGCCAGCATGCCATAAGGCAACAGCTCTTTAAGTGACTGTTTATAAGTCCCTTTCGCGACACTGTCTTCTAACGCTGTGCTCTCAACCAAGCTTAAAGCCTTTCAAAAGTTTAACTAACTAGTAATTTGCGGCGAATAACGCCGTAAAACTTAATAGATATAAACTAACCTAAGTGAAATTAGTTTACAATTTTACTTTTATACGGCGTTTTTCGCCGTATAAATAACAATATATAAACTGTTGTCGATTATTTTTATACCGACAACATGCAAATTCAAGCTTTTGGAGCTCAGCTTGACGACAAAGGAGACAATGCAAGCGAAGCATGAGCGATTATGGCCGACAGGTCACTGATCCCCAAAACCGCGCGGTGAAAATAAACCCTCAACAGCGGCAAGGGCTTATCATCTGTTTAGTGGCTCCAGAAAATATGTGCCTCTTGGAATCCGGTTTCGATAGTGAATATATCGCCACTTAGTTCCATATCACGCCCATTTTTCATAGTCGATGTAATAGGCTAAATGTTCTGGAATTTGCGTTGGGCCTTCGGTCAACTCTTCGGCATAGTCAACCAATGACGAGTGACAGCCTGAATAATTTTCTTCGATGGTTTTTTGTGCATCTTCTATGCTGTCACCAAAGTGTGAAAGCAAACCACCTGCAATCTCGTCATGCTCTTCAATAAAACAAGCTACTTCGCGCAAGCTTTGAATACCTTCATACTCAGACACTGAAAATCGAAGTAAACTTCCGCACTCTGTTTAAGTCAGTGACGTGAAGTCGGGGTGAGCATCTACCCTGGGCACAAAATTTTAAAAATGCTCGTTTATGGATGGACACTAATTGACAAGCGATCACTTATTTTTCGCAGATCGACCCGTGCGCAGCTGCGGTGGCAACAACTCCGGCGTATCGAGATACAACCAGACCATAAACAACTGATAGCCAATCACCAGAACTACGGCGCCAACGAACAGACCCACGATACCCGACATAATAAAGCCCCCGATAGCGCCCAAAAATATCACCAACATCGGTACCGAGGAACCTCGGCCCAGAAATATCGGTTTTAGAATGCTATCAATCACCGTTACCAGTAATGCGTACACCGTATATATTGCAGCCGGCAGCGGATCAGCCGTACTTAGCACATAGATAATGGTCGGCACGATGATTAACGCAGGCAGCTGGGCAATGGACATAATCAGGGTCAGTAACGCCCACAATCCCGCACCGGGAAGCCCGATGGCAGCGTATCCAATGCCTGCCAGAAACGCCTGGATAAAGGCAACACCCAAAACGCCCTGGGCAACGCTGCGCACCGTAGATGAAGCCTGCTCGGCAAATTCCGCACCCCGCTCCCCGGCCAGCCGTCGCCCCAACCTGTCGGCAAAACTTTCACCTTTATCCGCATACGCCAGAAAAACCCCGGCTATCATCATCGCCACGGCAAACTGCAACAAACCTAAACCCGCTCCGGCCGCCTTGGTAATTAACCAGCGACTGGCATCCTTAATGGGTTGTTCGAATTTGTCCAGCACCTGATCAAGGTTTTGACTCGCCTGCGACCAGATAGCATGCAGGCTTTCGCCAATGAAGGGCCAATCACTAACACTTTCCGGAGGAGCCGGCAGCGTGAGCGAACCGTCCTGTAACTCCACCGCATATTCACGGGCCGAGCCGATCAAGGTACCCGACAACATCATCATCGGCGCTATTAACGCCAGCAGAGTTAACGCAGAAAAAATCAGCGCGGTGAGTTTAGGTCCGGTACGCAGCAAATTTTTAAGCCGTACATACAACGGATACATGGCGGAAGAGATCACCAGAGCCCAGATAATCGTAGCCACAAATGGCTGCAAAATCTGGAAACACCAGATGAGCAAGCCAAACACCAAACCCAGTCGAATCGTAATCTCCAGGAAGTGGAACGTCTGCTCCTGGCTAACCAGTTTCTCATCGTCCGTTGATTTCATCAGGCTTACTCATTTAAATTAAAACACATGCTAAATCCTAGCATCTTTCTCATCCCTCATCCCTCATCCCGTATCCCGTATCTCATACCTCATATCTTATTTCTTTAACCACAGAGGACACAGAGTTCACTGAGAAAGACAGAAAAAATTAGTATAAAACCTCTGTGGAACTCTGTGGTGAATCCGTATCTCGTATCCAATCTCTCATCCCGTATCTTATTTGTTCAACCACTAAACCAATTCATAACCACAGAGATCACAGAGCTCACTGAGAAATACAAAAAAACCAATATAAAACCTCTGTGGTACTCCGTGTCCTCTGTGGTGAACCTTATCCCGTATCCCGTATTATTCCTTAACCAATTTATAACCACAGAGCACACAGAGCACACAGAGAAAAATTAGTATAAAACCATTATTTAAATAAAACCGCATATTGTGAGTATCCATCATTTTCTAGATTCTCTTCAGGGATAAAGCGCAGTGCTGCAGAATTGATGCAGTAACGCAGTCCGGCAGGAGCTGGACCATCATTGAATACGTGACCAAGATGCGAGTCACCAAAACGACTGCGCAGTTCTGTGCGTGGCATAAACAGATAGTAGTCGGTCAGCTCGACAATCAGTTCCGGGTCAATGGGTTGGGTGAAGCTGGGCCATCCGGTTTTAGAATCATATTTGTCGGTGGAGGAAAACAGGGGTTCACCGCTGACGATATCGACGTAGATGCCAGGTTGTTTGTTGTTCCAGAACTCGTTTTTATAAGGCGGCTCGGTGCCCTCTTGTTGGGTGACCTTGTACTGCATCGGTGTCAGTCGATTGCGCAGTTCCTCCTCAGAAGGTTTGCTGTAGGTCATGCTGGTTTTATTCATTGAGTCCATTTTTGCAGGACTATCCATACCGGTTTTCATGGATTGTGATGGCATGGAGTCTGTTTTCATCGACTCATTTTGCATGGGCTCATTTTTCATGGAGCCTGCAGTGTATTTCAGTTCGTCGCCCCAGACCCCTTTCAGGTATTGGTCACGGCCTGAGTTATAGCGATAGAGGTTGTAACGAATCGGATTGTTGGTGTAATAGTTCTGGTGGTAATCCTCTGCGGGCCAAAAGCGTGATATTCCACGGATAATGTCCGGGGCGATAGCTGTGTCATAGCGACCAGACGCATCCAGCATCGCTTTGGATTTTTCGGCGGCCATGCGTTGCTCATCGTTGTGATAAAAAATAAACGGACGATACTGGAAACCACGATCAACAAACTGCCCCTTAACGTCAGTCGGGTTGACTTCTCTCCAATAGATTTCCAGCAGATCTTCGTAACTGATGAGGGTCGGATCATAATGCACTTCGATCGCTTCTACATGCCCGGTCGAGCCACTGGAAACCTGCTGGTAGGTTGGGTTTTCTACCGTGCCGCCGATGTATCCCGAGGTCGCCTCAATGACGCCCGGATGTTTTTCAAAGGTCGATTCGGTGCACCAGAAACAACCGCCAGCAAAGGTGGCTATTTCCTGTGGGCCCTGATGTTCCATGGCTATTTTTTCTGCACTGGTGGGCATCTCGGTGCTGAAAACACTACTGGCAATTACCATCAGCAATGTTGCGATGGAAGCAATCAGGATTCTCATGAGGTTTCTCCACTGGTTGTGTATCCGTTGAGACTCAGTGTGCATAATCTTTCACCATAGCAAAAGGGCGTCGGCGTCGGTTTTACTGAATCATGACATCTCGTGATACTTTCGTGATAACTTCAAGGGATGCAGCCGTCATAATAGGCTCCCAACCTGATGTTGAGCGGATGTACGTTCAGGGATGCACGCTAAGGGACGTACTTTCAGGGATGTAAGTTTCGGGGCGTACATTTAGGGACGTACATATAGGTGTAGCGGCGACATTAATGATAAATCCAGCCATGATAAACCCGGCCATGACAAATTCAGCTATGACAGATCCAACCGTGAAAAAGCGACTCTTGTTGATTGAAGACGACGCTGATATTAATAATCTGATCGCGATGAATCTCAGTGATGCTAACCATCAGGTGGATTGTTGCCTCGATGGCAGCGAAGGTTTACAGCTCGCGATGACGAGAGACTATGACTTGCTGGTGTTGGATATCATGCTGCCGGGTATCGATGGTCTGGAGATTTGTCGACGCCTGCGAGCCGAGCAAAAAAATCTGCCGATCCTGATGTTAACGGCTCGGGATTCGGAAGCCGATCGGGTGGTTGGTCTGGAGATGGGGGCTGATGATTACCTGACCAAACCTTTTTCGGTGCGCGAGTTGCAGGCGCGGGTTAAAGCGATATTCCGCCGAATGGAGATGCTCAACCAGCCTGGGCCTGAAATTGTGAAGCAGATTCGGCAAGATGATTTGCATATCGATGTTGGCCGCCGTCTGGTTGAAATGGCTGGATGCCCAATAGAGTTGACAGCTACCGAGTTTGATTTGCTGTTGTATATGGCGCAGCAACCGGGACAAGTATTCAGCCGTACAGAGTTGTTAAGTGCTGTGTGGGGTTATAAACACAGCGGGTACGAGCATACCGTGAATTCTCATATTAATCGTTTGCGCAATAAACTGGAAAAAGATCCCTCGGTACCGCGCTATGTGCTAACAGTATGGGGTGTTGGCTATAAGTTTTGCGACGCAGTGGAGGATGGGGCGTGAAGTGGTTTGCCACCTTTTACAGCAAGCTGTCTCTGGCTTTATTGGTGAGCTTTTTGATGCTGGTGGTGCTGATGCTGGTGTTGGCCGAAGGCCTTACCCGAACCTATCAGGATGAAGTCGAACAGCGTTTACATCGTGATCTGGCCAGTCACATCGTCAAGGACACATCGGTGATCAGTGGCGGTAAAATTGATCATGAGGCGCTGAAGCAAAGTTTTCATTCGATGATGATTCTCGGCCCCAGTTTCGAGTTTTACCTGCTGGATCCGGCTGGTAATGTCATCACCTATTCTGCCGATCCGTCACGTATCAAGCGGAAGCAGGTTGATCTGAGCCCGGTGGTGGCTTTTTTGCAGCGCCAACAGATGCTGCCCATTCTGGGAGATGATCCCCGCTCGTTGTCACGTATGAAAGTGTTTTCAGCCGCAGAGATTCGCGCTGGTGATAATTTGATGGGCTACCTCTATATCATTATCGGGGGTGAGGCTTACGACAATCTGATGGCTTTGTTGCAGAAAAGTCATATCTTCAAGTTAGGGGTTTGGGGTGCTCTGGCAGCCTTGGCGTTTGGATTGCTGGTCAGTTTATTACTGTTCGCGTTATTGACGCGTCCCCTCAGGAAACTGGCGCAGGATATGTCCAGCTTTCGCCAGCAGGGCTTTGATGGTGGCGTGCTTCCGGATAGTAATTGGCAAGCCGATTCCCATGATGAGATTGAACGGCTAGGGGCGACCTTTAATGAATTGGCGGAAGCCTTGCAGCTGCAATATGAACGGGTAAAAGGCAGTGATGATCTGCGTCGGGAACTGGTCTCCTATGTATCCCATGATCTGAGAACTCCGTTGGCGGCGCTGCAGGGGTATCTGGAAACCTGGCAAATGAAACGGGACCTGCTGGATGATGATCAGAGCCGACACCTGATACAGGTAGCGCTGGATAACGCCAACCGGGTGAGCTCCCTGGTTGAACAGTTATTTGAACTGGCACACCTTGATGGTGCCGATACGGTGCTGGAATGCGAGGCGGTGGCGATTGCCGAGCTGGCACAGGATGTGTTGCAGAAATTGTCTTTGCAGGCAGAGGTGCGTGGTGTCAGTTTGCGCGTAGAACCGAGAGATCCTTCATTACAGGTAATGGCTGATATTGAAAAGCTGGAGCGGGTGTTGACCAATCTGGTTGATAATGCAATTCGCCACTGTAATTCCGGGGACAGGGTGACCGTCGCCATCAATCAGGTTGCAGATGGGCTGCGCGTATCGGTACGTGATACCGGCATTGGAATATCCGAACAAGACATGATCCACATATTTGACGCGCATTATCGCGGTGCCAGTGCGGTGTCGGGAAAGCATGGAAACAGCGGTTTAGGTCTGGCGATAACGCGACGAATATTGCAGTTACACGGTAGCGAGATTGCAGTTAAAAGCAGGCAAGGAGAGGGTAGTGATTTCTTCTTTGTGTTACCGTGCCCGACCGAAGCAGTAAGCAGTAAGCATCGGGGGAGAATTAATGGGATTTAGTGCGTGGATATCCTTGGTGGGCGTTTGCCTGTTAGGAGCGATGTCTCCCGGGCCAAGTCTCGCTGTCGTGCTAAGGCATACGGTTCATCAGTCCCGTTCTCACGGCATTGTCGCCGGTGTTTCCCATGCTTTGGGTGTAGGCTGTTATGCCCTGGTGTCGGTAACGGGATTGGCCGCGCTGTTTGCCCTGTATCCGGTTTGGCAGCAGCTGCTGGGTTGGGCCGGAGCCGCTTATCTGGCATGGCTCGGTATTAAAGCATTACGCTCTTCGGGCGGCGAGCAGCTGGTAGCGGATCAGGTGGTTACCCAAAGCTGGCATCAGGCCGCGCGTGATGGTTTGATGATCTCGCTGTTGAACCCGAAACTGATGATTTTCTTTGTGGCCCTGTTTAGCCAGTTTGTGCAGCCGGATACTTCATTGTGGCTGGCGGTTATTATGGTAGCGACGCCGACCCTGATCGATGGCGGTTGGTATTGTCTGGTGGCTGTGGTGTTATCTCGCCAGGGTATTTTGCAATGGTTACAGCAACGAACTCAGCTGATTGATCGGGTTACCGGCGTTTTGCTGCTGCTGGTAGCCTTGCGTGTGGTGACTCTCTAATAATCACTGACCAGGAGCGGGTGGCTGATGCGGGTTCCGTTTTGATGCGGAGAAAGAATAGTCTATAATTGGCCTGCAAAATTCTAATCTGATCAATAAAAGTGATCAGTAACAATTCAAGTGGATGAGGGGAGCTTCGTGGCTTTAGCAACTGAGATGTTAAAAAAGGGTGCCTTGAGGGCACTGTGTATGGCCGGACTGATGTTGGCCGGTGCTAGCCAGGCTACTGAGGCAGATGATGCCGCGATTGCTGAACGTATTAAGCCAGTAGGTGAAGTGTGTGTGCAGGGCGATCCTTGTGCTGAAGCAGTTGCATCAACAGATGCCGGGGCGGGTGGGCGCAGTGGTGAAGAAGTCTACACCGCTTCCTGCGCCGCTTGTCATGGATCCGGGATTCTGGGTGCTCCCAAGAAAGATGATGGGGCTGATTGGCAAGCGCGTATGGACAAGGTGGGTGGCTTCGATAAATTGCTGGAGCATGCGATTACCGGTATCAATTCCATGCCTGCTAAAGGTAGCTGTGGTGCCTGTAGCGATGAAGAGCTAGCTAGTGCCATTGAATTTATGAGTGGTCTTTCTAAATAAGAGAATTCTAAATAGAATTCCCTATTGAGAAGACCGAATGAAAAGCCTGGTAGATGCCGGGCTTTTTTGTATCTTGTTCAGGCTGTTTTATTTGTTAAGTCACTCTTTGTTAAGTAGTTTGCGCATGGCGTCCAGATGACTGTTGGCGCTTGCCTGTTGTTGTTCGGGACTGCTTTGCTCTCCCCAGCCTTCCCGAATCAGGTCTTCCTGGGGAAGTTCATCGAGGAAGCGGCTCGGTACAGTATCCATCACTTCGCCATATTGTTTGCGCATGCCTGCCAGTGTCATGGTGAGGGTTTTTCGCGCCCGGGTTATGCCGACGTAGGTTAGCCGCCGTTCCTCTTCGATATTGTCCTCTTCGATGCTGGCTCTGTGAGGCAATAACTCCTCCTCCATTCCCACCATGAAGACATGAGGGTATTCCAACCCCTTGGAAGCATGCAGGGTCATTAACTGCACGCGATCGTCATCGTCCTCCTCTTCCTGGCGCTCCAGCATGTCTCGTAACACCAATTTGGCGATAGCATCTTCGAAGGTGGTTTCTTCGTCATCAGATTTTTCTAATGTCTGGTGCAGTGAATCGAGGAGAAACCAGACATTGCCCATACGCTTTTCTGCGATCAGCTCATTGCTGCACTGCTGGGAGATGTAACTCTCGTAATCACAGTCGTAGATCATCTCGCGGATCGCCGCGACAGGGTCGTCTCCGTAACAACGTTGTGCAACTCCATCGATCCAGGAGTCAAAGCGGCGTAATTTTTCCAGGTGCCGCGCCGACAAGTGCTGTTCGATACCGGCTTCGCCAATGGCATCAAATAGACTGACGTGCCGTTGATGAGCGTAGTTACCCAACTTTTCCAGAGTGGACGGGCCTATTTCGCGACGTGGTACGTTGACGATGCGCAGAAATGCGTTGTCGTCGTCACGATTAATCAGCAGGCGCAGGTAGGCCATAATGTCCTTCACCTCAGCGCGAGCAAAGAAGGAGGTGCCACCGTTGATGTGATAGGGAATCTGATGATGTTGCAGTTTAAGCTCGAGTAAGCGGGACTGATGGTTGCCTCGATAAAGAATCGCATAATCGCGGAACTGAGTGCCGAGCTTGAGTCGTTGACTGATGATCTCGGTTGCAACCCGCTCGGATTCACTCTCGTCATTGCGGCAACGAACGACACGAATTTCGTCACCCATACCCAGCTCACTCCACAGGCGTTTCTCAAACACGTGGGGGTTGTTATCAATCAGGGCGTTGGCGGCCTTGAGAATCCGGCTGGTGGAACGATAGTTTTGTTCCAGCTTGATAACCCGAAGGCTGGGGAAATCAGTGCTGAGCTGCACCAGGTTTTCCGGACGAGCGCCGCGCCAGGAATAGATCGACTGGTCATCATCACCCACCACGGTGAAACAGGAGCGCATACCCACCAATTGTTTGACCAGCAGGTATTGGCTGGCATTGGTGTCCTGATACTCATCGACTAGCAGATAGCGGATACGGTTCTGCCATTTCTCTAGAATTTCCGGCTGGCTCTGGAAGAGTTTGGTAGGCAGCAAGATCAGGTCATCGAAGTCGACAGAGTTGTATGCCTTCAAGGTTCGGTCATAGTGGAAATACACGCGAGCCGCGACGCCTTCACTGGCACCCCTGGCGTTTTGCAATGCCTGCTCCGGAGTAACCATTTCGTTTTTCCAATTGGAAATCAGGCTCTGCACCATGTCAGCTTGTTCATCATCCGCCTGGTCATCCTTGAGCATCAGGTCGCCGATCAGGGTTTTAGCATCCTGGGCGTCAAAAATAGAAAAGGTGCTCTTGTAACCGAGTGCCTTGTGCTCCTTGCGAATGATGTTGAGTCCCAGATTATGGAACGTCGATACCGTGAGGCCGCGAGCCGCAGAGCCACTGACCAGTTTGCTGACCCGCTCTTTCATTTCTCGCGCCGCTTTGTTGGTAAAGGTGACCGCGACGATATTGTTGGCCCGATAACCACATTTCTGGATCAGATACGCGATCTTGGTTGTGATCACACTGGTCTTGCCACTACCGGCACCCGCTAGTACCAGTAGCGGGGAATCGATATAGTGCACGGCATCGTGTTGGCGTTGGTTAAGGTGGTTCACAAGGTAGTCAGGCTTAAGGGTGGGGCGCCATTTTAGCAGATGCCGTATTACAGGCTAGAGGTATATCAATGGAGGAGGTCAAGATTTCGGTATTTAGTCGCTCAATACAGTGAATAATTTTGTTATAATTCGCGCTTATCGCATTGTTTTGTATTGAAAAGCCTGGCCCTGATCGAGTAGTGTTGTCCTCATGCAAACGGTTTGTGGAGACATTGCCAGGAAGGCGATTCAAAGACTAAAAAGGGTGAGTAGCGTTTGAGTAATGTAGGGGGAGTGTGGGGGCCTTTTGACGGTGGGAAATCTTCCCTGAGATTGTTGCTCGTTAGCACCGATTCGCAGCTGTATTTGCGCTTGTGTGAGTTGTTGCAACACCCATCGCTGAGTGAGCATAGTTTGCTTTTGTGCCGGACGGTAGCAGATGCGCTTCGCTATGTCCGTGATTCCAAGGCTGATCTGCTGCTGGTGGATGAAAAATCGGTGAGAGCTCAGCCAGCGTCCTACTCTGATCAATTGCAGCAGATGCGAATTGCTACACCCGTCATCATGTTAGGAGACGACATGGCGATGGACCTCGAACTGCCGGAACGTCTGGTAGTCGATCTGTTGCCTTTGGATGGGCTGACATCGGCTTTACTCGCACGCTCTATCTATTTCACCCTTGAATTGAATGCCTCTCGTCAGCAGCAACAGTTGCAAGCACAGTATGATCCGCTGACCGGTCTTCCTAACCGCATGCTGTTTCGAGATTTATTATCTCGGGCGATCGCACGTTCCGATCGTGACGGTAGCAGTTTCGTGATGCTATTGCTGGACCTGGATGGTTTCAGCAAAGTGAATGATGGCTATGGCCAGAAGGCAGGTGATCGGCTTATCCGGGAAGTGACGTCACGTGTGCAAAGTATTATGCGCAGCACCGATACCCTGGCGCGCACGGACGGTGATGAATTTGCCATTATTATGGAGTATATGTCCAGTTCGTCCCGGGTATTACGCTCTGTCAAGTCGATAGTCGATGTAGTCGCACTGCCTATAAACATTGATGGTAAGTTGATATCGATTCATAGCAGCGTTGGTATTTCAAACTACCCGGAAGGCGGTGTTAACCCGGAGCTGCTGAACCGTAATGCCAAATTGGCAATGAAGAAGGCCAAAAAGCAAAAGGGCAGCAGTTATCACTTTTACACCGAAGAACTTAACAATGAGGCGATAGGACAGCTGCATCTTGAAGCAGAACTAAAACGAGCCATTAAGCTGAATGAGCTTCAGGTGTATTACCAGCCACGTATAGATGTTAAAACCGAACGAGTGGTGGCGGTGGAAGCATTGGTACGTTGGCAACACCCTGCCCGTGGCTTATTATCACCGGCAGAGTTTATTCCGTTTGCGGAAGAGTGTGGGTTGATCATCCCGATTGGTTATTGGGTGCTTAATCAGGCTTGCCGGGATATGGGTGTGCTTACTGTTGCCGGTTACAGTGATTTCCATGTCTCGGTGAACCTTTCCCTGAACCAGTTCAACGATGACAATCTGCAAAAAACCATTACGGATATTATCAATGAGTCGTCAGCAGATGTCTCACGGTTGGAATTTGAGCTAACAGAAACTTCGGTTATGCAAGACCCGGAACGCACTACCGAGATTATGCAGGCGTTGAGTAAACGCGGAATTCAGTTCTCGCTAGATGATTTTGGCACAGGGCATTCCTCTTTTGCACGGCTGCAGCAATTACCAATACAGACACTGAAAATTGATCGCAGTTTTATTATGAACTTGCAGGACAGCAGTGATAACCAGGTAATTGTACGAGCGATGATTAGCCTGGCCCATAACCTGAATCTGGCTGTGGTGGCGGAAGGCGTTGATCGGGTCGAACAGGCGAATTTTCTACAGGCTGAAAATTGTGATCAGTTTCAGGGTTTCCTGTACAGCAAACCGATCCCTTTACAGGCATTGCTTGAATTATTGCAACGTAGCACGCGAATTGAGCGTCTGCCTAAACTGCTTGGAGCGGGTTAGGTCATCCCTGTTTCGGTGAGTGCCTGATCTTGTAAAATAATCTTCAAACGGTGGACTTGTGCTGGATTGATAGCGTTGTATTTATAGTGCTAATAATTTTTTCAGTTATGGATCCGCGAAATAAAAAAGGCGAGATGATTAACATCTCGCCTTTTTTATACCTGATGCGTACCAGGCGTTTTAATTACAACCAAGGGCCTCGAACTCAGCCTTGCTGGAGTAATGGGTCTTGGGGAAGTAGGATCCCAAATCCTGTTCGGCAGAGCCCATCGATTTGATGTTCTGCATGCTGTACTGGAAGTGATCAGCGTCCATGTTACGGATAATCAGGTGACCCTGTTCGGTATTACCTGCCCCATCGCCGTGTTCACCCCAGTCCAGCCAGGTGACGCCACAGTCTGCCGTGGCGTTGGCGGGGCGATTAGCGGCTTTGGAGACCACTACGGTGTATTGTCTCTCTTCATCTGTGATGACATTGGAATCGCGGACGCAAGCTGCGTAACGGGTTGTCACGATGTTTTCATTGGTACATATCGACCAATAGCGCATGTCATACTCACCGGACGTGATATCCCAGCCGTTGTTCGGGGTGCGTGGCAAGGTCCCTTTAAGGACGACTACTTCTCCGAAATCCTCGTTAATAAGCGCCGCAATATAATCGTTGTGCGTGTTAGCGTAGTAGCCGGATTGTTTCGGCAGGGTCCCAGCGGCACTGTCAGCGATTGCTTTGTCGGTGATGATGCGGTCAGGAGCCAGTTTGCCGAGATCGTATTGGCCGCCCCAAAACGCTGTCCATTCTACGGGTTGTCGGGCGGGGAAGCCTTCAGGAACTCCCGGCGCATTGACCAATGAATTATAGACGTCTGCGTCCATCGTAACGGAGGGCAGTGGGCGGCCGCCCGCAACAGGTTTCGGACTATTGATAGCCTGACACATCGCTTCGCCAGACAATGTTTCGCCGTTTTTCATCACCATGCTGACATCGGGTATGCCCGCATTGCCGGTGAAATCGGTACCATTTTCAGGAATGTAAACCCGCATGATCAAAGGTAATACGTCATTACGAGTTGCAGCATCGCCCAGGTACAGGGTGTTTTCAGGACGATCCGATGTGGGTGCGGCCTCAGAGATGACCTTGATGCGATATTTGCCGCCACTCTTGTCTGCGCTGCTATAGGGGTTAGCACCCTCAAAGGCGGCGATCTCTCTATCGATCAGGGCGTCGGTAGGTTGGTGCGCTTTATTATAGGCGTTGAATGACATATAACGCGCTTGCGGGTAGTTGCCACTGATTTCCAAGTGAGAGGCACCCTCCGGCAGCTGGAAACTTCCCATCCAGTAAACAGCCCCCTCATCCGGGTACGCGGCATTATAAGAGAGGTAGCTGACCGGACCGATCCAGAAACAGTCGTGGAAACCTTCGGCTTCTTCACCCCTGAACTCGCCCAGCTTTACCAGAGCTGCCGGATTAACGACCTCGGCGGGAGCCTCTTTACTGGTGGTTGCAGCATCGATATTTGCGGTTGCGGTTGCGGTTGCTGTCGATGTATCGGCTGGTTTTTGCTGGGTTTCTGTGGCTTGTTGATCACCACCGCAGGCTGCCAGTAAAACGGCTAAGGCAACCGGGGTTAATAATGAAGTGTATTTCAAGGCAGGCTCCTGCGCAGAATGCGACTCTGTATCTGCGATTGTTTACTCGAGGTGGATCAAAAATAATATCAAATTTCCCGCATTTAAATAAGCGACCTGTCGCAAGATCGGCCTAAAAGTAGTCTTATAACGCATTTGTTTAGGAACGCCTTTCGAGCTTAATATTCAGTCTGTCAGGAGGTGCGATCGAGTTGGCGGAAGCCAAGCGCCTCATTGATATGAGTAATGTTAATCTGTGTTGCGGATTCCAAATCAGCCACAGTACGAGCGACACGAACAATTCTATGGTAGGCCCGGGCAGATAATCCGAGTTTGTTAAGGGCGCTTTCCAATACCTGTTGCACTTCTTTGGATAGCGAACAGCAGTGTTGTAAGGCTCGATTGCTGAGTTGGGCGTTAGTTGTACCCTGTCGTTTGATTTGTAGGTTGTGTGCAGCCAGAACTCGTTCACGTACCTGCAGTGAAGATTCGGCCGATATATTATTGGAAAATGATAATGCCCCACCAGGCAGCCGGCTGACTTCAACCTGAAGGTCCAGACGATCAAGTAGTGGACCAGATAGTCGCTGTCGGTAACGATGAATCTGTCCTGGGCTGCAACGGCAGGGACGTTCATTGTCACCAAGATATCCGCAGGGGCATGGATTCATTGCGCCAACAAATTGAAACCGTGCCGGATAGGTAACCTGTTGGGCGGCACGACATATGACGATTTCACCAGATTCCAGCGGTTCACGTAATACCTCCAAAACACGACGATCAAACTCAGGAAGCTCGTCCATAAATAGCACACCATGGTGTGCCAGGGAGATTTCCCCTGGGCGAGGAGAGCTACCTCCACCTACCAGAGCAACCGATGAAGCGCTGTGATGGGGGTGGCGAAATGGTCGTGCACCCAGACGTACAATATCCCGGTTGCCGCTGGCAATGGAGTGAATATTGGCTACTTCCAAAGCTTGCTGCTGTCCCAGAGGGGGTAATATTCCGGGAAGGCGACTGGCGAGCATGGTTTTACCGGTTCCTGGTGGACCATAAAATAACAAGCTGTGCCCGCCCGCCGCTGCGATTTCGAGAGCGCGGCGAGCATGAAACTGACCGCTTACTTCACTGAGGCAGGGGGCCTCAAATGGCGCAGTCATTGCAGGAGGAGGGCAAGGTTGCCAGGGCTGCTGTGCGAGTAATGCAGCGCAAACCTCAAGAATATGAGACGCGCATTTAATATCATCCGATTCAAGCAGGGCGCCTTCAGCACCATTGGCTTTGGGGATGATCATAGTGCGCGACGCCTGAGTGCAGGCAATCATCGCCCCCAGTGAACCACTGCAGGGGCGAAGTTTTCCTGAGAGCGCCAGTTCACCAATAAACTCGTACTTTTCCAGAGTGTCGCAGGGCAACTGGTCGGAGGCTGCGAGAATTCCCAGAGCGATGGGTAGATCATAACGCCCCCCTTCTTTCGGTAATTCTGCCGGCGCAAGATTGATGGTGATACGCCTCGCGGGAAATTGAAAGCCGCTATTCAGCAGTGCACTGCGAACACGATCTTTTGACTCTTTGACTGCCGCTTCCGGTAAACCAACAATCGAGAGAGCAGGCAAACCATTGGACAGGTGAGTTTCGACAGTGACTAAGGGGGCGTCAATTCCCACTCGTGCACGGGTATAGATAACGGAGAGTGACATGAACCTTCCCTGGTTATGTTGTGGCTGTGATTTTTGCTCGGCATTGAAGAGCGGATAAAAATAATTTAGCAGCGAAAGCAGGATAGATAAGTAGGGGAGTTGCTATAGCGGCTGAGTGATATTTCTGTACATTTCTGCGCTTAAGTTTTATGCGTTTCAAAGAGATGTCATTATTTTGTTTTTAACTCGGGATTACTCGACGATGCCTTGTGTTATCAGCTCTTGCCAATTTTCTTCTGGCAGCTGTAACAGCTCTTCCAATACCTGTTTGCTGTGTTCGCCAACCCTGGGCGCAGCGTTGCCGTATTCAATCGGCGTGGCAGAAAATTTAATCGGGTTGGCAATCGAAGGGACTGTTCCCGTCAGTGGGTGATCGAGGGCTATTTGCATTCCACGATGCTGTACCTGTGGGTCATCAAATACCTGATCGAGCGTATTGATAGGGCCACAAGGTACACCCTGCGCTGACAGCTTGTCCAACCACCATTGGCTGCTTTGTTGACACATCAGGTTTGCTATTTTGGTGACTAATGTTTCTCGGTTTTGCACACGTTGACGGTTGGTTGCAAAGCGTGGGTCATTGGCAAGATCGCTATCGCCTGCCAGTTCGCAGAACCGGGTAAATTGTCCATCATTACCAACGGCCAGAATAATGTGTCCGTCGGCAGTAGCAAATGACTGATAGGGCACGATATTGGTGATAAGGCGCATTTCGGCCTGGCGTATAACCCGAATCAAAAACCAACTTAGCAACACGATAACCAGCAATTCCCTAGCGGGGGCGACGGTGGCGAAAATGACCGCAGGGGATTTATGAATCAATATTTCGAGAACAAGGCTAAATCCCATCAACCACACCAGAAAGCCCAGCGGTTTGCGCGCGGCTTCCAGCATCGCATCATCCCAAAGATTAGCGGTCTTCTTAAATTGGCTTTCTAGTTTATGCAAGAAAAAAGTCAACGCATAACGCGCCAGCAGTGTCAACAACACCAAAACAAACACTTCCACGAGCCAAGGATATGCTGTCGGGTTCAAGAAACCGAGATAAGGGCTATCGTCCATAAAATTCATAAGTTTTTCTCAAAAGTAGTGATTAACCTCAATAGGCTATACAACTTTATCGCGATTGAGGTGGTTTTTAGACTTAAAGCCTATAAAAAAACACTTTATAAAACATCGCGAAAGGTTTTACAAATTATAAGTCTTTGAAATCTGTAGCTTTTCGATTTTCCCAAGGTAAATAATCGCAATATAGGACTTATTGCCAATTACTCCAGTGACTCTGGACAGCAGCGTTTTAAGTGGTATTTTGAATGTAGGCAATCACTAAAGAGAGGACGTGAAATGAAGCGTAAAATTCCCCAGATTGGTCGCTGGTATAAAGAATTACAACAGGGTGCGATGTTTGAAGTCGTCGCAGTTGATGAATCAGAACAAACAATTGAAACACAATTACTCGATGGCGCCGTCACTGAGTACGATTTTGAAAACTGGGATGAGCTTCTACTCGAAGAAATTGCAGAACCTGAAGATTGGCACGATGGCTATGAACTCAGCAAAGAAGACTATATCGACTCGGACGCCGCTATTTACCCGGTAGACTGGAACAACCCGCTGGCGATGATTGAAACTGATATTATGAACGGCGTTTTGGATGATATAGAAATCGGCTATTAAAGCGCCATAGCCGGCTTAGCATTGCGGCTAATGTGTATCCTTGCCTTCACTCTAAAGTGGGCAAGGGTAATATCGACAACCCCACCAGCACCACCCTCCATAGTTAACCGCGTTAAAGCGGCTTCACGGATATAAGTCTACCCAGCTTGGCGTACATAAAATCGCACATCAAGAAATCACGATATGTTAGACCAACACCCCACCAAGCATTCAAAACCTCATCGCCTGAGGGATTGATATTCAAGACTGCCGAAAAACCGTCTTTATCATAACCGCTAAAATAACACCGTTAATTAGAAAGTATTACTTGCCACAACCACATGACTGTATATAATTACAGATACTGTACATAAAACCAGACCATCAAGAATCTCAATAACAACAGACCGGACACAAAACGCGATGATCAAGTTAACTCCAAGACAAGCTGAAGTTCTGGCCCTAGTTAAAACCCATATTGAAGATTCTGGTTTCCCCCCCACGCGGGCGGAAATTGCTAGAGAGCTGGGTTTTAAGTCGGCCAACGCCGCCGAGGAACACCTCAAGGCACTGGCACGCAAAGGTGCCATTGAAATGATTGCCGGCGCATCCCGGGGTATTAGAATCCCCGAGAACAAGGGCATTCCGATTATCGGTCAGGTCGCTGCCGGCAGCCCCATATTGGCCGAAGAGCACATCGAAGACTACTGCGAGATGCCCACCTCTTTTTTCCGCCCACATGCCGACTACTTCCTACGGGTACGAGGTGACAGCATGATTGATATCGGTATTTTTGACGATGACCTGTTGGCCGTGCACCGAACTGATCGTGCAGAAAATGGCGAGGTCGTAGTAGCCAGAATTGATGATGAAGTGACCGTCAAGCGTTTTAAGACGACGCGCAGCAAGTACCAAATCTTATTGTTGCCTGAAAATGAGGATTACGAGCCGATTGAAGTAGATTTGCGCCATCAGGACTTTGCGATTGAAGGATTGAGCGTCGGCGTGGTAAGGCGCTAAGGGAAACTGTCAGGGTTGTTTGGTATAGAGTATTAGCCTCCCCACAAACACGCGTGGATCGCAGGGGAGCTTGTAGTCGAATTTATGGCAGCATTTACAGAAGAACTAGTGCAATACTGGCTCTGCACCCTCTTCGCTATCCAGTGACGTAAAAGCCCCCTCCTGCGCCAATCCGTCTTCAGCTAATGCTTTCTTAGCCTGAGACTCACTAATCTGTGCAGCTGCCTGCATACCCGCCTGGATCATCACCTTAGCAACATCTAACTGCGCACCGCCAAGATGCTCAACAGACTCATCAGAAAAACAAATATTAACCAAAGGCTCACCGTCTTCATTGGCTCGCTTTAATACGATTTCGCCGTTGGGTAGTTGTATTATTTCAAGAAAGGACGTCGTCACAATTTTATCCTGCTACTGCTGGGATGAAGGAGTGGAAGTCTAGCAACTACAGCTTCTGTAATGAAGCAATAGATTGCTGGAAAAAGTTACCACTCTTCGAGGTGAGCTCGCTGAGTCTCAATTAAATCACTCAGCGACTGAAAAAAGTTGCGGGATAGTTGCGAATCTAAGCACTCACTTCAACAGCCAATTAGGGCTACGAATTGGCCATTACAGCCTATCCCGAAACAACATGATAACTACTTGGCTTTTTTCACTTTCTTTTTCGTTTCCTGCACGACCCACTTGCCTTTTTCATAGAAAGCCTTCCAGCCAGAAGGTTTACCATCAATTTCAGACTGAACGTATTGCTCCTTGGTTTTGCGACTGTAGCGTATCACCGTCTTATTGCCCTCGGGGTCAGCTATGGGCGCTTTGAACAGATGGGCATATTTGATATCGATAGCTTTTTTGTGGGGCAGAATTTCCTCCACAAGAGGTGCTCGGGTCTCGCGATTTTTTGGGAAATTACTGGCCGCTAAAAACATCCCCGCCGCACCGTCGCGCAGCACATAAAAGTCCTCCACCTTGACACAGGCCAGTTCGGGCATCGGCACAGGATCCATTTTCGGTGGCGCAGCTTCACCACTGCGCAAAAGCTTGCGGGTATTTTTGCACTCTTCACTGGTACAGCCAAAATACTTGCCAAAACGCCCGGACTTCAGCTGCATTTCTGCACCGCACTTGTCACAGTCGAGAAGCGGTCCGTCATAGCCTTTGATTTTAAAGGCGCCATGCTCAACATGGAAACCAGTACAGTCCGGGTTGTTACCACAGACATGCAACTTGCGCTGCTCGTCGATCAGGTAACTGTCCATCGCCGTATTACACAGCTTGCAGCGATGCTTCTTCAGCAATAACCGCGATTCGCCTTCGTCGTCGTCCTCGTCGGCACTAACCGCCTCATCGCCACGGGTTAGGTTGATCGTGCTCTTGCAGCGCTCTTTTGGCGGCAGGGCATAACCGGAACAGCCCAGGAATACCCCTGTACTAGCGGTGCGAACCTGCATATCACGGCCACACTTAGGGCATTCGATATCAGTCGCGGTGGGTTCGTTGGCACGCATGCCGCCCTCGTCAGATCCCGCTGTTTCAAGCTTGCCCTGAAAATCGCTGTAAAAATCATTGAGCAGCGCCTTCCACTCCAATTTTCCCTCCGCCACCTCATCGAGCTTTTCTTCCATCGTAGCGGTGAAATTGTAGTCCAGCAGTTCTGTGAAACTTTCAACCAATCGCTCGGTGACAACATCACCCATTTTTTCCGCGTAAAAACGCCGATTTTCTACCCGTACATAGCCCCGATCCTGAATCGTTGAAATAATGGATGCATAGGTTGAGGGGCGACCTATACCACGTTTTTCCAACTCCTTAACTAAGCTTGCCTCAGAGAAGCGCGCGGTGGGTTTGGTGAAATGCTGGCTGGGATCCAGCTTGTCTAACGTCAGAACCTCATTAACCTTGACGTCGGGGAGGAGCACATCCTCGTCTTTCTTCGCCGTGGGGGGCAGGACTTTCATAAAGCCATCAAAACGCATCACCCGGCCGCGGGTACGCAGTTCAAATTCCGCCGCCTTAACGACAATACTAGAGCTGGTAAATTCCGCAGGCACCATCTGACAGGCGACAAACTGACGCCAGATCAACTCATACAGGCGCTCCGCATCCCTTTCCATCTTCATCAATTGCGTTGGCTTAACGGTAACTTCCGAGGGTCGAATCGCCTCGTGAGCCTCTTGGGCACCCTCTTTACTGGAGTAGCGTAGAGCTTCCTCTGGCAGGTATTTTTTGCCGTACTCACTGCCAATATACTCACGACAGGCTTCAACCGCATCGGCACTCAGATTGGTAGAGTCGGTACGCATATAGGTAATGTAGCCCGCTTCGTAGAGACGCTGGGCCATCATCATGGTTTTCTTTACCCCAAAATTTAGCCGGGTACTGGCAGCCTGCTGCAGGGTGGAGGTAATAAACGGCGACGAGGGTTTGGACTTGGTGGGCTTATCGTCGCGCTTGGCAACAATAAACTCAGCGCTACGCATGGTTTCAAGCGCCGCTGTCGTCTCCACCTCATTGTTAGGACGGAAGTTTTTATCACTCTGTCGCTTAACTTCAAGCCTCAGCTTGGCCGCCTCGGTGCCACTACCAATGGTGGTGTCGGCAAATACCTGCCAGAACTCTTCGGGTTCAAAGGCGCGAATCTCCTGCTCTCGCGCTACCACCAAGCGCGTGGCAACTGATTGCACCCGACCTGCTGACAGCCCTCTAGCCACTTTGGACCAAAGCAAGGGCGATACCATATAGCCCACAACGCGATCCAGAAAGCGCCGAGCCTGTTGGGCATTGACGCGATGTATATCGAGTTGGGCAGGGGTTTCGAAGGCCTGAGTGATAGCCTTTTTGGTAATTTCATTAAAAACGACACGGCAATAGCGGTCTTCATCGCCGCCAATTGCTTCTTTTAAATGCCAAGCAATAGCCTCCCCCTCTCTATCCAAATCCGTCGCGAGATAGATGGCGTCGGCGTCGGCAGCCAGCTTCTGCAACTCGGCAACGACTTTTTCCTTACCGGGCAAAATTTGATACTGGGCTTCCCAGCCGTTATCAGGATCGATACCCATGCGGCGAATCAGCTGCTCACGGCTTTTCTTCTTTTTATAAGCAACCTTTTTATCCGGGGACATTTTTCGCGTCAGAGCGGCGGCTTTAGCCCTTTCTTTGGGGTCAGCCTTCTTGCTGCCAGCAGTGGGTAAATCCCTGATATGGCCGATACTGGACTTAACAATATAGTCCTTTCCCAGGTATTTATTGATTGTCTTGGCTTTGGCTGGAGACTCGACAATGACCAGTGATTTTCCCATGTTACCCTACTGTGATGCGGTTAAAAGATAATAACAATTCCCCTCAACAGGAGATGAAGGCAACATATATAAGACCTGTAGCGGCTACGGTCAAGTAGCAATTAAAGTTTTTTCTCGCCCTTGTAGGCAAATCGAGGCTGTTTAACCCCGTCAATAATGACCTCTTCAACAAACATCGTTAGGGGTCTCACCCACAACCCTCTAGCACCATAAAGAGCCCGATAAACCACCATTTGCTCCCCCGTTTCGGTGTGCCCGGCAATGGCCAGAACCTGATAGTCATTGCCTTTATAGTGCCTGTATAAACCGGTTGTTAATTCAATCATGAAATCGCTTCCCCAATGAGTAAGTGAGCTTACAGCCTCGACAATTCAACACAGAGTGCTTCGAGTTGCCGGTGCAGGAAATCGACAAATTCTGCGCCACCCTTTTCACGCCAGTAGATAGCTACACCGGAGCTGGTATATTCAAGCGCCAATACCTCATTAGGCAGACCGATCAGGGTTTTTGATAACAGCTGCTCCACCTCGGTAGCGTCCGTTTCGACTGAAGGACTCTCCAGTTCGCGAACTGCAAGATATTTAAATGTCCCAGTCTTTACACCCTTGCGACGCCAGGGCAGCAGATAATTGACGCCTCGCTCCGGGGCCTCCTGACGAACCCGGGCGCGATGAGTTTGCGGTAAATCACATATTTGCACGGATAAACCGAGACTCATAGCCCTTTGTCGCAACGCCATCTGTCGCTTCTGCCGAGGGCTGGGCATCATCCAGAAGACCGGTGAAATCACCAGTGCCATCACCAAAAAAACGATTAAATAGGTCACAAATACTCCGACTGTGGCTAAACCCTGTTCAGGATTGATCTGAATCAGTAGACTTGGCGGCAAATTTATACGTTAATGACCACAAAGAAAAGACCTTTCAAGAAGGAGCTGCTAATGAGTAACTACAAAACTATTCTGCTGGCCATCGATCTTTCCGATGAAGCTGAGGAAGTGACTGCAAAAGCCCTGTCCCTAACAAAGTCTAATGATGCCACACTGCATGTCATCCATGTCATTGAGCCACTGAGCTTCGCCTATGGCGGCGATATACCCATGGACTTTTCCGGCATCCAGGATGAAATCCAGAAGCAGGCACAGAGCCAACTGACAGATTTTGCCTCGCGCCATCAACTGCCCGAACAACAGCAACATATCGTCATCGGCAGACCTGAAAATGAAATACATAGCTTGGCAAAGGAACTGAAGGCAGACTTAATTGTTGTAGGCAGTCATGGCCGTCACGGTTTTGCCCTGCTGCTCGGTTCTACCGCTAACGGCGTATTGCACGGTGCCAGTTGTGATGTGCTGGCTGTGCGCGTAGGCGATGACTAAAGCGCTTGAGACCAAGCCCTGTGAAGCTAGCTTGGCTTATTCAAACAACCGTTTATTCTGACAGCGCCACCCAGCGCTCATAACATTCCTCAAGCTCAGCGGTTACCGCTGCCAGCTGTTGTAATTTTTCAGTGGTAGCGCTGTGTTCCTGCTGATAAAAATCAGGCGCTGCGGTTTCTTGCTGTAAATCGCTTTGGTGTTTTTCCAAGCGTTCAATTTTTTTAGGTAACTCTTCCAGCTCCCGCTGATCATTAAAATTTAATTTTTTTGCTTTGCTTTGCACTGCTGTACTGACATTACTCCCTGCGGCTTGGGCAGGTACTTTTTCAACCAGCGGCAATTGCGTGGCCACAAATTCACCGCCCTGACGCAGCCAATCCCGATAGCCCCCGACATATTCAAGTACCTTGCCGTTACCTATGTGGATCTGGTTTGTAAAGAAGCAGCATAACGAGACGAGTTAACAACTAGCTTGACACCCACCGAACCTGTGGGGACAATCT
>JAUXFT010000109.1 GCA_030622755.1 Aestuariirhabdus sp. | reverse complement strand
CCAGGGTGAAGTAGGGTCGCGATTGGCTGGCCCCGTGGTGAGAAGGGATTTCTTCTCAGCTTTTTTATTTTGGTAGAGCAGCAAACAAAGCGCCGCCAGTGGCAAATCCTTTTCTATATCACTCGCTGTATCGTGAAAGATAGCCGCGTGATTTTTTTCAATAAAACCCGTATCCAGGTCGGCTGCCCTGAACGGCTCACAGCTGGCGAGCTTGTACAAAAAATCAATATTGGTGGTCATGCCGCTGATACGGTATTCACTCAGCGCCCGGGTCAGCCGGTTCAGTGCTTTATTGCGATCTTCATCCCAGACGATCAGTTTGGCGATCATCGGATCATAGAATACGCTGACGGCGTCGCCCTGGCGCACACCGGAATCCACCCGGATATGTTGATCACTGTTATGCTGATCAATGTTGGGTAGTTGCAAGAAGTTCAGGGTGCCGGTGACTGGCAGGAAATCATTGTCCGGGTCTTCGGCATAAATACGCGCTTCGAAGGCGTGGCCGCGAATACTGAGCTGCTCCTGGGTGCAGGGCAGGGCTTCGTTATAGGCAACCCGCAGTTGCCACTCCACCAGATCCTGGCCGGTAATCATTTCGGTGACCGGGTGCTCTACCTGCAGGCGAGTATTCATCTCCATGAAATAGAAAGAACCATCGGCGTCCAGCAGAAATTCTACCGTGCCGGCGCCAACGTAATTAATTGCTCGGGCTGCACGTATGGCCGTGTTGCCCATCTCGGCGCGCAGCGTTTCGGTCATGCCTGGTGCAGGGGCCTCCTCGATCACTTTCTGGTGACGACGCTGCACAGAGCAGTCGCGCTCGAACAGGTAAACGGCATTATCGTGCTGGTCACAAAATATCTGGATTTCTACGTGGCGTGGTTGGGTGAGATATTTTTCAACCAGCATTTGATCATCACCGAACGCATTCAGTGATTCACGTTTCGCTGCAGCGAGGGCTTCATCAAACTCTGCACTGCTCCATACCTGGCGCATACCCTTACCACCACCTCCAGCAGTAGCTTTCAACAATACCGGATACCCCATCGCGTCACTGGTTTCTTTCAAACGCTCGGTGCTCTGGTCATCGCCGTGATAGCCAGGCACCAGAGGTACGCCGGCGTGCTCCATAATTTGCTTGGCCGCAGATTTTGAACCCATCGCTTTGATGGCTTCCACCGGGGGACCAATAAAGATGAGATTGTTTTGCGTACAGGCATCACTGAACTCGGCATTTTCAGATAAAAAACCGTAGCCGGGGTGAATGGCTTCTGCGCCGGTTTGCAGTGCTGCCGCGATAACCTTGTCACCCAGCAGATAGGATTCGCGAGAGGGTGCCGCGCCAATGTGCACTGCCTCATCGGCCATGCTGACGTGCAATGCGTCACGATCGGCGTCACTGTATACAGCGACAGTACGAATACCCATCTGGCGTGCAGTACGAATGACCCGGCAGGCTATTTCACCGCGATTGGCAATCAGTATTTTATTAAACATCGCAGGTTACTCCTTGATCCAGGGGGCGGTGGTTTTGTTGAGGAAGGCGCCGAGACCGGCTTGTCCTTCGCTTGAAACTCGTATAGTGGCTATGCACTCACTGGTGAGCTCAATCAGCTTGTCATCGATTTCCCGTTCACTGACGTCGAAGATAAGCTGCTTAGTTGCCGATACTGCCGCCGGGCTGTTGAGTAACAGTTGTTGAATCATTTGCTCGAGTGTTTGATCCAGCTCTCCAGCATCCACCACTTCACTAACCAGATTGAGGGCTTGCGCTTGCCGGGCGTTAAAACGCTCGGCTGTCATAAAGTAGCGCCGCGCCGCGCGCTGGCCAATCGCCTTGATGACGTAGGGACTGATGGTGGCAGGCACCAGACCGATTTTAACTTCGCTAAGACAAAAACTGGAGCGGCTGGCTGCGATAGCCATGTCGCAACAGCTAACCAGGCCAACCGCCCCGCCAAAGGCTGCACCTTGCACCCGGGCGATGGTGGGTTTGGGGAAAAAATTCAGCGCCTTGAGCATGTTGGCCAACGCATTAGCATCAGTGCGATTTTCTTCCAGCGAATACTGCGCCATTCGCTTCATCCAGTTAAGGTCGGCGCCGGCAGAGAAATTCTTACCATTGGATGCCAGCACCAGTACGCGGACGTCGTCGTTACCTGCAAGTTGTTGAAAGCTATTGGTCAAGGCATTGATGATCTGGTCATCGAAGGCGTTATGTTTGTGCGGATTGTTAAGCGTTACCCTGGCAACGCCGCGCTCATCAATGCTTGTCTGTACGGTTTCAGAATTCATAACCCTGTCTCGTTAATGTCTACTTATGCGATTGATACCATTTGCAGTGGCATTCACGCAGTGAACGGTTGGAGGTGTCGAACACAGCTACATCCGGAAAACTCCGAATTTGGTGTCATCAATCTCTTTGTTTAAAGCCGCTGAGATGGATAATCCAAGCACCATACGCGTCTCGGCGGGATCGATAACACCGTCATCCCATAACCGGGCAGATGCGTAATAAGGGTGTCCCTGCTTCTCATAGGTGTCGATGATGGGTTGTTTGAAGGAACTCTCTTCTTCCTCGCTCCAGGCTTCGCCGGCTTTGTCTTTCTGGTCGCGTTTAACCTGGGCGAGTACGCCAGCAGCCTGTTCGCCTCCCATTACCGAGATGCGTGCATTGGGCCACATAAAGAGGAAGCGAGGGTCATAGGCCCGGCCACACATGCCGTAGTTTCCGGCACCAAAAGAGCCACCGATCAGCACGGTAAACTTTGGCACCCGGGCGGTGGCGACGGCGGTCACCATCTTGGCACCATGTTTGGCGATGCCGCCCTGTTCGTATTGGGAACCGACCATGAAGCCGGTAATGTTTTGCAGGAATACCAGGGGGATTTTACGCTGCGCGCAGAGCTCGACGAAATGCGCACCTTTTTGCGCGGATTCGCCAAACAGTATGCCGTTGTTGCCAACAATACCGACCGGGTAACCAAAGATACGTGCAAAACCACACACCAGTGTGGTGCCGTAGAGGGCTTTGAATTCATCGAACTCGGAACCATCGATGATACGCGCGATGATCTCGCGAACATCGTAAGGCTGACGCGAGTCTTCAGGGATGATGCCGTAGATCTCTTTAGCGTCATACAATGGCTCAATCGATTCCCTGACGTCGCAACGTACTGGTTTAACACGGTTCAGGCGGGCAACTGATTGACGCGCCAGCTGCAACGCATGGTGGTCATTTTGCGCGTAATGATCGGCAACGCCAGAGGTGCGGCAATGCACATCGGCACCGCCTAGCTCTTCTGCACTGACTACTTCTCCGGTGGCGGCTTTCACCAATGGTGGTCCGCCAAGAAAAATCGTGCCTTGCTCTTTGACAATAATGGACTCGTCGGCCATGGCGGGCACATAGGCGCCACCGGCGGTGCAGGAGCCCATCACCACGGCAATCTGGGCGATGTTTTGCGCCGACATATTGGCCTGGTTAAAAAATATGTGACCGAAATGATCGCGGTCGGGAAAAACCTCATCCTGCTGGGGCAGGTTGGCCCCCCCGGAATCCACCAGATAGATACAGGGCAAGTTGTTTTCCTGGGCGATAGTCTGTGCACGCAGGTGTTTTTTCACGGTTAACGGAAAGTAGGTTCCGCCTTTTACCGTGGCATCGTTGCAGACAATCATGCATTCGATGCCGTTAACGCGACCGACGCCGGTGATGATCCCGGCGGCAGGAATCCGGGCGTCGTACACTTCGTGTGCGGCCAATTGAGATAGTTCGAGAAATGGCGAGCCAGGATCAAGCAGTGCGTTAACACGATCCCGTGGCAACAGCTTGCCGCGCGAAAGGTGACGATCCATTGATTTTTTGCCGCCGCCGAGTTTGATCGTCGCGAGCTGGTTGTGCAGATCGTCAACCTGGGTCTGCATGTGGTCGCGATTGGCAATGAAGTCTGCGCTACGCGTATTGATCTGTGTAGTGATGATGGCCATGATGTTCAGCTTGGTTGAATAGGAATCTTTACTTCAGGCCGTAACAACGTTCGCTACGGCCTGTCCGGCACTAGTTTAAGTATGATTTATTTGGTTTCGTTAAACAGTTCGCGACCGATCAGCATGCGGCGGATTTCGCTGGTCCCTGCACCGATCTCATACAGCTTGGCATCTCGTAACAGACGTCCGGTAGGGAACTCATTAATGTAGCCATTACCGCCAAGCGTCTGGATCGCCTGCAGCGCCATCTGGGTAGCGCGTTCGGCGGTATACAGGATAACCGCTGCGGCGTCTTTGCGCGATGCCAGGCCGCGATCGCACGCTTTGGCAACGGCGTACAGGTAAGCGCGAGACGCATTCAGTTCGGTATACATGTCGGCGACTTTGCCCTGCATGAGCTGGAATTCCCCAATCGACTGGCCGAACTGCTTGCGGTCGTGAATGTAAGGAACCACGATATCGAGGCACGCCTGCATGATGCCGATGGGTCCCCCGGAGAGTACGGTGCGCTCGAAATCGAGCCCGCTCATCAGTACCTTGACGCCTTCACCCTCGTTACCGAGGATATTTTCAGCGGGAACCTTGCAGTCCTGAAATACCAGTTCACAGGTGTTGGAGCCGCGCATGCCCAGTTTGTCGAGCTTCTGGTGACGGCTAAAGCCAGGGTAATCCCGTTCCACGAGGAACGCGGTCATTCCCCAGGCGCCTTTATTGAGATCGGTTTTTGCGTAGATTACGTAGGTGTTGGCGTCAGGACCGTTGGTGATCCACATTTTGTTGCCGTTAAGCAGGTAATGGTCGCTTTGCTTCTCGGCACGCAGTTTCATGCTCACTACATCACTGCCGGCATTGGGCTCTGACATGGCCAGGGCACCGATATGTTCTCCGCTGCAGAGCTTTGGCAGGTATTTAACTTTCTGCTCGTGGCTACCGTTTTTGAAAATCTGGTTAACGCACAGGTTGGAATGCGCACCGTACGATAAACCGACGGACGCGGAGGCGCGGGAGATCTCCTCCATCGCGACCACATGGGCCAGATAACCCATGTTGGTGCCGCCATACTCTTCGCTCACGGTGACGCCCAGCAAGCCCATATCGCCAAACTTGCGCCACATATCCATCGGGAATTCATTGCTTTTATCGATTTCCGCGGCGCGCGGGGCCAGTTCGGCCTGGCAGAATTGATACACCGCATCGCGCAGCATATCCACGTCTTCGCCAAGGTCAAAATTCAGGGTAGGGTAGCTGGTGTTCATAGTCGTTCCTCGTTTGCTTCTGCTGGACGCCAGTAAGTGGTGGGCGTGGTAGCAATTTTTAGTTTTGTTAATTGTGTATCAATGGATTCTGTTTTGGTTTGTCCCAATGCTTTTTCTTAGGCTGAAGCTCTTTATAGGCTGAAGCTCTTTATAGGCTGAAGCTCTTTAATAGGCTGAAGCTCTTCAATAAGCTGAAGCTCTTTAATAGGCTGAAGCTCTCTATCTATATGCGGATGGCATTAACAGCGGCATTAAATAGAGGGGGCAGTTATTTTTTTAGTAGCCAGGGGCTCCGAGCTCGTTGAGCGAATTCAGGCAGCGTTCCTCGGATTCCTGCAAATCCAGCATCATCACTTCAATGTCGTGCAACTGCTGTTGCAGATTGGATTTGCGCGTGCGAATACCGTCGATCAGCTTTTTCAATTGCTGCTCGTTATTTTGTCCCGGGCTGTACATCTCGATGATGTCGCGACTCTCTTCCAGGGTGAAACCAAGACGTTTACCACGCAGGATCAGTTTTAGTTTGGTGCGATCGCTGCTGGAATATATGCGGGTTTGCCCCTGCCGCTTAGGAGTTAACAATCCTTTATCTTCATAGAAGCGGATGGTTCTTGTGGTGACATCAAACTCTTTGGCAAGCATCGAGATACTGAAGGTATGCGGGTTTTCAGGAATGTTCATAGGCCACTGTATCGTGAGTCTGGCGATTGTTGTGACGTCATTGTAGTTAAAGTTTACGTTAACGTAAAGGTAAGCATTATTTTGTGAAAAGCATGAAAGCTATGGGAAGCTATTATAAAAAGCTTCGAGGCCAGAAAAATGGCTGAGAGAGCAAAATGGATCGCTAGTCATCCTCTTGTCATGAGTACCGCGGTGGAAATTGATTTCGGTTGTGATGTCCTGTATCAATACGCGTGTAAAGCATTTATAAGTCAGGAATTGATGCTGGGGACGAATATCAGGGATGCACTTCAAAAAGGGACGGAATGAAAAATAAGTTATCGGCACTGTGGCAACGCGGTAGCCTGATTGGTGCCGACGGATTGTTATCACCTGTACTTGAGCGTGTTGTGGTGGTCAATCAGTTTGTGCTGATTGCGCTGGTACTGACGGTGTCTTATCAATTGCTTTATCTGGGAACTGCATTTTGGCAGATGATGCCTATCATCCTGGTGCATGCGGTCAGCGTGCTGGTATACGCGGGCGCACTACTGTGCAATGCCCGAGGTCATTATCTGGCCGGGACGGTGCTGACGCTGTGTTGCCCATTGTTCATTCAGATACCGGGTATAACCTTTTTGATTGGCTCTGCATCTTTCATGCATCTATTTTTACTGACTTCGGGCGTGCTGTGTTTTCTGGTATTTAGCGATGCGCAACGTTTGTGGCGTTACTTTTTCTTGATGACATCTGTCCTGATCTATTTCCTACTGGATGCAAATTTCCCTTCCGAATTGGCCAGCATCAGGTTGCCGCCTGAACAGTTAAAGATGATGTCTATCCTCAACACTATCGGCTTTATTTTTCTGCTGTATATTCTGTCCAAGTTATTTCACGGGCAGCTGATTACTCAAGCTGAAAGAATAGAACAGCAATCTCTGGCGCTGGGTCTGTTGGCTAATACCGACAGTCTTACCCAGTTACCAAATCGCCGCCGTATTATCTCTGACACCCAGGAAAGCTCCCTTTTTACCGGGGTGGTTGCTATCGCGGATATTGATCTGTTCAAGGCATTTAATGACAAGTACGGTCATGCTTGCGGTGATGATATTTTGCGCGCGGTCGCCAATGTTATGCAGAGCAGTCTGCGAAGCGGCGATAAGGTTGGACGTTGGGGGGGGGAGGAGTTCGTTTTCTTGCTGTCCAATACTACCATGAGCGAGGCTGCCCATTTACTTGAACGGGTTCGCCAGCGTGTGGCTGAGAGCGATATTGAATGTGATGGCGAGATTTATCGAATTACCATCTCAATCGGTATGGCTGAGATGGCGGGTAGGCGAGGCTTTGAGCAGGTATTAAAGATGGCGGATCAGGCGCTGTATCGCGGTAAGCAGCAGGGGCGTAATCGGATCGTGGCGGAATCTGCCGAGGTATAATCTGCGTTAGCAGGTTTAGGCAAGCCTCATACTTCTTTGAGTGATTTGTGCCGACGATCAATGATGTATCCACTTACGTATCAAGCTAATTACCCGGTTGCTTAACCGATCTCCTTTACGGAAGAGGTGCTTTGTCCCGATTCCTTGCGGCTTGATTGGCTTTTTACTGTTGCCGGTTTCCAGAGTCTGGCGATGATCGATATGACCACAATGGCAAACAGTAGCCTTGCCCAAAGAATGGCATTAAGGTCCGCGCCTAATAACAGAATAAGCAAAGTGTCTTCGATCAAGCTGTGGGCGAGTCCAAGAAAGCAGATGGTGAGGACTATGTCCCGTTTACTGATGCGTCCTGAACGCGCCTCATCAATTAATAATCCGGCCCCGAAACTGAGCCCCAGGGTAATGCCAATAATGGTGACATTGGAGGCTTCTTTACTGATCGCCAGTACTCGCAAGAGGGGTGATAATAGCCAGTGCATCAGTTGTTCGATCCCGAGCCAGCGTAATATTCTTAAAAGACTCATAAGCCCGGCAATGATAAAAAAGATCGTGGCGAACAGCTGTGCCTGATCGATGATCCAGGCCGTGAGGGTGCCATTGTTGACGGTGGGTTGCCACAGCATTTGCGCGGGTTGCTGCTGCCAGTCACCCCATTGATAAACCTGATTAACCAGCGCAGCCAGTGCCAGTGCTCCGACAATTCTGACCAGCAAGGTAACCCGCCAGCGAACACCCACTATCCTGGCGATGGCTCCTTCCGTCGGTAGCGAATGGGCTATCAATATCAGTATGCCAAGCACCGAGATCTGGGCGACAGAAAAGCTTTCGTTGCCGGCCAGTTCATAAAACACCGCCATGGCGGTGTAGACGTTAGTGAGAATGGCGGCAGCCCATACCAGCCCCATGCTGTCGGGCAGTCCAACCAGTGACATAAGCGGTGAGAGTGCCAGGGCGAGCCATTCGGTAGCGCCGAAACTATCAAGAATTTTGACGATGACAACAGCTGGCAGCATCACCTTGATCAAGACCCAATAAACCGAAACGACATCTTTGGTGTGCGACCAGAGGATGGCTATGAACGGGTTGGGGAATCGAGATGGCTCAAATGGCTTCATTGAGCTTGCCTTTGTGCGTTGGTTGTATTTGAAGGCTGTGTTGCTTCGCTAGTAGCGCTGGAGTATATAGCTTTACGGAGAAATAGCTTGTCTATGCGCCTGGCAAAGTTGGCCCGTTTACCGGGGGTGCTGAGTATTGCCGGTGAGCAGCGCAAACACCCAGCCAGCGATTCCGCCTGCCAGACATTGGCTGATGAATCCTGTACTGCTGCGAGCCCCTGCAATCAGGGTGATTTCGAGAACAGGGTGCATCAGTGACAGTATCGCTGCAAGGGTCACTACTCCGGCCAGCGGGTAGAGAATAATGGCAGGCAGCGTGGCGCGCCGAACCAGCCAGGCGCTAATGCTAAATGCAATGGCGAGCCCCAGGGTGATTATTGCGCCGTAGGTCGGCAGAAGGCCGATCAGGTCATCGAGAGTGAATCCTATGCGTACATTTGCGGGTATAACAACACCAAGAATAACCAGTTCGTTAAGTACAAATTGACTGTGGCTAAAGCAGGCGATGAGAATCGCGCTCAGGCTGGCGATAAAAAATGCAATCAGTGTACGAGTACGGGAATGTGGCACAGATGTCTCCTGCAAGTTGAGGGTTATTTTAGGCATAGCGCATCGTGCTTTCCAAGTGAATCCCGGGTTTGCTGAAGTGATATTTACTGAGCGGATTCGGGCAGCATGGTTATCGAGAGGTTAGCTATCAATTTTTTGCGGCGCATTGGCTTGGCCATGCAACTAAAGATAAAAAATCTCCAGGGTAAAAATCTAGGCGCATCCAAAGTAGTCTGGCATCATGAGAGTTACTCGGCTGTTTTGAATGTTCTTTGTTTATATTGCGTCTTGTTAATAGTGTGCCTTGCTTAGGAGAGAGCAATGTCTTTGTTTCCTGTACCCCTGTCCTTAGTTTCCGCTGTGGGCGGAATAGTGAGCGGCCTGATTATTTTTTGGAGCAGTGTCACGATGGCTGCAGACAGTCCTCGTTATCAACTGCAGGAAGTGGTTGGCGGATTAAACCATCCCTGGTCCCTCGCCTTTTTACCCGATGGCCGTATGTTAGTGACGGAACGCAATGGCACCTTGCGAATCATTCCTACCAAAGAAGCTACCAAAGATGCTACCAAAGAAGCTACCAAAGAAGCTACCAGAGATGCTGCCAAAGGGGCGATGTTACCTGAGCCGGTAGCGGGGGTTCCTGACGTGTTTGATCGTAGTCAGGGAGGGTTGTTTGATGCGATTCCCCATCCTGACTTTGCTACCAATCAGCTGGTCTACCTGAGTTATGCCTGGGGTGACGGAAAGGCCAATGGCACTCGTTTGGCGCGCGCCCGCCTGCAAGGTAACGCATTACAGGATCTGCAGGTATTATTTACGGTAGACCCCCTGAAAGATACGCCGGTGCACTATGGCGGACGTATTGTGTTTATTCCTGACGGTACCCTGTTGCTCACCACGGGAGATGGTTTCGACTACCGAGAGGCCGCACAGAAGCTGGATAGTTTGCTCGGTAAGATTATTCGTCTTAATGATGACGGCACTATTCCAGCGGATAACCCCTTCGTGGGTCGCGCAGATGTTCGCGCCGAGATCTGGAGTTACGGTCACCGTAATCCTCAGGGCATAGTTTATGATGAGGATTCCTCGACCCTGTATGCACACGAGCACGGCCCCAAAGGAGGTGACGAGATAAACGTACTGCAGCCTGGAAACAATTATGGCTGGCCGGTGATTACCTATGGTCGGGATTATTCCGGTGCCTCTATTACGCCGTATACCGAGTATGAGGGTATGCAACAACCCCTGGTTAACTGGACGCCCTCTATCGCACCCTCCGGTATGACCCTGTACCGCGGTGAGTTGTTTGCCGATTGGCAGGGGGATCTGTTTGTTGGCGCGCTGGCGGCGCGAGAAATTCGTCGGGTCGAGCTTGATCAGGGTCGAGTCGTGAATCAACACACATTGTTTGCTGAGCTGAATGAACGCATCCGGGATGTACGTACCGGACCTGATGGTGCGCTCTATTTTTTGACGGACAGTAATAACGGCTCATTGTACCGAGTGACCCCAAAGTAACCTTGTCAGTATGTATGGGCGCGAGGTTTAGAATCAGATCAATGTTGCCGGTTTGATCCAGGGGGTGATCTAAGGGGTGGTCTAAAGATTTTTATAAGAATACCTGTGTTCAGGCGTTGGTATTCTCCAGGTATCCGGGTGATCTGTCTTTTTTAGCGGTTTTCTCTTGTTGATTCTCTTTAGTTGTTCTCTTTTTAGCGCTATTCGTTGCTCATTTTTATTAAAAATAACACCTGTGATTCGCTGATAAATATTGCCGAATCATAGGTGCTATTACAAAACTTAATCCAACACCCTTTGTGCGAGTCCCTGCATATTAACCGAGAGGATCTCCTTAACTCCTGTTGACGGTTTGCGTGCCTGCAACAGCATGGCGGCGGCCAGATCTTCGGTTTTGAGCGGACTGAAGCAAGTCGGATCGTAGCCATGTCGTTCTG